>NZ_JBFAZA010000010.1:0-52288 GCF_040681595.1 Amycolatopsis sp. NPDC051716 | reverse complement strand
CTGTCGTGCGTAACCGCGAGTCCTGAGCTGCCGTGACCCCTGTTCGTCCGAGCCCGAGAGGAGAGCTGCTGTGCGCAATCGCGAGTCCTGAGCCGATGTCCACCCGGCCGATCGCACCGGAAGGAGAGCCGCCGTGCGCAACCGCGAGTCCTGATCCCCGCCGTGCACCCGTCCGTTCCCGCCCGAGAGAGGAATCGTCACCATGCGCAACCGTGAGTCGTGAATTCCCGCCGGAGGAGGATCCGGCCAACCCCCATCCGCGGGCCCGGGTGGGACCGCTCAGGCGGTCGCGCCGCCGTCGACCACCAGGTCGTGCCCCACGGTGAACGCGGCTTCGTCCGAAGCCAGCCACAACACCGCGGCGGCCACCTCGGCGGTGGCACCCACCCGGCCCAGCGGAATCGCGTTCTTCAGCCGCTCGGCGCGGCCGGCGTCCGTCTCGCCGGGGCGCCGGGACATGTCCGTGTCGGTCGCGCCCGGGCTGACGGCGTTGATCCGGACGCCATCGGCGATGTGATCGCGCGCCGCCGTCCTGGTCAGCGCGCTGACCGCGGCCTTCGACGCCGCGTAGGCCGCCATGTTCGGCAGCCTGCCGTGCGCGCCGATGTTCGACGCCATGTTGACGATCGCGCCGCCGCCGTGCGCCCGCATGTGCGCGACCTCGTGCTTCAGGCACAGCCACGTCCCGGTGACGTTCGTGCCCATCACCGCGCCGAAGTCGTCTTCGCCGAGGTCCGCGGCCGCCGCCGGCGACCCGAGGATGCCCGCGTTGTTGAACGCGACGTCCAGCCCGCCGTGCCGCGCGACGACCGTTTCCACCATCCGCGCCACGTCCGCGGAGTCGATCACGTCGACGGTCACCGCGCTCGCGTCGCCGCCGATCTCCGCCACCGCGGACGCCAGCCGCCGCTCGTCGCGCCCGGCGACGACCACCGTCGCGCCTTCGCCCGCGAACGCCCGCGCCGTCGCCCGTCCGATCCCCGAGCCGCCGCCCGTCACCAGGACGACCTTGCCCGCGAAACGTGCCCCCATCGTGTGCCTTCTTTCTGGTCCGATCATTCTTGAATGAGCAGGCGCATGGCCTGGGAGACGGCCGCTTCCAGCCGGCTCGCGGCATCGGTGCCCTTGCCCAGGACGCGCAGCCCTTGAAGCACCGTGAGCAGGAAGCGCGCCAGTGTCGCCGGGTCGCTTCCGGCGGGGAGTTCGTCCTGGGCCTTCGCTCGCTCCAGTGCCATCGTGAGCGCGACCTCGAGGGTGTCCCAGCTGCGTTCCACCAGCCGTGCGACTTCGGGGTCGTGAGGGAGCAGTTCGATCGCCGCGTTGACGACGAAACAGCCCATTCTCGTTTCGTCGCCGAGGATTTCCGCCATGTAGCCGTCGAAGAGCCGGCGCACCGCGGCCACCCCGGAACACGGCTCCGACAACTGGGCCATGACCCGCGCGTCGGTGCGCTCCGCGTACCGCTTCAACGCTGTGACGTAGAGGTCGTGCTTCGTGCCGAAGGTGGCGTACAGGCTGGCCTTGGCGACGCCGAGGTGCGTGACGAGGTCGCTGACGGACGTCGCCTCGTACCCCTGGCGCCGGAAGAGCGTGAGCGCGCCGTCGCAGGCTTCGCCGACGTCGAACTCCTTGACCCGGGACATGATCGAACCTTAACCACATCTAGAACGCTCGGTCAAATATGTGGCTGGCGGTGTGTCGCGTCCGGTGACGCCGCGTGCGGTGGCACTATGGCTGCTTCGACCGGCCCGAGGGGGTGAGCGATGCAGGATCGGCTGACGCTGCCGCCGACCGTGGTCGCCACCCACCTGCGCTTCTGCGCGGAGGAACTCGCCGCCGGCCTGCGCTGCGGCGGCCCGGGCGCCACGACGGCCGAGCTCACCGACGTCGTCGCCCAGCTGGTCGCCGGCCAGGAAGCCATCTCGCACGCGCTCGCCGGCCTCGCCGCCCGGGTCGAAGGCGGTTCGGCCGCCCTCGCCGCGGCCCCGCCGCTGGACGTCGAAGTGGTTGCCGAGGTGCTCCGCGCGGCCGCCATCGCCTCCCGGTGCTCGGCGGAGGCGCTCGACGAGGTGACACCGTCGTTCGAATGTGTGAGCGAATCCGTCGCGCCTGACACCCGTTTGTAGCTGTCGATCCGCCGGGGCCGCTGTCTAGCCTGGAGCTGCGGAGGTGGCACGGATGCGCGCAGTGTGGACAGGCACGATCGGGTTCGGTAGTTACGCCATCCCGGTGAAGGCGTACAGCGCCACCGAGGAGCGGGAAATCCCGCTGCACCAGGTCCACGAGACCGACGGCGGCCGCGTCCGCGTCAAGCGCGTGTGCGAGGTCGACGGCGCCGAAGTGCCACCCGAAGAGATGATCCGCGGCTACCCGGTCCCCGGCGGCGACGTCGTCCTGCTGTCCGACCACGAGCTCGCGTCCCTCCCGATGCCGGGCCGCACGATCGCCATCCGCGGGTTCGCGCCGGTGCCCGACGTCGATCCGCTGTGGTTCGCGAAGAGCTACTACCTCGAACCCGAACCGGCGGGCACGAAGCCGTACGTGCTGTTCAGCGAGGCGCTCCAGCAGTCGGGCCGGCTCGCGCTGGTCACCGTCGCGCTGCGCCGCCGCGAGACGCTCGGTGCGCTGCGCGTGCGCGACCAGGTGATCGTGCTGGAGACGATGCGGTGGCCGGACGAGGTGCGCACCCCGGACTTCCCGTTCCAGCACGCCGACGTCGACATCCGCCCCGGCGAGCTGCGGCGCGCGGTGAACCTGGTCGAGGAGCTGACCGGAGAGTTCGACCCCGGCCGTTATCCCGACCGTTACCGCGAGGCCTTCCAAGCGTTGGTCCAGGCGAAGATCGACGGCGCCGAGGTGGTCCAGCCGACGGCCGCCGAACAGGCCGAGGGCGTCACCCGCCTGCTGGTGGCGTTGCAGGAGAGCGCCGCCGAGGCGGAGGACGAGCGCAACGCGGCCGTCACGAAGGCCAAGGCGGCGGCCTCGAGGGCTGCGAAGGCGCGTACGACGGCGAAGCGAGCCGCGGCGCGCAGCCGTGGACGCACGAAGGCGTCCGGCTGAGTATTACT
This sequence comes from Amycolatopsis sp. NPDC051716, assembly GCF_040681595.1. Taxonomy (NCBI): domain Bacteria; kingdom Bacillati; phylum Actinomycetota; class Actinomycetes; order Pseudonocardiales; family Pseudonocardiaceae; genus Amycolatopsis; species Amycolatopsis sp. NPDC051716. The sequence continues at coordinate 49,220 of NZ_JBFAZA010000010.1, read as the reverse complement.
ACCCACGGGTAATTGAGGGTTCTCACACTGAACCCGCCGTCTCCGGCGCGGCAGACTTCCTTCTGCCAGCGGATACCGGATCGCTGGCGAGGGGGGAAGTCCGGACGGCCCCTGGGGAGGTGAGCCGTCCAGACGCCAGGGTTCCGGGGCGGGCCGGAGGAGGAGCGGCCCGTTTCCGGAACCCGTCCCGCACCGCGGGGAGGCGGCGCGGGACACCAAGGGGGTGTCCGAAGGCTGCCGTGGAGGGATCGAGGGGTCTCCACGGCAGCTTTCAGGCGTCCGCGACCCGGATGAGCAGGTCGGCGGCCAGCCGGAGCAGCTGACGCTCGGTCGGCGACAGCGTCGATTCGAGCGCGCCGGCCAGCCAGCGCTCGCGTTGGGCGCTGTACCGGCGGAGGACGGCCAGACCTTCGTCGGTGATGCTGACCCGCGAACGGCGTCCGTCGTCGGGATCCGGGTTCCGCTCGATGTGGCCGCGGAGGTCGAGCGACGCCAAGATGCGGGTGAGCGACTGCGGCTGCAGTCGTTCCGCTTCGGCCAGCTCGGTCGGCGTCTGCGTGCCCGCCCGGTAGAGCCGGCTCAGCACCGCGAGTACCGCCGGCCCGGGGATGTGCCGGTCCGCTTCCGCGCGCATCCGCCAGTTCAGCCGCCCGACGCCTTCGCGCACCCGCCGGGACAGCTCGGCGAGTTCGGCGTCCGCGGTGACCCGCGCGGCGGTCTCGTCAAGGGTCCGGGCCGGTTCGCTCTGCATGGCCCCACATTAGGTGCTCCCGTGGACAAGCCGGGCATAGCGCCCGTCGCGCGCCAGCAATTCCTCGTGCGTCCCCCTTTCGGCGATCCGGCCCTCGTGCAGCACCACGATCTGGTCGGCGTGCTCCACAGTGGACAGCCGGTGCGCGATCATCAGCGTCGTGCGGCCCGCGGCGAGCCGGTCGAGCTCGGCCTGCACCGAGCGTTCGGTGCGGTTGTCGAGCGCGCTGGTCGCCTCGTCGAGGATGAGCACGGGCGGGCTGCGGAGGATGATCCGGGCGATGGCCATCCGCTGCTTTTCGCCGCCGGAGAACCGGTAGCCCCGCTGGCCGACGACGGTGTCGTACCCCTCCGGCAGCCCGGCGAGCGTGTCGTGGATGTGCGCGGCCTTCGCCGCCCGTTCGATCTCGTCGTCCGTCGCGTCCGGCTTCGCGAAGCGCAGGTTCTCCCGCACGGTGTCGTGGAAGAGGTAGGTCTCCTGGGACACCAGCCCCACCCCGGCCGCGAGCGAAGCCAGCGTGACGTCCCGGATGTCGGTGCCGTCGATCGTCACCGAACCACTGCTCACCTCGTACAGCCGGGCGACCAGGTAGGCGAGCGTCGTCTTGCCCGAGCCGGTCGAGCCGACCAGGGCCGTGGTGGTCCCGGCCGGCACGTCGAGGTCGATCTCGTGGAGCGTCGGCGGGCCGTCTTCGCCGTAGCGGAACGACACGCCGCGCATCGAGACGTCGCCGCGGCGCACCTGAAGCTCCCGCGCACCCGGCTTGTCCGCGATCTCCACCGGCAGGTCCAGGACCTCGAAGATGCGGCCGAACAGCGCCTTCGACGTCGCCACGTTCTGCCCGATCGTCTGCATCGCGCTCGCCGGCGCCACCAGCCGGTTGAGCATGCTGGTGAACGCCACGACGGTGCCGAGCGAGATCGGCGACGCACCGCCCGCCAGCGCCAGCCCGGCGATCCAGTAGACCAGCGCCGGGATGACGGTGAGGCTCATCGCCCGCGACGCCGTCTGCCAGCGGCCCGCCAGCGCGGCGGCCCGCTCCAGCGACGCGATCTCCCGCGACTCCGCCCCGAAGCGCTCGCGCATCGCCCGCTCGTTGCCCATCGTCTTGGCGAGCAGCACCCCGGTGACCGACAGCGACTCCTCGACCATCGTCGTCAGCCGGGCCATCCGGCGGGTCCGGCCGCGGGCCAGGTTCCGCCTCTTCTTGCCCAGCCGCAGCGTGAACAGCAGGAACAGCGGCACGACGACGAGCGACAGCGCCGCGAGCTGCCAGTCGAGCGCGATCAGGGCCACCGTGATGGCGATCGTCGTGGTCGCGTTCTGCACCATCGACCCGGCGGTCGTGGTGATCACGTTGTCGACCCCGCCGATGTCGTTGAACACCCGCGAGAGCACTTCGCCGCTCTTCGTCCGCGTGAAGAAGCCGAGCGACATCCGCTGCAGGTGGCCGTAGACCGAGACGCGCAGCTCGTTCATGACCCGTTGCCCGATGGTGTTGGACAGCCCCGTGGTCGCGACGCCGAGGGAGCCGCTGCCGACCGCGCAGACGATCATCCCGGCCGCCAGCAGGCTGATCAGCAGGGTGTCGCGGTGCGGCAGGGCGTCGTCGAGGATCTCGCGCAGCAGGAACGGCGAGACGACGCCGAGGCCGGCCTGCACGACGATCAGCGCGAACAACACGCCGAGCGGCCCGCGGTGCGGGTGGAACAGCCCGGCGATCCGCCGCAGCGGTACGGGTTCGTCGGCGTCGGAGGCCGGTTCGGTCAGGACGGCTACTGCGGTCATACACCTATGTTTACCAAAATCCGCCGGGAGCGCCACCGATTTCCGCGATGTCACGCGAAAGTGGGTCCGACTACTGGTAAATGTATGTTTACCAGTGCCTGCGTACCCGCGAGGGAGAGAGCCGGAGCGACTACCCTCGACATGGCCGGCTGAGCCCGGCGCGCCACCATCGACCCAGCTGGAGCGTGCACACCCGTGTTCGACACCCTGTCCGATCGGCTCACCGCCGCCCTGCAGACGCTCACGCGCAAGGGCAAGCTGTCCGACGCCGACATCGACGCCACCGCGCGCGAGATCCGCATCGCGCTGCTGGAGGCCGACGTCGCCCTCGGCGTGGTCAAGACCTTCATCGCGAAGATCAAAGAGCGGGCGAAGGGCGCCGAGGTCTCCCAGGCGCTCAACCCCGCGCAGCAGGTCATCAAGATCGTCAACGAGGAGCTCGTCGGGATCCTCGGCGGCGAGACGCGCCGGCTCAACCTGGCCAAGACGCCGCCGACCGTGATCATGCTCGCCGGTCTGCAAGGTGCCGGTAAGACGACGCTGGCCGGCAAGCTCGCGCTGTGGCTGAAGAAGCAGGGCCACGCGCCGATGCTGGTCGCCTGCGACCTCCAGCGTCCGAACGCCGTCACGCAGCTGCAGGTCGTCGGCGAGCGCGCCGGCGTGGTCACCTTCGCGCCCGAGCCCGGCAACGGCGTCGGCGACCCGGTCGACGTCGCCCGCCGCGCGATAGCCGAGGCCAAGCACGCCCAGCACGACGTCGTCGTGGTCGACACCGCGGGCCGCCTGGGTGTCGACGAAGAGCTGATGAAGCAGGCCGCGGACATCCGCGACGCGGTCGAGCCGGACGAGGTCCTGTTCGTCGTCGACGCGATGATCGGCCAGGACGCCGTGACCACGGCCCAGGCGTTCCAGGACGGCGTCGGCTTCAGCGGTGTCGTGCTCACCAAGCTCGACGGCGACGCCCGCGGTGGTGCCGCGCTGAGCGTCCGCGAGGTCACCGGCCAGCCGATCCTCTTCGCCTCCAACGGCGAAAAGCTCGAGGACTTCGACACCTTCCACCCGGACCGGATGGCGTCGCGGATCCTCGGCATGGGTGACGTGCTCACCCTGATCGAGCAGGCCGAGCAGGCCTTCGACCAGAAGCAGGCCGAGAAGGCCGCCGAGAAGCTCTCCAGCGGCCAGCTCACCCTGGAGGACTTCCTCGAGCAGATGCTCGCGGTCCGCAAGATGGGCCCGATCGGCAACCTGCTCGGCATGCTCCCGGGCGCCGGCCAGATGAAGGACCAGCTGGCCCAGGTCGACGACAAGCACCTCGACAAGCTGCAGGCGATCATCCGCGGCATGACCCCGGCCGAGCGCGAAGACCCGAAGATGATCAACGGGTCGCGCCGGCTGCGCATCGCCAACGGCTCCGGCGTCACCGTCCGCGAGGTCAACGACCTGGTCAACCGGTTCTTCGAGGCCCGCAAGATGATGGCCCAGATGGCCGGCCGGTTCGGCTTCGGCGGCGGGGGCGGCGGCTCCAAGTCCCGCAAGGGCAAGAAGGGCAAGAAGGGCCGCGGCCCGACCCAGCCCAAGGTCCGCGGCGGCTTCCCCGGCGGCATGCCGATGCTGCCCCCGGGCGGGCAGATGCCGGGCGGCATGCCCGACCTCTCGCAGCTGGGCGGCATGAACGACGTCCCGGGCTTCGACCCGACGAAGTTCAAGCTGCCGAAGAACCCCAAGGACAATTGAGCCGCGCTTTGGAGAAGACACTGCACGCCGCCGGGGTGATCCTGCCCGGCGGCGAGCCGGGGGAGCTGTGGATCACCGGCGGCCGGATCTCGTTCGAGCCGGTGCCGGACGCCGAGAGCCTCGGCCGGGACGTCTTCTTGGTGCCCGGCCTGGTCGACGCGCACTGCCACCCCGGCATCGGCGTCGGCGGCCCCGTGTCACTGGAGGAGGCGACCGAGCAGGCGATCACCGATCGGAACGCCGGGACCCTGCTCATCCGCGACTGCGGCCTCCCGATCGACGTCCGGCCGCTGCAGCAGCGGGCGGATCTGCCGACGATCATCCGCGCCGGGCGGCACCTCGCTCTCACCAAGCGGTACATCCCCGGCTTCGGCATCGAGCTGGACGACCCTTCGCAGCTGCCGGCCGCCGTGGCCGAGCAGGCCCGGGACGGCGACGGCTGGGTCAAGCTCGTCGGCGACTGGATCGACCGCGGCGTGGGTGACCTCGCCCCGTTGTGGCCGGACGACGTCCTGGCCGAAGCCGTCAAGGTGGCGCACGACCACGGCGCCCGCGTCACCGCGCACGTCTTCGGCGAAGCGGCGTTGCCGGGGCTGATCGCGGCCGGCATCGACTGCCTCGAACACGGCACCGGCCTCAGTGCCGATCAGCTGGCCGAGCTGGCGCGCCACGACGTCGCGCTGGTCCCGACGCTGATCAACATCGAGAACTTCCCGGGCATCGCCGACAAGGCGGGCAGGTACCCGGCCTACGCGGCGCACATGCGGGCGTTGCACGCCGGCGTCGGCGAGATGGTCGCTTCGGCCATCGAAGCCGGCGTACGCGTCTTCGCGGGCAGCGACGCCGGGGGCATGGTCGAGCACGGCCGGCTCGTCGACGAGATCGAGGCGCTCCACCGCGCGGGCATGACCCGCGAGCAGGCCCTCGCGAGCGCGTCCTGGGCCGCCCGCGACTGGCTCGGCCACCCCGGCGTCGTCGACGGCGCGCCCGCCGACCTGCTCGTGTACCCGAGCGATCCGCGCGAGGACCTGGGCGTCCTCCGGCATCCTTCGCACATCGTGCTCGGCGGAGTCGTGTACGCCTAGACCCCCGCTGATTTCCTTGGGGGAGCGGCACTTTAGCGTGGGACGCGTGACGGACGACGACGGCGCACGGCGCGTGCTCGGGGCGCACTGGTGTTTCGTGGCGTTCTTCGCGGGGATCGCCGGCTACTACCTGGCCAACCTGATCATCGCCGCGGCGGTCAACCGCAACGTCGGCGAGTTCGACCCCCTCGAGCTGCACGACATCGGCCCGCTCCTGCTGCTGGCCTTCGTGCCCAACCTGCTGCTCGGCCTCGGCCCGGCGGCCGGCTCGTGGCGGTGGGGGCAGGGCCTGCGCACCGACTTCGGTCTCGTGCCGACCTGGCGCGACGTCCGGATCGGCCTCGCGTGCGGGGTGCTCGCGCTGGTCGTCGGCTACCTGCTCAACCTGATGCTGATCGCGGTCTACGGCGCCGACGACGTCTCCGACAGCCCGCTGACCGACCTCGCCGACACCTTCGACGGCGACACGGTGTGGCTGGTGCTCGCGGCGGTGATCGTCATCGCCGGCGCGCCGATCACCGAGGAACTGCTGGTCCGCGGCACGTTGTGGAACGCGCTGTCGTTCCACCGGGTCCCGCCCTGGGCGGTGCTGGTGCTCACCTCGCTCGTGTTCGCCCAGCTGCACGGCGAGCCGACCCGCACCATCGCGCTGTTCGGCCAGGGCATCGCGCTGGGGCTGGCCCGGTACCTCTCCGGCCGGGTCAGCGCTGGGGTGATCGCCCACGCGGCCAACAACCTGCCCCCCGCGGTGCTGCTGTTCGTCGCGCACTGAACGTTGCGAAGATCGATGGACAGTAGCTGGACGGATACTGTGCGATCACATCCCGGCGGCTAGGCTCGACGCAGGAGCCGAGCGACGCGGAGGGCAAGGCGTGACCACTTCCCAGCCCCGGGACCCGGCTCCCGACGCCACGCCGTTCCCCGAGCCCGAAGAGCCCGCCGCGACCGCCTTCCTGGAGCCCGCGCCGCGGCACCGGTGGGGCTTCGGCGCCTTCCTGCTCGTCGAAGGCGTGCTGCTGGCCTCCGCGGCCTTCGTGTCCGTCCTCGTCGGCAACACCGGCCCCGGCCCGCTGCCGATGCGCGTCGTGCTGCTCGGCACCATGCTGCCCACGATGATCGCGGCCGGCGTCGCGGTGCTGATCACCTTCGTCCGCGGCAACGGGCCCGTGTCCGACCTGCGGCTCGAGTGGCGCTGGGCCGACGTGAAGACCGGGGTCCGGTACGGCTGCGTCGGGCTCGTCTTCACCACGCTCGCCGCCTACCTGTGGACGCGGCTGGTCGGCGACGCGAACGCGACGTCGGCGATCAGCGCGCTGGTCGAGGACCGCCGGATGTCGATCCCGGCGGCCATCGTGATGTTCGTCTACCTCTGGCTGCTCGGCCCGATCTGCGAGGAGATCATCTACCGCGGCCTGCTCTGGGGTGCGGCGGAACAGCTGCAGTGGCGCAGCGAGCGCTGGGGCCGCGTCGCGGCGTTCCTGCTGTCCACGGCGGTGTTCGCGGCCAGCCACCTCGAGCCCCTGCGGACGACGTTGCTGCTGGTCATCGCGGTGCCGATCGGCCTGGTGCGGCTGGTCACCGGCCGCCTGCCGGGCAGCATAGTGGCGCACCAGGTGAACAACTTCCTGCCGGCGCTGACCATCCTGCTCGGGGCGCTCGGGGTGGCCTCTTTCTAGGTCCGTGAGTGCCGTCTGGCAGAATGGCACACTGCCTGCTTCCGCCGGACCCTCTCACCGTGCGAAAGCTCCTGACCTTCGGGTGCCCGCGTCCGTGTCCCCACTCGGCCCGCGTGCGCCCAGCCCAGCACCAGAGAGATTCGAGGAGAACCCACACCCGTGGCCGTCAAGATCAAGCTGCAGCGCCTCGGCAAGATCCGTGCGCCGTACTACCGCATCATCGTTGCCGACGCGCGCACCCGCCGGGACGGCAAGGCCATCGAGACGATCGGCAAGTACCACCCGAAGGAAGAGCCGAGCCTGATCGAGGTCGTCTCCGAGCGCGCCCAGTACTGGCTGGGTGTCGGCGCGCTGCCGACCGAGCCGGTCCAGCGCCTGCTGGAGATCACCGGTGACTGGCAGAAGTTCAAGGGCCTGCCGGGCGCCGAGGGCACCCTGAAGGTGGCCGAGCCGAAGCCGTCCAAGCAGGACCTGTTCAACGCGGCGCTGGCCGCGGCCGGCGAGGAGCCCTCCACCGAGGCCACCACGCCGAAGAAGAAGTCCGCCCCGAAGAAGGCCGAGGCCGAGAAGGCGGAGGCCGCTGAGGGCGAGAAGTCCGAGTGAGTTTCCTCGCGGACTCCCTCGAGCACCTGGTGCGCGGGATCGTCGACAACCCGGACGAGGTCCGGGTCGAGCTGCTGACCACCCGCCGTGGCCGCACGCTCGAGGTGCACGTGCACCCCGATGACCTCGGCAAGGTGATCGGCCGGGGTGGTCGCACGGCGACCGCCCTGCGCACCGTCATGGGTGGCATCGGTGGCCGCGGCGTCCGCGTGGACGTCGTCGACACCGACCGCTGAGCACTGCGCCGGATTCGGACGGTCAGGATGAACGTCGTAGTGATAGGCCGCATCGCGAAGGCGCACGGCATCCGCGGGGAACTCGCGGTGGACGTGCGCACGGACTCGCCGGAACAGCGGTTCAGGATCGGTGCGGCCGTCACGACGAAGCTGCGTGACGGCAGCAAAAGGGAACTCACCATTGCAGCCGCCCGCGAACACAGCGGGCGGCTGCTGGTGCGTTTCGAGGAGGTCCTGACCCGCGACGTCGCCGAGACGCTGCGGGGCGCGCTGCTCGTGGCCGACACGGCCACGTTGCCGCCGACCGGGGACCCCGACGAGTTCTACGACCACGAGCTCGCCGGCCTGCGGGCGGAGCTGACCGACGGCACGGTCGTGGGCAAGGTCGTCGAGGTCGTCCACTCACCGGCGGGCGAGCTCCTGGAGCTCGACGTCGAGGGGCGCGAGGTGCTCGTGCCGTTCGTCCACGCGATCGTCCCGACCGTGGACATCGCCGGCGGCCGGGTCGTGCTCGACCCACCGGAAGGGCTCCTGGACGAATGAGGCGCCGGACAGCCGTGTTCGCGGCCCTGCTCGCCGTCGTCGTCCTCGCTCCGCCCGCTCAGGCCGAGGGACCGGTCTACGGCGACTTTTCGCTGATGTTCCAGCGCAGCGCGGGCCAGTACGCCCCGCCGGGGGAGAAGGCCTTCCAGTGGGCGTGGTCGCCGAAGTCGGCCACCGAGTCCGAGATCTCCTGGGGCGACCCGGTCACCTGGCCGCCGTCGTACGCGGAACATTTCGTTCGATCGGGTGACTGGGTGCTGCTCGACGGCTGGGGCGGCAACGGCACGTACTACACCGAACGCGTGACGAGCGAGTCGTTCTGCTCGGCGAGCACCTGCACGCCGATTCCCCCGGACGGCGGCCGGCAGCACTACGTGCGCTGGAGCGTGCCGTCGTCGGACTACCGGCTGGTCGCGGACGGGACCGTCACGGAACAGGGCAGCGGCCGGTCCTTCCGGTTCCGGCACGAGCAGACCTGGGGCGCGCCGGCCCCCTGCCGCTCCGCGCGGTTCGGGGCGCGGACCTGCGTCACGCAGACCGAAACCTGGTCGGACGACAAGGACCTTCCCGCCGGGTCGCCGATCCGGCGGACGCTGCACCGCGGCATCAAGATCGCGAAGGGGCTCGGCATGGCCTTCGCGATCGACCAGGACGTCCCGAGCGCGTGGCACGCCGAGGCCACCGCCTACTGGAAGTGGTGACCGCGTGCGGATCGACGTCGTCACGATCTTCCCCGAATACCTCGACCCGCTACGCGCCGCGCTGCTGGGCCGGGCGATCGACCGCGGCCTGATCGAGGTCGGCGTGCACGACCTGCGCGACTGGACCCACGACGTGCACCGCGCGGTCGACGACGCGCCCTACGGCGGCGGTCCCGGCATGGTCATGAAGCCGCAGATCTGGGGCCCGGCGCTGGACGACGTCTGCCGTCCCGAGACGCGGCTCGTCGTCCCGACGCCGGCCGGGCGGCCGTTCACCCAGGAGCTGGCGCACGCCTACGCGGCGGAGAAGCACCTGGTGTTCGCCTGCGGCCGCTACGAGGGCATCGACCAGCGCGTCGTCGACGACGCGGCCCGGCGGATGCCCGTCGACGAGGTGTCGATCGGCGACTACGTCCTGGTCGGCGGCGAGGCGGCGGTGCTGGTCATCGTCGAGGCCGTCGTCCGGCTGCTGCCGGGCGTGCTCGGCAACGCGCGTTCGGCCGCCGAGGACTCGTTCTCCGACGGCCTGCTCGAAGGGCCCAGCTACACGCGCCCGGAGGTGTGGCGAGAACTGGCGGTGCCGGACGTGCTGCGGTCGGGCAACCACGCGCTGATCGACCGCTGGCGGCGTGACCAGGCCCTCGAACGCACGGCCCGGCGCCGCCCCGATCTCCTGGCGGCGCTGCCGGAAGGTAGTCTCGACAAGCACGATCGCGGGGTTCTGGAGGGCTTGGACCCCGAGCAGGCCTAGGGCCGGTTACTCGACCGGTGGCCCGGTCTGTAATACTTGACAGGTTGGCGTGAGTGGACCTCGTCGTCCACGAGCCCGCCAGCAGCCCCCTGGGTCGCCCGCAGCGGCACCGTTGCGCGCCCGGGATCTGTACGCAAGCCATACCGAAGACGAGGACGGACCACCGATGAACACCCTGGACGCGCTGGACAAGCAGTCGCTGCGTTCCGACATCCCGGACTTCCGCCCGGGCGACACGCTCAAGGTGCACGTCCGCGTCATCGAGGGCAACCGCGAGCGCAACCAGGTCTTCCAGGGCGTCGTGATCCGCCGTCAGGGCGGCGGCATCCGGGAGACCTTCACCGTTCGCAAGGTCTCCTTCGGCGTCGGCGTGGAGCGCACCTTCCCGGTGCACTCGCCGAACCTGGCCGAGATCGAGGTGCACAAGCGCGGCGACGTGCGGCGCGCGAAGCTGTACTACCTGCGCGACCTGCGCGGCAAGAAGGCCAAGATCAAGGAGCGGCGCGAAAACCGCGAGACGGCCTCGGCTAACTGAGTCACCACCCGGTTACCGGTAGCCTGACGACGTGGCCGAACCCGTGTCCCAGAACGCTCCCGAGGATGACCCCGATCGCTCCGAAGAGGACAAGCCCAGGCTGTCCCGTTCCGAGGAGCGCGGGGGATCCCGCCGGCGGCGAGCCAAGCCCGCCAAGAAACGGTCGTTCTGGAAGGAACTGCCGATCCTGCTCGTGATCGCCTTGGTGCTCACGATCCTGATCCAGACTTTCCTCGCGAAGGTCTTCATGATCCCTTCGGGCTCCATGGAGGCCACCCTGCACGGGTGCCCCGGGTGCACCGGAGACCGGATCCTGGTCGACCGGGTCACCTACGACTTCACCGAGCCCTCCCCGGGTGACGTGATCGTGTTCAAGGGCCCGCAGGCGTGGATCAACAACGAGATCGCCCCGCAGGAGTCGAGCAACATCGTCGTCCAGGGCCTGCGCGGTCTCGGCTCGCTGGTCGGGTTCGCCCCGCCGGACGAGCGCGACTTCGTCAAGCGGGTGATCGCGGTCGGCGGGCAGACCGTCCAGTGCTGCGACCCGCAGGGCCGCATGATCGTGGACGGCAAGTCGCTCGACGAGCCGTACATCCATTGGGAAGACCCGTCGAACCAGGAGCAGAAGACCTTCGAGCCGGTCAAGGTTCCGGCCGGGATGGTCTGGGTCCAGGGCGACAACCGCAACAACTCCGACGACTCGCGGTTCCAGGGCGGCGGCGGCGTGAACGGTGCGGTCCCGGTGGACAACATCATCGGCAAGGCGCGGATCATCGTCCTGCCGCCGAGCCGGTGGGGCGGGATCACCGACCACAACCCGCAGGCGTCGGCGCAGCCGGTGGCGCTGGGTGCGCCGGCCTGGCAGAGCGGGCTCCCGCTGGGTGCCGGGATCGCGGCGGCGTGGCCGGCGCTGTTCCTCGGGCGCAAGCTCAAGTCCGGCCTGCGCCGGGCGGCCGGGCGGAAACCCTAGCCACCCGACGTTTGCCGGCAGACGGGTGATCCAGCCTTGACACTTCCCGTTCCCCTGACGGCGGCCGAGCCGATCCGGCCACCGCGAGCCGTGGTGCGCGGCGACCTCTTCTGGGGTCTGCAGGGCGCACTCGACCGCCGTGGTCTCGGCCCGGTCGCCGGCGTGGACGAAGCCGGCGCCGGGGCGTGCGCGGGGCCGCTGGTGGTCGCGGCCTGCGTGCTGAAGCAGGGCGACGCGGCGAAGCTGACCGAGCTGACGGATTCGAAGCTGATGACGGCCAAGGCGCGGGACCGGGTCTACGACCTGGTCCTCGCCCGGGCCGTCGACTACTCGGTGATCGTCATCCCGACCGAAGAGGTCGACCTCTACGGCATCCGGGTGATGAATCTGGAGGGCATGCGCCGCGCGGCGGCGGCCCTGCGCGTGCAGCCGGGTTACGTCCTCACCGATGGGTTCCGCGTCCCCGGTCTGACGGCCCCGAACACGGCGGTTATCAAGGGCGACCGTTCGGTGGCCTGCATCGCGGCCGCGTCGGTGCTGGCGAAGGTGACGCGAGACCGCATCATGGCGGGCTACCACGACGACTTCCCGCACTACGGCTTCGACGTGCACAAGGGGTACAGCACGTCCGACCACCTGGCGGCGCTGCGGGAGCACGGGCCCAGCGACGTCCACCGCTGGTCGTACACGAACGTGGCCACGGTGGCCGTCAAGCACGGCCTGCGCCCGGCGCGGCCGGTCCTGCTGACGTACGCGGCGCTGGAAAAGGCCATGGAGACGCCCGGCGCCGCCGGCCTGGCCGCGGTCCTCGACGAGGCATTAGAGCCACAACTCAGCCTGCCGCTGCATGCCCCGGCCGCGGGTGTGGGTCACAATGAACGCTCCGCCGGCGGAGCAGCAGCACGATCCCGAGGAGGGGCGCGGATTTCATGAGCGCAGAGGATCTCGAGAAGTACGAGACCGAGATGGAGCTCTCGCTGTACCGCGAGTACCGCGACATAGTCGGCCAGTTTTCGTACGTGGTGGAGACCGAGCGGCGGTTCTACCTGGCGAACGCGGTGGACGTCCAGGTCCGTGACGGCGGCGGCGAGGTGTACTTCGAGGTCCGCATGTCCGACGCGTGGGTCTGGGACATGTACCGCCCGGCCCGCTTCGTCAAGCACGTCCGGGTCATCACGTTCAAGGACGTCAACGTGGAGGAGCTGGACAAGCCCGACCTCCGCCTCCCCGAAGACGGCCCGTTCTCGGGTTAGTCCCGGTTCCGATCGACCTACCGGCCGCGCCGGCTCGCTGGACGAGCCGGCGCGGTTCTTTTCGCCTAGCACACCCCACCGACCGTCCGGGTCCTTCGAGCCCGATTCGTGGACCAGTTGTCCCCAACACCCCGGTTGTCCACAGCCGCGCGATCCGGGTCTGGTGAACCCCGGCCGCACGCTGGCATCGTCGAACGCACACGCACCGTGATCGCCGGGACCGCCCCGGTGACGGGAGCGAACCGACGAGGGGGCGAACACGATGACGGGCACCGACGAGCTCGCAAGACACCGCCGCGACCTGGGGGCCTGGGGCGAGGACATCGCCCTCGCCTACCTCCGTAGCCGCGGGCTCGTCCTGCTGGCCCGCAACTGGCGCTGCCGCGAAGGCGAGCTGGACCTCGTCTTCACCGACCGCACCCGCATCATCGTCTGCGAGGTGAAAACCCGCTCCGGCACCGAGTTCGGCCTCCCCACGGAAACGGTCACGGAGGAGAAGGCGGGCCGGGTCCGCCGAGCCGCCCAGCGCTGGCTCCGCGAGTTCCGCCTCGGCTGGTGCTCCGTGCGCTACGACGTGGTCACGATCCTCGCGGAACCGGGCACCCGCCCGCGGCTGCAGCACATCGAGGCGGCGTTCTGATGCCCATCGCCAAAGCCTGGTCCGCCGGCCTTCTCGGCATCAACGGCCGGGTGATCGAGATCGAGGCCGACCTCGGTGGCGGGCTGAGCCGGATCACCCTCGTGGGCCTGCCCGACGCCGGGTTGCGCGAGGCGAAGGACCGCGTCCGGTCCGCCGTCCGCAATTCCGGGCAGCCCTGGCCCGACGGCAAGGTCACGCTCGGGCTGTCCCCGGCGAACCTGCCCAAGATGGGGTCCGCCTTCGACCTGGGTATCGCCGCGGCGGTGCTCGCGGCATCGGGGGCGGTCCCGGCCACCCGGCTGCTGGGCACCGTGCTGCTCGGCGAGCTCGCCTTGGACGGCCGGATCCGCGCGGTCCGCGGCATCCTCCCGGGTCTGCTGGCGGCCCGGGCGGCCGGCTACGGCCGAGCCGTCGTGCCGACGGACTCCCTCGTCGAGGCGGCACTGGTGGACGGCATCGAAGTCGCGGGCGCGGCGCACTTGCGGGACTTCGTGGCGTGGCTGAATCGCGAAGCCGAGCTGGCCCACCCGGAGCCGCCGGGCCCGGTGACCCCGCCGGACGTGCCGGATCTCGCGGACGTCGTCGGCCAGCCGGAGGCACGCTGGGCCTTGGAGGTCGCCGCGGCGGGTGGTCACCACCTCCTCCTCACCGGACCGCCCGGAGTGGGCAAGACGATGCTGGCGAAGCGGCTGCCCGGGCTCCTCCCGCAGCTGACGCCGGAGGAGTCCTTGGAGGTCACCGCGGTCCACTCGGTCGACGGTTCGCTGTCGAAGTCTTCGCCGCTGGTCACCGTCCCGCCGTTCGTCGCCCCGCACTATTCGATCTCCGTGCCGGCGCTGATCGGCGGAGGCAGCGGAATCGCCGCACCGGGCGCGATCAGCCGGGCACACCGAGGTGTGTTGTTCCTCGATGAGGTCTGCGAGTTCGGCGGGCAGTGCCTCGAGTCGCTCCGGACGGTGCTCGAAGAGGGCGAGGTGCGCATTTCCCGGGTCAAGGGATCGATCACCTACCCCGCGCGGTTCCAGCTGGTCCTCGCCACCAACACGTGTGCGTGCGCGCCGCCGAAGGATGCGGACTGCGTCTGCTCGCCGAGTGCCCGCCGCCGCTACCTCGCCAAGCTTTCCGGGCCGTTGCTCGACCGCGTCGACCTGAGGGTCCGGTTGCGCCCGCTGAGCGCGATCAGCGCGCACGACACCGGCGCGGCGGAGTCATCGGAAGCGGTGCGCCACCGGGTGTTCGCAGCCCGCGAGCGCGCAGTCCACCGCTGGAGCGAGCACAGCTGGCTGTCCAACTCGGAGGTACCCGGCCCGGCGCTGCGCCGAGAGTTCGCCCTGCCCGCGGACGCCACGGCCCTGCTGGACAGAGCCATGAGCCGAGGCGCCCTGAGCGGCCGAGGCGCCGACCGTTGCTTGCGAATAGCTTGGACCCTGGCCGACCTGGACGCCGAGCCCCGCCCCGGCCCCGAACAAGTCGGCGCGGCCCTGGCATTCCGAGAGCGAGTGGCGGCATGACCCCCGCCAACCACCGGCCGCCCGGCCCCTCCCGGTGGCGAACTGCCGAGCCACCGGCGCTCGCCACGGTCTTCGTCCCTGAGTGCGGGCTGGTCGCTTACCGAGGGCGTGCGGTCGAGCTACCGGCGGCTGCCATGGTCGACTCCGTTTCCGAGGGCGAGCGGGTCGCTTTTCGAGGGCGGGTGGTCGAGCCATCGGCGGCTGCCATGGCCGCACTCGTGTCCGGGTGCGGTCGGATCGCTTTTCGGGAGCGGGCGATCGAGCCATCGGCAAACGTCAGGGTCATCTCGGTCTCCGAGCGCGGGCGGGTCGTTCTTGGGGAGCAGGTGCTCGAGTCACTGGCGTCTGCTGGCGTTGTGTTTGCCGGCGAGCCCGATCTCGGTTGTTCGGGAGCGGGCGGCGGTATGAGCCCCGGCGAGTTGCGGCAGGTTCGCGCCGTCCTGCTGCGGGAGGTCGGGCCATCGGCGGCCGCCGCGGTCTTCGTCGCCGAGCGCGGACGGGGCGTTCTTCAGCTGCAGGCGCCCGAGCCGCTGGCGGCGGCTGCCGCTGCCGCTGCACTTGCCGGCGATCGCGAGCCGGTGCCGATGGGGAGCGTTCGGGAGCGGGTGGCCGCATGAGTGCCGATGAGCTGCGGCAGGCTCGCGCGTACCTGCTGCGGGTGGCCGAGCCGCCGGCGCCCGCCCTCGTGGCGTTCGTTGCCGAGCACGGGCCGATAGCGGCAGCCGCGCGGGTCCGGCGTGGTGACTGCCCGGACGAGGTCCTGAAAGCAACCGAGGCGCGACGCGACTACGACCTCGTCAGCCAAGATTTCACCCGGGCCGCCGCGGCCGGCGCCCGGCTCGTCGTGCCCGAGGACGACGAGTGGCCCACCTGGCCACTGCACGCCCTCGACCTCGCGGCCCGGCAAGGCGTTGCCGAAGCCGTGCAGCCTCTGGCCTTGTGGGTCGCCGGCGACGTTGCGCTCGGCACTGCGGCCGACCGGGCCGTGGCCATCGTGGGTGCTCGTGCCGCGACCGACTACGGCGAACACCACGCCGCCGAGTTCGCCTACGGGCTGGCCGGCCGGAGCGTGCCCGTGTTCTCGGGTGCCGCCTACGGCATCGACGGGGCTGCGCACCGCGGCGCGCTCGCTGCCGAGGGCGTCACCGCCGCGGTGTTGGGATGCGCTGTCGATGCCGGCTATCCGGCGGGGCACGTCGCGCTGCTGAACCGGATCGTCCGCTCCGGCGGCGCAGTGATCAGCGAGTACCCGCCCGGCACTACGCCGGCGCGGCACCGCTTCCTCGTCCGCAACCGGCTCATCGCCGCCCTCACCGAGGGCACCCTGGTGGTCGAAGCGGGACGGCGCAGCGGCGCCCGCAACACCGCCAGTACCGCCGGTGCCCTCGGCAAGGTGGTGATGGCCCTGCCCGGCCCGGTTTCGTCGGGGATGTCCATCGGCTGTCACGAACTGATCCGCGACGCCAAAGCGACGCTGGTCTCGACCGTCGACGAAGTCCTCGAGACCGTCGGACGTTTCGGCATCGCCGAGGACACCGTTTCGAGCCGGCCGAAACGGCGCACCGACCGGCTGGGGCCCGACGCGTTGCGCGCCTTCGAGGCACTGGCCGTGCGCGCCGACCGGTCCGACGCCGAGGTCGCGGCCGAATCCGGCCTCCCGTTGCGGCGGGTGCGGGCGTTGCTGCCCGAACTGGAAATCGATGGATTCGCCGTCCGCGGGGAAGCCGGCTGGCGACGGCGGAAGGAAAGCGCGTGACCACGACGAAATCCGGGCGAATTCGTCGACGGCGTTCGGCCGGTCCGGTGGGGCCGCGTGGCGATCCTTGACCGGAGGCGGTTGTTCGCGCAGCGTGACATCATGCCGTCACCACGCTCCGGACGGGCCCGCCGTCCCGACCTGCGCGCGCTGCGGGCCGCCTTGCCCGAGCCCGTGCGGGCCGTCGTCACCGCCTACGAACGGCACCTCGGGCTCGAACGCGGCCTGTCCGCGCACACCGTCCGGGCGTACGTCGGCGATGCGGTGGCGCTGCTGGGGTTCGTCGTGGACGGTGGCAGCGCGGTCGAGGAGCTGGACCTCGCGCGACTGCGCGCGTGGCTCGCCGCCCAGCAGTCCGGTGGGGCGAGCCGGACGACGCTCGCCCGGCGGGCTGCCTCGGCGCGGACGTTCACCGCCTGGGCGCACCGCACCGGTGTCCTGGCCACGGACCCGGGCGGGCGGCTCGCGGCGCCGCGAGCGCACCGCACCCTGCCCGGGGTGCTGCGGGCCGGGCAGGCGGGGGAAGTCATGCAGGCATCGGCCGCCGGCGCGGCACAACGGGATCCCGTCGCCCTGCGTGATCGCGCGATCGTCGAACTGCTCTACGCCACCGGCATCCGGGTGTCCGAGTTGTGCGGGCTGGACGTCGGTGGGGCCGATTTCTCCCGTCGTGTCGTGACGGTAATGGGGAAGGGCGGCAAGGAACGGGTCGTCCCGTTCGGCGTTCCGGCGGCGGAGGCGCTCACCGACTGGATCGACGAGGGGCGGCCGAAGGTCATCGCCGAAAGCGGTGGTGAGAGCGTCGAGCGCGCGCTTTTCCTGGGTGTCCGGGGCAAACGCGTCGACCCGCGCGCGGTGCGGCGCGTCGTCCACGACGCCGTCACGGCGGTGCCCGGAGCTCTCGACATGGGGCCCCACGGCCTGCGGCATTCCGCCGCGACGCATCTGCTCGAAGGGGGTGCCGATCTCAGGAGCGTTCAGGAACTGCTTGGTCACGCTACGCTTGCCACAACGCAGCTCTACACTCATGTGACCGTCGACCGGTTGAAAGCGATCCATGACCGAGCGCACCCCAGGGCCTGAGGCGGCCGGGGGAGGCTCACCGGGGTCGTCACCAGCAGGACTGGCGGCGCACGCGCATCCGCACGAGCACGGAGATGACACTGAGCCGCATGCCGAGAACGACTGTGCAATGACCGCAGGCCCGCACGTGACCGAAGCCGCCGGAGTGACCACTCACGGTGAGGCTGCCGCGCCCGCGGAGACCCGGGCCGGCTACGACGTCGACGCCGGGATCGCGGCTCTGTGGCAGCAGTTCGCCGACAGCCCGGACCAGTCGTCGCGCGATCGGCTCGTGCTGCACTACGCCCCGCTGGTCAAGTACGTCGCCGGCCGGGTCGGCACCGGGCTGCCCACCCACATCGACGTGGGCGACCTCGTGCAGTCGGGCATTTTCGGCCTCGTCGACGCGATCGAGAAGTTCGATCCCGAGCGCGGCCTGCGCTTCGAGACGTACGCGATGCAGCGCATCCGCGGCGCGATCCTTGACGACCTCCGTTCGCAGGACTGGGTGCCGCGCGCGGTGCGCAGCAAGGCCAAGGAGGCCGAGCGTGCGATGGAGCGCCTCGGCGCCCGCCTGCACCGCACCCCGACCGACGCGGAGCTCGCCGCCGAACTCGGCATCGGCCTCGACGACCTGCGCGACTTCTACGGTCAGCTGCAGCTGACCAGCGTCGTCGCGCTGGAGGACCTGGTGGCCGCGGGCAAGGACAGCGGCTCGCTGGTCGACACACTGCCCGACGACGACGCCGTCGACCCGGTCGCGGTGCTCGTCGACCAGGACAACCGCCGCCAGCTCGCCCAGGCGATCGCGCAGCTGACCGAGCGCGACAAGATCGTGGTCAGCCTCTACTACTTCGAAAGCCTGACCCTCGCCGAGATCGGCAAGGTCCTCGGCGTCACCGAGTCGCGGGTGAGCCAGCTGCACACGCGGGCGGTCATGCGGCTGCGCGCCAAGCTGGTCGAGCAGACCGGCGCCTGATCACCGACCACCTCCCCACGGCTTGAGCCGGTATTCGCCCACCTCGCCGGTCAGCGCGAGGGGATCGACGTACTCCTCGCCCCGCCGCACACCCCAGTGCAGGCACGCTGCCACCGTGCAGCCGGGATGCCCGGCGAGGACGGTGCCGAGCACTTGGCCGCGGTAGACCTGTTCGCCCACGGCCACTTTCGGCACCACGGGCTCGTAGGTGGTCCGCAGCCCTCCGTCGTGGTCGACGGAGAGGACGGGCCGCCCGCCCACGGCACCCGCGAAGACGACGACGCCCGCATCGGCGGCCAGCACGTCCTGCCCGGGCACGGCGGCCAGGTCCACTCCGCGATGACCGGGTCCGAACGGCGTATCGGGGGCGTCGAAATACTTGGTGATCACCGGAACGGGTGACAGGGGCCAGGAGAGCCGCGATTGCCGCGCGGAGACGGAACCATCCGCGCCAGGTCCGACCCCGACGGACGGCGGCGATGCCGAGCCGGCCATGAGGGCGATCCCCCACGGCACGGCCGGCCCCAGCGCGGCCTCGAGGGGATCGGCTGGCGCCCGCGTGGCCTGGGGGGAATCGGTCCACGCCTGCCCGATCTCGGGGGGATCGGTCGGCGGTTGCCGGACTCCGGGGGGCTCGGCTGGTCCCAGCGTGGACTTAAGGGAACCGGCCTGCGCCTGCCCGACCCCAGGGGAAATGGCCCGCGCCAGCGCGGCCCCAGGGGAATCGGTCGGTGCCTGCCGGACCCCAGGGGGACCGGCCCGCACCTGCGCGACTCCAGGGGATCCGGTCCGCATTTGCGCGGCCTCGGGGGAGTCAGCCCGCACGTGCCCGGCCATAAGGGAGGCTGCGCGCTCACCCGACGCCGGGTGTGCGATCGATGCGAGCCAACTCGCCTGAGACTCGGCTGGTGTCGCTACGCCCAGCGCCGGTGAGCCCGGCGCCGGCGGGGCCAGGCCGTGCGTCCAAGGCTCGGGTCGTGGTGGCCGGGATTCGCCCGTTCGAGCCACACCTGTCCCCAGGGGCGTCGTCGGCGGCATGCCGCCTCCCCGAGCCGTCGCTTCCGGTGCTCGAATGGCTGTGTCTCCACCTGCTACCACCCCTCCGAAAAGCGCCATGACCAGCGCAATCGTGCCCAATAACCACCCCGGCACCCGCCGCCGGACCCGCATGATCGACTCCATGCCTCCAGGGTGGGGGAGCTCGGTGCCTCGTGGGGGACCGATGCCGAATCTGTGGATAACCGGACCCGATGTGGACAACTGCGTCACCCAGTGGCCGCCGGTGGGGGAGGGGGTGGTGGGAGGGGGTAGAATCTTCTGCGCAGTCCGTTTCAGCGGGCTGACTTCGCGTGCACGTGCGCGTTCCCCGGTCTGGAAACAAGCCGGGCGGGCGCACGGGGTCCGGCGGTCCCTGGGAGTTCTTCACTCCCCGGGTCCGGGCACCGGCACGGGCACCAGGGCGAACGGCCTCCCGGCCGCGAGCGACAAACCGAGCAGCGCGTCAGCGGAAGCGAAGCGCGCACTACACAGAAGAGGTTGATTCCGGCAATGGCCGTCGTCACCATGAAGCAGCTGCTCGACAGCGGCGTGCACTTCGGGCACCAGACCCGTCGGTGGAACCCGAAGATGAAGCGCTACATCTTTACCGAGCGCAACGGCATCTACATCATCGACCTGCAGCAGACGCTGACCTACATCGACCGTGCGTACGAATTCATCAAGGAAACCGTCGCGCACGGCGGCACCATCATGTTCGTCGGCACCAAGAAGCAGGCTCAGGAAGCCATCGCCAACGAGGCCGCGCGCGTGGGCATGCCCTACGTCAACCAGCGCTGGCTCGGCGGCATGCTGACCAACTTCCAGACCGTGCACAAGCGTCTCCTCCGCCTCAAGGAGCTCGAGGCTCGTGAGCAGACCGGTGGCTTCGAAGGTCTCACCAAGCGCGAGATCCTGACGCTGACCCGCGAGAAGGACAAGCTCGAGAAGACCCTCGGCGGTATCCGCGACATGGCGAAGGTGCCGAGCGCGGTGTGGATCGTCGACACCAAGAAGGAGCACATCGCCGTCGGCGAGGCTCGGAAGCTGAACATCCCGGTCGTCGCGATCCTGGACACCAACTGCGACCCGGACGAGGTCGACTACCCGATCCCGGGCAACGACGACGCCATCCGCTCGGCCGCGCTGCTGACCAAGGTCGTCGCCGAGGCCGCGGCCGCCGGTCTGATGGCCCGCTCCAGCCGCAACGGTGCTTCGGCCGACACGAAGCCGGAGCCGGGCGTCGCCGCCGACGAGCCGCTGGCCGAGTGGGAGAAGGAGCTGCTCGCCGGCTCCGAGACCGCCGCCGCCGACGCGACCGAAGCCGCCGCTGCCGTCGAGGCGGCCCCGGCCGAGGCCGCCACCGAGCAGGCGACCGCCTCCTCCTGACGCTCCACCCGCCCGTGCGGCCGTGCCCTCTGGGGGCCCGGCCGCACGGGTGTAGCAACCCACAGATTTCCTGCGAAGGATGGATTTACCAGAATGGCGAACTACACCGCCGCTGACGTGAAGCGCCTGCGCGAGATGACCGGCGCCGGCATGATGGACTGCAAGAAGGCCCTCGAGGAGAACGGCGGCGACTTCGACAAGGCCGTCGAGTTCCTCCGCATCAAGGGTGCCAAGGACGTCGGCAAGCGCGCCGAGCGCGCCACCGCCGAGGGCCTGGTCACCGGCGAGGGCGGCGTCCTCATCGAGCTCGACTCCGAGACCGACTTCGTCGCGAAGAACGCCGACTTCCAGGCGCTCGCCGCGAAGATCGTCGAGGTCGCGAAGACCGTCAAGACCTCCGACGTCGAGGCGCTGAAGGCTGCCGAGCTCGACGGCAAGACCGTCAACGAGGTCGTCCAGGAGCTCTCGGCCCGCATCGGCGAGAAGCTCGAGCTGCGCCGCGTCGTGGCCTTCGAGGGCCAGACCGCGACCTACCTGCACCGCCGCGGCTCCGACCTGCCGCCGGCCGTCGGCGTGCTCGTCGAGTTCACCGGTGACGACGCCGAGGCCGCCCGTGGTGCCGCCATGCAGGTCGCCGCGCTGCGCGCGAAGTACCTGACCCGCGACGAGGTGCCGGCCGAGATCGTCGAGAACGAGCGCCGCATCGCCGAGCAGACCGCCCGCGAAGAAGGCAAGCCGGAGCAGGCCATGCCGAAGATCATCGAGGGCAAGGTCAACGCCTACTACAAGGACAACGTCCTGCTCGAGCAGCCGTCGGTCAAGGACAACAAGAAGACCGTCAAGGCCCTGCTCGACGCGGCCGGCGTGACGCTGACCAAGTTCGCGCGCTTCGAGGTCGGCCAGGCCTGACGTCAGGCCAGGGCGTAGGTTCTACCCCCACAGTGCCCCGTCTCCGTCCATCGGGGACGGGGCACTGTCGGGTCCAGAGGAATTCACAGCGGTCGAGGGGCGTAGGAGGCGACATAGATGGGTGACCGGGTCGAAGGTGGCTACCGGCGGGTGCTGCTGAAACTGGGCGGCGAGATGTTCGGCGGTGGTTCGATCGGCGTCGATCCGGACGTCGTCCACTCGGTCGCGCAGCAGATCGCCGACGTCGCCCGCACCGGCGTCCAGGTCGCGGTCGTGATCGGCGGCGGCAACTACTTCCGGGGCGCCGAGCTGTCGCAGCGCGGCATGGACCGTGACCGCGCCGACTACATGGCGATGCTGGGCACCGTGATGAACTGCCTCGCGCTGCAGGACTTCCTGGAGAAGGAGGGCCTGCCCACCCGCGTGCAGACCGCCATCACGATGGGCCAGGTCGCCGAGCCCTACATCCCGCGCCGCGCCGAGCGGCACCTGGAGAAGGGCCGCGTCGTGATCTTCGGCGCCGGGGTCGGCATGCCGTACTTCTCCACCGACACCGCGGCCGCGCAGCGGGCGCTCGAGCTGGGCTGCGAAGCCGTGCTGATGGCGAAGGCCGTCGACGGCGTCTACACCGCGGACCCGAAGGCCGACCCCACCGCCGAGATGTTCCGCGAGATCACCCACCGCGAGGTGCTGGAGCGGGACCTCAAGGTGGCCGACGCGACGGCGTTCAGCCTCTGCATGGACAACAACATGCCGATCATCGTGTTCAACCTGCTCACCGAGGGGAACATCGCCCGCGCGGTGAGTGGTGAAAGAATCGGCACGTTGGTCAGCACCCCCACTGCCGGGGTGCCGGCCTAGACCTGCTGGGATCAGCAAGCGCCACCCATCACAACAACGGGAGTAGCCGTGATCGACGAGACCCTCCTCGACGCCGAGGAGAAGATGGAAAAAGCGGTGTCCGTCGCCAAGGATGATCTGACGTCGGTGCGCACCGGCCGGGCCACCCCGTCGATGTTCTCGCGCATCGTCGTCGAGTACTACGGCGCGCCGACCCCGCTGAACCAGCTGGCCAGCGTGAACGTGCCGGAGGCGCGGATGGCGCTGATCAAGCCATACGACCAGACCCAGCTCGTCGCGATCGAAAAGGCCATCCGCGAGTCCGACCTCGGGGTCAACCCGAGCAACGACGGCAACGTGATCCGGATCGTCATCCCGCAGCTCACCGAGGAGCGGCGCAAGGAGATGGTCAAGGTGGCCAAGAGCAAGGGTGAGGACGCGCGGGTGACCATCCGCAGCATCCGCCGCAAGGCCAAGGAAGAGCTCGACCGCATCGGCAAGGACGGCGAAGCGGGCGAAGACGAGGTCGTGCGCGCGGAGAAGGAGCTGCAGAACCTCACCGACACGTACTCGCACAAGGTCGACGAGCTGGTCAAGCACAAGGAAGCCGAGCTGCTCGAGGTCTGATGGCAAAGGTGAGCGAGGAACGCGAGGACCGGGTGGACGCCACCGGAGCACACCCGGCAGCCACGCCCGGGACGCCGGAGCCGGGTGACGCCGGCAGCCCGGCCACGCCGGAGTTCCCGGGAACCGCCGGGGCGCCGACTTCTGCGGGCGAGGCTTCGGCGACCTCGGAAAACGGCCGCGCGGCGGGGACGCCGATCGTGCCGGAGGCTTCGGGCACCGGCGAAGCGGCCCGGTTGTCGGCCGCCGGAACCGCCGCCGCGGAAACGCCGGCGGGCTCGCGGGCCGATGCTGCGGGCGACGCTTCGACGACCGCCGGAGCAGGAGCCGCTGCCGGCGGCGTGGCGGCGGAAACGCCTTCGGCGAACGGCGTGGCGGCCGGGGCAACCGCGGCCGCGGAACCGGCGCCGGAGGCCAAGAAGGCCTCCAAGGCCGGCCGGAACCTGCCCGCGGCCATCGGGGTGGCGCTGCTGCTCGGCGCCGCGATCATCGTTTCCCTGCTCACCGTGCGCTACCTGTTCATCGGGATCATCGCGATCGCGATCGCGGTCGGCACCTTCGAGTTCGCCGGGGTGCTGCGCCGGGTCGCCGACATCCGGGTCGCGATGATCCCGGTGCTCGTCGGCGGGCAGGCGATGATCTGGCTCGCTTGGCCGTTCGGCCGGGAGGGCGCGCTCACCGCGTTCGTCCTCACCGTGCTCGCCTGCCTGCTGTGGCGGCTGCCCGGCGGCGCGAAGGGCTACCTGCGCGACATCAGCGCGTCCACCTTCGCCGCCGCCTACCTGCCGCTCTTCGGTGCCTTCGCGGCGATGCTCGTGCCGCCGTCGGACGGCGTCGGGCGCGTCCTGACCTTCCTGATCGGCGTCGTCGCGTCGGACACCGGTGGCTACATCGCCGGCGTGCTCGGCGGCAAGCACCCGATGGCGCCCACCATCAGCCCGAAGAAGACCTGGGAAGGCTTCGCGGGTTCGGTGATCGGCGGCGTCGTGGCCGGAGCGCTGACGCTCAGCCTGCTGCTCGACGGCCACGTCTGGCAGGGCGTGATCTTCGGTGTCGCCATCGTGCTGACCGCGACCCTCGGCGACCTCGTCGAGTCGCTGATCAAGCGCGACCTCGGCGTCAAGGACATGGGCACGCTGCTGCCCGGGCACGGCGGGATCATGGACCGCCTCGACTCGCTGCTGCCCTCGGCGGTCGTGTCCTGGCTGCTGCTTTCGGCGTTCGTGCCGGTCTAGTCGTCGTAGGGGTCGTCGACTTCCGCGCGGCCCCAGCCTTCGGCGACGCGGGAGTGGTCGATCACCGCGAAGACCGCGCCCTCGGGGTCGGCGAGGATCGACATCCGGCCGAACGGGGTGTCGTAGGGCTGGATCACCACCGTGCCGCCGTGCATGAGCGCCTCGCCCGCGACCGCGTCGACGCCGCGGGCCGGGTCGATGTCGAAGTACACGAGCCAGTGCGGCGGGGTGTCGAGGCTGTATTCCGAACCCATCACGTACCGGTACAGCACCGGCTCGTGCTCGATGAGCCATTCGACGTAGTCGAGCATCTCGCCGTCGCCGATCTGATGGCTGCCGTAGGTGAACAGCTTGGTGTAGAAGTGATCCGCCGCGACGCCGTCGTGGGTGTTGAGGTCCGCGCCGCTGAAGGTGTTCGGGATCCCGGTGACGAACTCCCAGTTCGGCGGCACCTCCCAGAACACCACCGGCGCGCCGCACGCGTCCATGGCGTGCATGATCATGCCGCGGTCCGGGATCGCCACCGGCCCGAGCGTGATCCGCCCGCCGAGGTGCTCCACCCACTCGGCCGCGCTCGCGGTGTGCGGCACGGAGATGTGCGGCATCCACCCCAGCGGCGAGCCCTGGGCGGCGCGGTAGAGCCCGCCCACGGGGAGCGTGTTGAGCGCCGCGATGGAGTAGCGGCCGTCGGAGGTCGCCGGGTCTCGTTGAGTGGTGTACTCCCAGCCGAAGAGGGCGCCGTAGAATCTTTCCGCCACGGCCTGCTCGCGACAGGCCAGCTCGATCCAGCACGGAATTCCGGCCGGGACCGGGGACGGGGTACTGGACGGGCCGATTGCCATGGGTGCTCCTCCCGATACCCACCGGATTCTAGGCGTGATCCGTGAGTTTTCCGCCAAGAAATCGCCTCCGTGAGAACACGGCCCGGCGACGAGGACCCGGAAGGAGCAGCGGGGGTGCGGTGGTCGTCCCGGCGCGCGGAGGTCGTGCCCAGCCCCAACATCTGGTACTACCAGGCCGATTACGAGCTGGAGAACCGCGCGCAGGACAGCGGCGGCGAGATCTGGCGGGTGCTTCGGGAGGAGCACGACTGGACCGGCCGGGACGTGCTGGACGTCGGCTGCGGTGACGGGTTTCACTTGCCGCGCTTCGCTCGTGACGCGCGATCGGTGCTCGGAGTGGAGCCGCACGAGCCGTTGGTGCGGACCGCGCTGAAGCGCGTCGAGGGACTGTCGAACGTGGACGTCCGGATGGGCCGGGCCCAGCGGCTGCCGGTTCGCAGCGCGAGCGTCGACGTCGTGCACGCGCGCACGGCGTACTTCTTCGGGCCCGGGTGCGAGCCCGGGCTGGCGGAGGCCGAGCGGGTGCTGCGGCCGGGCGGCGCGCTCCTGATCGTCGATCTGGACGTGACCAGTGAGCCCTACGGGCGCTGGATGCGCGCCGACCTACCGCAGTACGACCCGGGCGCCGTGGAACGGTTCTTCGCCCGGGCCGGGTTCGGCTGCCGCCGCGTCGCGACCGAATGGCGGTTCGCGACCGCCGCGGACCTCGAAGCCGTGCTGAAGATCGAGTTCAGCCGGCCGGTCGCCGAACAGGCGATCGCGGAGTCCTTGCAGCGTAACGGGAATCGCGCGCAGGACCTGACGCTGCCGGTGGGCTACCGCGTCCACACGCGGGTCAAGCCCACCGGCCTCGTCCTGCCAGGTCACTCGGCTGCTTCTTCCGAGGAAGCCGAGGACTCGTCCTCGTCTTCGCCGAGGATGCCGTAGAGCGAGCGCCGGGCGTCGTTGAGGACCTCGGCCGCGCGGGCCTGCTGGCTCTCGGTGCCCGCGCGCATGATCTGCACGACGGCGGCGGCCAGGTTCTTGCCCGCCTTGGCCAGCCCGACCTCGGTCGGGTCGACGTCCTGCGCGATGTGCTCCCACGGCGGGGTGCTGTCCTGCTCTTCCGCGGCGGTGCGGCCGGCGTCGGTCAGCTCGAACAGCTTCTTGCCGTGCTCGTCCTTGCTGATGACCAGGCCTTCGTCGGCCAGCAGCTGCAGCGTCGGGTAGACCGAGCCGGGGCTCGGCCGCCAGAAGCCGCCGGAGCGCTCGCCGATCTCGCGGATGATCTCGTAGCCGTGCCGGGGCTGCTCGGCGAGCAGCGCCAGGATCGCGGCGCGGACGTCACCGCGGCGGCTGCGCCGTCCGCCGTGACCCCGCCGGCCCGGTCCGTGGCCGCGACCGCGTCCACCGGGGCCGAAGCCCGGGGGGAACTCGCCGAAACCACCGAAGGGCCCGAAAGGTGTGCGCCCACGTTCGTGAGCGAAGGGGTGTTGGTGCCTACGCATGTCTTGTGTTCCTTTCTCGAACTGTTGCGACACGTTCACGATATATCGGAAACGGTCGGCTGGCAACCCGCTCATGGTGAGCCCGCTCACCTCCGCGCCCGGGTGGAAAGATCGGCGGCGTGCCGGAAACCATCGACGAGATCGACGCGCGCCTGCTCCAGGCGCTGGGCGAGGACCCGCGGTCGACCGCGGTCGCGCTGGCCGAGCGGCTGGGGCTGTCCCGCAACACGGTGCAGGCCCGGCTCGCACGGCTCGAGCAGCGCGGTGTCTTGCGGTCGTTCGAACGCCGCATCGACCCGGCCCGCCTGGGCTACCCGCTGCGGGCGTTCGTCAACGCGCAGGTCGACCAGCGGCGCCTCGCCGAGATCGGCACGGCCCTCGCCGCGATCCCCGAGGTGACCGAGGTGTGCGGGCTGACCGGGGCGAGCGACCTGATGGTGCAGGTGGTCGCCGTCGACGCCGACGACCTCTACCGGATCGCCGGGCACATCCTCGCCTCGCCGGGGGTGGAGCGGACGAACATCTCGCTCGTCATGCGTGAGCTCGTCCCGTACCGTCTGGCGCCCCTGCTGGAGCGCGTGCATTCTGCGCAGCCGGAGACCTGAGCTCTCGGCGTCCAGTGCGCATTCTGCGCACTCTCGGCGGCATCGGTTGTGCGATGCGTCCACCAGTGCTGTCCTGGTGGGCGCTTCCTGCACGAAAGGTGTCGACGATGACTCAGGCCCCCGTGACCGCCCCGGCGCTCACCGCGATCGAGCAGCGGGTGCTGTGGCTCGCCACCGCGATCGTGCACCAGGCCAACCGCGTCCGGCCCAACCCATCCGGGCTGAAGGTCGGCGGGCACCAGGCGTCGTGCGCCTCACCGGTCTCGATCATGACGTCGCTGTGGTTCCGGCACCTGCGTCCCGAGGACCGCGTCTCGGTGAAGCCGCACGCGTCGCCGGTGCTCCACGCGATCAACTACCTCCTCGGCGAGCTGGACGAGGCCTACCTGCCGACGCTGCGCGAGTTCGGCGGCCTGCAGAGCTACCCGAGCCGCGCCAAGGACCCCGACCCGGTGGACTACTCGACCGGCTCGGTCGGCATCGGCGCGACCGCCCCGATCTGGGGCGCGCTGGCCCGCCGCTACCTGACGGCCCGGGGCTCGTCGGCGGGCACCGGCCGCCAGTACTCGCTGGTCGGCGACGCCGAGCTGGACGAAGGCGCGATCTGGGAGGCCATCCTCGACCCGGGCGTCGCCGAGCTGGGCGAGATCGTCTGGATCGTCGACCTCAACCGCCAGTCCCTCGACCGGGTCGTCCCGAACATCGCGGCCGGGCGGCTGCAGGGCATGTTCGACGCCGCCGGCTGGCAGGTGCTCACGCTGAAGTACGGCCGCCTGCTGGAGGAGCTGTTCACCCGGCCCGGCGGCGCCGAGCTGCGCGCCCGCATCGACGCGATGCCGAACCCCGAGTACCAGCGGCTGCTGCGCTGCGACGCCGCGCAGGTCCGCGACCGGCTGCCCGCGGGCGACGCTGCCCTCTCCGAGCTGGTCGCGTCGCTCGACGACGAAACGCTGCTGGCTGCGATCCGCAATCTCGGCGGGCACGACCTCGGCTCGCTCGACGAGGTCTTCGCGTCCATCGCGGACGATCGGCCGACAGTGATCTTCTGCTACACCGTCAAGGGACGCGGTCTTCCCACGCAAGGGCATCCGCAGAACCACTCGTCGCTGCTGACCGTGGCGCAGATGGAAGAGCTGGCTTCGTCATCGGGCACGGACCTCGCGTCGCCGTGGGAGCGCTTCGCCGACGGGTCGGCCGAAGCCGCGTTGTGCGCTGAAGTCGCTTCGCGCCTTCGCCGTCCGGACATTCCTTCGGCGCCTTCGCTGGAACTGCCCGTCGACATCGGACGTACGCCTTCTGGGACCGCTACGACGCAGGCCGCGCTGGGCCGCGTGCTGCTCGACCTGACGCGCGAAGCGCCCGAAGCGGCGAAGCGCGTGGTGACGGTCAGCCCGGACGTCAGCTCGACGACCAACCTCGGCGGCTGGGTCAACAAGGTCGGCGTCTGGTCGGCCACCGAGCGCCGCGACTGGTTCGAGGACGACCCCGAGACGATCATGCACTGGCGGGAGAAGCCGACCGGCCAGCACGTCGAGCTGGGGATCGCCGAGACGAACCTGGTCGGCTTGCTGGGTGAGCTCGGCGCGACCTGGAGCCGGTGGGGCGAGCCGCTGCTGCCCATCGGCGTCATGTACGACCCGTTCGTCGAGCGCGCGCTGGAGCCGTGGTCGTTCGGCATCTACGCGGGCGGGCAGTCGATCCTGATCGGGACGCCGTCGGGGGTCACGCTCGCGCCGGAAGGCGGCGCGCACCAGTCGATCACCACGCCGTCGATCGGGATCGAGCAGCCCGGCTGCGTCAGCTACGAACCGGCGTTCGCGATCGACACCGAGTGGACCCTGCTGGCCGCGCTCGGCCGGCTCGGCAAGCCGGGCGGGACGTCGTCGTACTTCCGGCTCTCGACGCGGCCGGTCGACCAGACGCTCGCCGCGGTGCCGGCCGACCCGGCCGCCCGCGAACGCCGTCGCCGCCAGGTCGTGGCCGGCGCGTACCTCCTGCGGCGGGCGGCTGCACCGGCCGTCACGCTGGCGGCGATGGGGGCGCTGGTGCCGGACACCCTGGCGGCGGCCGAGCGGCTGGCCCAGGTCGGCGTCGAGGCCGACGTCGTGTGCGTGACGAGCCCGGGCCTGCTGTTCGAGGCGCTCCAAGCCCGGTCCGGCCGCGGGAGTGCCGAGTCGTGGATCCTGGACCAGGTCTTCCCCGCTTCGCGAGCGAAGCCGCTGGTCACCGTGCTCGACGGCCACCCGCACACGCTGGCGTTCCTCGCCGGGATCAACCGGGTGCCGTCGGTCGCGCTCGGCGTCACGGGCTTCGGGCAGTCGGGGTCGCTCGAGGACGTCTACCGCTACCACGGCATCGACACGGACGCGATCATCCGGGCCGCGCTCGACGCCGTCAGCTGAAGGTGGCGCCGGCGAGCAGGGCGTCCATCTTGGCGTCCCAGCCGGGGAAGGACCCGTACTGGACGATCAGGATCCGGCTCGTCGGCAGCCACCACATCCGCACCTGGTTGTTCTGCGCCGAGTTCTCGCAGGTGACCTTCCAGCGGCCGTATTCGGCGTTCTTGGGCCCGACCGGCGCGAAGCCGGAGTCCATGAGCGTGCTGCCGGTGGCGCCGGTGGCCTTGCCGGGCGGCGACGCGGGCGTGATGCAGGTCGGCAGGTCCGTGCCGGTGTACCAGCCGAAAGGCCGCTTCGTACTCGGAAGGTTGATCGGCGCGTCGGAGTCCGGCTTGCGCAGGTTCACGACCCGCGCTTCGCAGGCCACGGCGCCTTCGGCGACGCAGCCGTCCAGCAGGCCGTCCGGGCTGTGCTCGGTGTAGGTCGCGCCGGCCGGCAGGGTCAGGTGCAAGGACCCCACGGTGGCGCGCGGGCCGCTCGGCGTGCTCGGCGCGGGCGGGTGCTCGCCCGGGGTGCTGCAGGCGGCGGCGCTCAGGATGACCGCGGCCACCAGGACAAGGTGCCGGAAGGACACGCGCTCACCTCTTTCGTCGGGCGCCGGTTTTCACGCCGTCGATCATCCCTCCGGGTGACGCGGGCCCGCCGACCGGGGGCGGCCCGTGACCTGGGGTACACCGGCTAGGGTGGCTCGGGCGGTGCCGGCGGGCGCATGGGACACTGGTCCGGTTATGACTGCCCTTCCCCTCGTCTTCGACGCGCCCAAGCGCGGCCTGCCGCCGCGCCACCTCGCCGACCTCTCGGTGTCCGAGCGCGCGGCCGCCGTCGCCGAACTGGGGGAGAAACCGTTCCGCGCGAAGCAGCTGTCGAACCACTACTTCTCCCGCCTGACGGTGGACCCGGAGGAGATGACGGACATCCCGGCGGCGTCCCGGTCACGGCTGGTCGCGGACCTGATGCCGACGCTGCTGACCGAGGTCCGCGCCCTGGCGGCCGACGACGGCGCGACGCGCAAGACGCTGTGGCGAGCCCACGACGGCACGCTCCTGGAGAGCGTCCTGATGCGCTACCCGGACCGGGCGACGCTGTGCATCTCGAGCCAGGCGGGCTGCGGCATGGCGTGCCCGTTCTGCGCCACCGGCCAAGGTGGGTTGGACCGGAACCTGTCGACGGCGGAGATCGTCGACCAGGTCCGTTCCGCGGCGGCGGTCATGCGCGACGGGGCGATGCCCGGTGGGCCGGGCCGGCTGTCGAACATCGTCTTCATGGGGATGGGCGAGCCGCTCGCCAACTACAAGCGCGTCGTGGCCGCGGTGCGGCGGATCACGGATCCCGCTCCGGGTGGGCTGGGGATCGGTCAGCGGTCGGTGACGGTGTCGACGGTGGGGTTGGCTCCGGCGATTCGCAAGCTGGCGGACGAGAAGATGCAGGTTCGCCTGGCGGTGTCGTTGCACACGCCGGATGACGAGCTGCGGGACACGCTGGTGCCGGTGAACGAGCGCTGGTCGGTGGACGAGGTGCTGTCGGCTGCGCGGTATTACGCGGATACCTCCGGTCGGCGGGTGTCGATCGAGTACGCGTTGATCCGGGACATCAACGATCAGCCGTGGCGGGCGGAGCTTTTGGCCAAGCGGCTGCGGAAGCACCTGGGCCAGCTGGTGCACGTGAACGTGATTCCGCTGAACCCGACGCCGGGGTCGAAGTGGGATGCGTCGCCGAAGCCGGTGGAGCGGGAGTTCGTGCGGCTGGTCAATGCCGGGGGAGTAGCGTGCACGGTGCGTGACACGCGCGGTCAGGAGATCGCCGCCGCCTGCGGCCAGCTGGCCGCTGAAGGCTGAGTTTCTGTTTCAGTGATGGAGAAATCGTCGTGATGTATGCCCCCAGCCTGTTGGACCCGGCTGCGGAATCGTTGAAGCTGTCGGACGTGTGCGGTGCGACGCAGGTCGCTCGGGAAGCCCGGACGTTGCTGGGTGAGCGGTTCAGCTCGGTGACGTTCATGTACGTGCTGATGCGGGCGTACGAGGTCGAGTACAACGCGGCGCGGGACGCTTCGCGGTGGCACGAGTTCCATAGTGGGCCTCGGGCGCTTTCGGATGCCGATCTGGAGAAGCTGCTCGCTCCGTGGCTTGACCGCTGATCAGCCCCGCCAGTTCGGCAGGGTTTCGCGTCGGCTGCCGTCGTGGTTCGGCCGGTACTGCCCGGGGAAACCGGCCGTGGTCAGCGGCTTTTCGCCATCGTCGATCCTTTCTTGATTTAGCAATGCGTTGCTGGGTGGCCAGACGACGGCGGCGCTCGCGACACCGGCAAACGGTGCCGAAGAGGGCGTACGAATGGTGGCAGACAGTTCCCCGGCCGCGGTGTTAGAACGGTAGGCATGACGCATCGGATTTCTCGGTACGCCGCCATCGCCGTCGGGGTTGTCGCTCTGACCGGCGCCGGTGTCACACCCGCGTACGCCATCAGTGGCCCGATCCAGAGCTTCACGTTCACCGGGACCACGCTGACCGCGGTGAACGAGTATTCCAACTTCCCGCTCGGGCCCATCATCCCGTTCCCCGTCTCGATTTCGCGGGTGGTCGACGGCACCGCGCAGGTCGTGGCGAGCGGCAACGGCGTTGTGCAGTACCACTGCAACGGTGCCGCGCTCAACACCTACACCGCCAACGGCGTGGTCCTCAGCGTGCCCTGCGGCTGACCGGTCTTCCTGCTGCGCGTGCCGGCCGGGACGCTTCAGCGGTCCCCGCCAGGGACTCCGACAGGGCGACCAGCTCGCGGGCGTCGTCGTCGAGGCTGCCGCCGTCCGGGACGGCTATCGGCATCGGCTCCTCCGGGACCGGTTCGCGGCGGGCGTGGGCTCGCAACGCCTCCGTCAGCCGATCCGGCAACGGACCGTCCAAGCGCGCGACGTACGGGCTGATCCGGACCAGCCCGTCGCGGCATTCGATCACCCGCCGGTAGTAGCGGCGGTGGACGCCGAGCACGCTCAGCGCGTCCCGCCAGCGGCTGAGCGGCGTACGGCTCAGCGCGTCCTCCGGGAACGCCTCGTGCAGCTTCGTCCACAACGGACGGAGGCGGTGGTACGTCCGCAGGTGCTGCCACCACACCCGGGCCGCCGCCAGGCGGGTCGCGACGCCGGGGTAGGACAGGCCGACGACGAGCAGGATCGCGCTCGGGAACACCAGCCAGACCGTCGCCTGGACCAGCAGCCAGGGGATCGCCGCGCCCGCCCAGTGCACCAGGACCACCGCGATCAGGGTCGCTCCGCCCACCGCGCCGATCGCGAACCCCAGCGACGCCACCGACAGCCCGCGGGCCAGCCGCGGCGCCGCCCCGCGCGCGTAGCGGCGGGCGAAGAAGCAGGCGCTCGCGATGCCGTAGGTGAGGTACAGGTCGGCCGCGAGGTAGAAGAGCGAGACCCCCGCGCGGGGATACTGCGCCGGGGGGACGTCGGGCATGAGCACCGTGACCGTCGCCATCACCAGGATCGCCGCGCCCAGCGGTACCGCTTCCAGCAGGGCCCGCCGTCGTGCCTGGGCGGCCGGCCGGGCCGAGAACAGGAAGAAGCACGCCAGCGAGAAGACCAGGCCGCAGAGGAAGATGTGCTGGAACAGCAGCGGCACGATCCGCCCGGGGTCCGGCTGGTTGACGTCGCCCGCCAAGAGGCCCAGCGGGTAGGCGGCCGCGAAGCAGGCCAGGCAGGCGGTGACCATCCAGCGCGCGACGTCGCCCGGCGCGCGGGTGAGCTGGTAGACCTTCCACAGCAGGGCGGGGAACAGGATCACGCCCTGGACCACGATGAGCGTGATCTTGCTGTTCACAGCCAGCCCAGCCGTTCGTCCAGCGCGGCGTCGATCCCCCGCGCGGCACCCTCGCCCGACGACGGCGGGGCGACCCGGTCGAGGACCGACGCCCACTCCAGGATGATCGTCGCCACCGTCTCGGCCTCCCGCTCGCGGTCGGTGTCGTAGGAGGTGCGCAGCAGGGCCCGCCGGACCGCCTCCGGTTCCAGGCCCGGTGCCAGCTGGGCGACCAGGTCGTCGTTCTCCTCGGTGGCGCCGTGGCCGGCCAGCAGGTGGCCCAGCTCGTGCAGGATGATGTGGCGCTGGTGGGGCTTGCTCGTGTCCTGCTGGTAGACGATGTAGTCGGCCTGGGCGGTGGCGATCCAGGCCCCGAACGGCCCGGGCACCGGGATCCGGTGCGGGAGCAGCCGGATCGGGCGGCCGCGCTGCCGGCCGACGCTGCGGCACAGCTCGAGGACGTCGAGCGGCGGCCGGATGCCCAGTTCGTTCAGCAGCCGCCTGCAGCGGCGCCGCAACTCGCGTTCCTTCACCAGCCGCCTTGCCATCGCCGTCGGAGGACCACGGACGGTAGCCCCTTCCGCCCTTACGGTAGACGACGGCACCCCAGTCGATCATCGCCCGCCCCGGGGACCCGGAGCCGCTAGGCGTTCTCCCGGGCGATCTCGCACAACGACGCGCGCAGCGGTGAACTGCCGCTCACCGGGTCGCTCGGTCCCTGGCTCAGCACGAGGTTCAAATTGGCGCTGCCGTCGCCGGTGACCGGATAGCCCGGCTCGCCGAGCCCGGCCGCGGGCTGCCACCAGCCGTGCTGTCCGCACACCACGCCCGGGTCGAGGTTGACGTTGAACTTCGCCCGCGCGCGGACGCTGCCCCGGGGCGTCTCCAGCCGCACCCAGTCGCCGGCGGTGATGCCGCGCGCCGCCGCCGCGTCGGGGTGCAGCTCGACCTGGGGATCCGGGGCGGACTTGCGCAGGCTGGTGATGGCGCGGTGCTGGGTCTCGCAGAAGAACAGCGACTTGGCGCAGGTGAGGATCAGCGGGTAGCGGGCCGCCAGGTCCGGCCGGGACAGCGGGCTGAGCGACGGCTCGTCGTAGCCCGGCAGCGGCGGGTAGCCCTGCCGGAGCAGCTCCTCGGAATACAGCTCGACCACGCCGGAGGGCGTCCGGAAGCCGCGCTGCTCGTACTTGCGGTGGACCGTCGGCAACGGCAGCCGGATGCCTTCGGGCGCGGCCCGCAGCTGTTCGAGGGTGACGCCGCTGGGCATGAGCCGGTGACGCCAGGCCGCCTCGATGTCACCATCGAAGAAGTGCTCGCCCAGGCCGAGCGCGAGCGCCAGGTCGAAGATGATCCGCAGGTCGGGGCGCGCTTCGCCGCGCGGGGCGACCAAGGGACGGCGCAGCTGGACGGTGGACTGCGCGTCCTGGCTGATCTCGAACCCGATCCGCAACGCCTCCGCTTCCCACGCGCTGGTCGCCGGCAGCACGATGTCGGCCTGCTCCGCGGTCGGGTTCAGGAACAGGTCCGTGTGCACGAAGAAGTCCAGCGCGCCGAGCGCATCCCGGCCGCGGGCGCTGTCGCCGTGGGCCAGCACCAGGTTGGCGCCGAAGTTGACCAGCGCCCGGGCCCGGTAGGGGACGCCGTCCAGCGCCGCCCGGTAGAAGTCCTCGCCGGTGACGAACTCGAACCGCGCCGGGCCGAGCGGCCGCTCGGCGACGCCGATGGCCTTGGCCCGCTGCCCGGCGGAGAGCAGCGGCATCCCGTCGACCGGATTCGCCGGCACCGGCGTGAACAGGACGTTCCCGCCGGGCACGTCGAGGCACCCGGTGAGGGCGTACAGCTGCGCGATGGCCCGCACGGTCTGCGTCGCGTTGCTGTGCTGTTCGAGCCCGCTCGAGGTGTAGAACGCGACCGGGCGCGCTTCCCAGAGCAGCCGGGCGGTGGCGGTGATCCGGTCCGCGGGCACGCCGGTGATCCGTTCGGCGACGTCGGGGGTGAACCGGGCGCACTCCTCGGCGATGAGGTCCCACACCCGGCGGGTCGCCACCCCGTCCGGCGGGGGTGTGCCGGGCGCCAGCAGCTCGCCGGTGTCGGTCCGGACCGGCCACGACGCATTGGTCCACCGGTTGACGAATTCCTTGTCGTACCAGCCGTTTTCGATCATCTCGTGCGTGATGGCCAGCGCGAGCGCGGCGTCCGTGCCGGGCCGGACGCGCAGCCAGTGGTCGGCCTTGCTCGCCAGCCCGGCCCGGCGCGGATCCACCACGACGAGCTTCGCACCCCGGCGCAGTGCGGCCGTGGTCGCGGTGGCGTGCGCGAGCCGGGACACCGACGGGTTGTACCCCCAGTAGAGGATGCAGCCGGCGCGTTCGAGGTCGGGCAAGTAGCCGCCCGGCACCGGCTCGCCCCAGGTGTAGGTGGTGGCCAGGTGGCGACCCCAGCCGCACAGCTCCATGTAGCTGACGAGGTTCGGGCTGCCGAAGGCCCGCCGGAGCCGCGTCAGCCAGTCGGCGGAGTCGGACATGGCCGACGTCGACGGCGAGGCGCTGCCGAACACGACCGCTTCCGGCCCCGACTCGGCGGCGATCGCCGTCAGCCGCGCCGCGACGGTGGCCAGCGCCTCGTCCCAGCCGATGCGCTCCCAGCCGGGGTCGGCCGCGCCCTTCGGAGCGGTCCGCCGCAGGGGGTGCAGCAGCCGATCGGGGTGCGCGACGATCTCCGGCGCGGCCTTGCCCTTGACGCAGATCGCCTGGCCGGTGGGGTGGCCGGGCAGCGGGCGCAGGGCGAGCAGGCGGCCCTCGTCGACGGTGGCGGTGGCTCCGCACCGGGACACGCACAGCGGGCAGAACGTCGCCACTTCGGTCGCCATCGGCGCACCTCCGATGTGCTCCATCCGGAGCACTGGAGCCATCGTTGCACCTGCGCGCCCGGGCGGCGCACTACAAGTTGATAAAGGAAATTTCGTGGAGAATGCGCGGCCGGCCATTTTTCCGCGCCGCCTAATTCGGTGGCGCCGCCGGCGGCGACGGGGTTAAGTCGATTCCCATGGTGCAGGTGCACGGGACGTGCGATGAACGGTTCCACGAGGTGCGCGACGCGCTGGCGGAGTCCTTGGCCAAGGACGATGTCGGCGCCTCGGTGGCGGTCGTCTTCCGCGGTGAGCCCGTGGTCGATCTCTGGGGCGGGTACGCCGATGCCGGGCGAACCGTGGCCTGGGAACGGGACACGATCACCAACGTCTGGTCCAGCACCAAGACGATGATCGCCTTGTGCGCCTTGATCCTCGCCGATCGCGGGGAGCTGGACCTCGAGGCGCCGCTCGTCCGGTACTGGCCGGAGTTCGGCGCGCAGGACGTGCGGGTGCGGCACGTCCTTTCGCACACTTCGGGGCTGCCCGTCTGGGACACGCCCATCACCCTCGGCGATCTGGGCGACCCGCCGAAGGTCACCGCGCTGCTGGCCGCGCAGGAACCGCGGTGGAAGCCGGGCGAAATCGGCTGCTACCACGCGCTCACGCAAGGGTTTCTGCTCGGCGAGGTGGTCCGGCGGGTCACCGGGAAGACGATCGGCGCGTTCTTCGCCGCGGAGGTCGCCGGCCCGCTGGGCGCGGACTTCCACATCGGACTGCCCGAGCGCCACCACCACCGCGTCGCGCCGTCCCTCGCCCCGCCCGGGGGGATGACCGTGCCGCCGCCCACCGAGCACTTCGACGTCGCGCCCAATCCCGAACTGGTGCCCGAGGACACGAACACCGCGGCGTGGCGGCGCGCGGAGATCCCGTCGGGGGCCGGCTACGGCAACGCCCGGTCGGTCGCGGCCGTCCAGGCGGTCCTTTCGGCCGGCGGGACCGCCGGCGGGGTGCGGCTGCTGTCGCGGGCCGGGTGCGAGCGGGCCCTGGAGGAGCAGTACCACGGGCTCGACCACGGCCTGGGCGTGCCGATGCGGTACGGCATGGGCTACGGCATCAGCGGCCGCAACTGCTTCTGGGGCGGCATGGGCGGTTCGCTGGTGTTCAACGACCTCGACGCCGGGCTCACCATCGCCTACGCGATGAACCAGATGCTCGACGCCATCGTGGGCGACGGCCGGGGCATGAGCATGGTGACCGCGGCTTACGGCGGCCTGGGCTGACGCGTCAGCCGATCCGGTACAGGCGCCCGTCACGGACCGCGAGCACGGTGAGCGGCCCGTTCGTGGGCCCCGCCGTCGCCTGCCAGGCCGTCGCGCCCGGTGCGGCGGCCTGGCCGGCGGTGAGCGGCAGGCCCGCGCTGCCGCCGCCGGTGACCGTGCCGGCCGGGTCGGTGACGAGCACGCAGTCCGGCGGCGTGCCGTCGAAGGCCACCCAGCCGGTGAGGACCGCGCCGGGGTCGGTGGCCGGAGCGTCGAGCGCTCCGCGCACCGGCTGGGCCGTGCTCAGGGCGACGTGGTCGCCGAGTTCGGGGCCGTGGCAGCCCAGGGTGAAGGTGTCGGTGAACGGGTAGACCCGCAGCGCGCGGGCCGCGGGGCGGGCGGCGCGCTGGATGTGCAGCGCCTCCAGTGCTGCCGGGGCGTCGACGCGCAGCGCGACCGCGGACAGGCTGAGCGGCGCGTAACTCCGTCGGACGAGGTCGGCCTTGCCGCCACCGATCGCGTGTGTCACCAGCGCCAGGGTGACGACGGCCGCGACGACGTAGCGGTGTGGCCACTGTGGACGGTGCAGGGTGGCCGGCACCGTCAGCGCGATCGTCGCCAGCGCCGCGACCAGGACGTACCGGCTGATGAGCCCGACGTTGCCGCCGGGCACGTTCGCCGTGGTGCGGCCGAGCGCCAGCATGGCCGCCAGCGCGAAGGCGTAGAGCGCCAGTCCGGCCCAGCCCGCGTCCGCCGCCGCCCGGGTGGTGATCGTCCGGCGCAGCAGCAGGCCGAGCAGGGCGAGC
This sequence comes from Amycolatopsis sp. NPDC051716, assembly GCF_040681595.1. Taxonomy (NCBI): domain Bacteria; kingdom Bacillati; phylum Actinomycetota; class Actinomycetes; order Pseudonocardiales; family Pseudonocardiaceae; genus Amycolatopsis; species Amycolatopsis sp. NPDC051716. Next base: position 10,571 of record NZ_JBFAZA010000010.1, on the reverse strand, counting down.
GTGAGCCCGCCGGCGATCACCGCGACGACGGCGACGTCGACCGACCACAGCCCGCCGGCCGCGGCCGCGGCGACGGAGAGGCGGCTGTCGGGATCGAAGGCCGACGTCGCGCCCGACTGCGTCCCGGCGGGCTTGGTCAGCCACCACGCGCCCAGGACGGCCACGCCGGCCGCGGCCGGGATCGCGGCCCGGAGCCGGGATTCCCCGCGCAGCCAGGCGACGAAGGCGACCACGAACCAGATCGGCAACGCGGCGCCGAAGCAGAGACATCCCACGACGGCGGCCGCGCACGCGCCGGCCAGGCGCCCGCGATGAGCGCAGGCGACGGCGATCGTGCATGCGGTCACCGCGGGCACCCAGCTGATGCCGTTGGTGCCCTGCACCCAGAGTTCGGTGGCGTGGGAGGAGAACAGCAGCCACGAAATGGCGGCCGTCAGCGCGCCGCGGGCGGGGTGCTCGGGCAGCATCGTCCGCAGCGCCAGCACGGCGACCGCGAGCAGGGCGACGGTCAGGACGGTGAGGGCGCGGTTGTCGCCGCCGAACCACGCCGCGTCGGCGTAGAACAGCAGGGACGGCACGACGAACGGCTGGTCGAGGTGGTAGGTGAAGACCTGGCCGAGCAGGAGATCGCCGTTGTCGTCGGTGATCTTGGCGAAGACGTGCCAGTAGTCGAGCAGCACGTGCATCTTCGGCGCCCGCACCGCGGCCAGCAGCGCCAGACCGGCGGGCAGGGCGGCGAAGAGCCACCACCCGAGGACCGGCAGCCGCCCCGCCGCACGCCGTCCGGCGACCCGCGGGATCGGCGCGGTGACGTCCACGGCGAGGGCGTCGGCGAGCGCTGGCTGGGGCATCGGTCTCCTGCCGGAACGAGGTGTGGTCCGGCGGCGGCCGGACCGCCGGGCATCGTATCCGGCGGCGGTGGCTCGGAGATCCTCCTGCTCGATTTCCCGGCGTCGCCGCGGTCGTCTGCCGCGCCGCCGAAGGGCGAGGCGCTTCGGACTTACTCGGGCGCCGGTGCCCACAGGCCGTCCGCGTCGCCCGCTTCCAGGCGGCCCCGGTACACGCCGATCTTGTGGTCGATCAGCACCAGGTTCTCCTGCAGTTCCGCCAGCTTCGCCAGCACGTCGGCGCGGTGCTCCTCCAGCAGCGCCAGGCGTTCCGGCTCGTTGCCGCGGCCGGCGGCGACCAGGTCCGCGTACCGGCGGATCGTCTTGATCGGCATGCCCGTCGCGCGGAGCTTGGTGCAGATCTTGATCCAGTCGAGGTCCAGCTGCCGGTAGCGGCGCCGGCCGCCGCTCGTGCGGTCGACGCGGGTCACCACCAGGCCCGCTCGTTCGTAGTAGCGCAGCGTGTGCGCGCTGACCCCGGTGCGGCGGGCCGCGTCCGCGATGGTCAGCCCTTCCGCGGGGATCGGCGATTTGACTTCGAGCACGCTCTAAATCCTAGCGTCGATCGCATGAACGTTCCGACCACCAGCCGCCCGGGCCTCGTGCTCGCGATCTGCTGCGCCAGCATCGTCGTCGTGGTGATGGACATCTCCATCGTCACCGTCGCCCTGCCTTCGATCCGCCGTGACCTGGGCGCTTCCGTCTCCGGCCTGCAGTGGACCGTCGACGCCTACACGCTGGTCCTGGCGGCTTTCCTCGTGCTCGGCGGCTCGGCCGCCGACCGGTTCGGCCGCAAGCGCGTCTTCCGGTGCGGGCTGGCCGTCTTCGGCCTCGGGTCGCTGCTGTGCAGCCTGGCGCCGGACATCGGCTGGCTGATCGCGGCCCGCGCGCTGCAGGCCGTCGGCGGCACCATGCTCAACCCGGTCGCGATGGCCATCGTCGCCACCACCTTCCCCGTCCCGGCCGAGCGGGCCCGTGCCATCGGCGTGTTCGGCTCGATGTCCGGCCTGGCGCTGGCGCTCGGGCCGATCCTCGGCGGCGTGCTCGTCGACGGCTTCGGCTGGCGGGCCGTCTTCTGGGTCAACGTCCCGATCGTCGTCGCCGCGCTCGTCGCCACCGCGCTGTTCGTGCCGGAGTCCCGGGCGCTCCGGGCGCGCCGGTTCGACCCGGTGGGGCAGGTGCTCGTGGTGGTCGTGCTCGGCAGCGTCGTCGAAGCCATCGTGGAGGCGCGGTGGCTGGGCTGGACGTCGCCGTGGACCCTCGGCCTGCTCGCCCTCGCCGGGCTGGGCGTGCTGGGCATCCTCGCCTACGAACCCCGCCGCGCCGACCCGCTGCTCGAACTGCGCCTGTTCCGGAGCGTCTCGTTCAGCGGGGCGATCGTGATGGCGCTGTTCGCGCTCTGCGGGTTCGGCGCGTTCCTCTTCGTGACCACGCAGTACCTGCAGGACGTCCGGGGCATGACGGCGCTGTCGGCGGGGCTGTGCCTGCTGCCGGTCGGCGTGCTCGTCGTGGCCCTGTCCCCGAGGACCGGAAAGCTGGTCGGCACGCGCGGGCCGCGGCTGCCGCTCGTCGTCGCCGGGGTCTCGCTCGCGGCCGGCGGCGCCGTGTCGGCGGGACTCGGGCCGGTCACGCCGCTGCCCGTCGTGCTCGCGACCTTCGTGCTGTTCGGCATCTGCTTCGGCACGGTGAACCCGCCGATCACCAACACCGCGGTTTCCGGGATGCCGGGCTCGATGGCGGGGCTGGCCTCCTCGCTGGCCTCCGCCGGCCGGCAGACCGGCACCACGCTGGGGGTCGCGGTGGCCGGCACGATCGCGGGGACGGGCGCCGGCAGCCAGGCCGGCGTGTGGTGGCTGGTCGCCGGGCTCGGGGCCGGTCTCCTCGCCCTGGCGCTGCTGAGCACCGGGCGCCGGGCGGCCGCGACGGCCGACCGGGCGGCCGCGCTGTTCGACGAGCTCAGCCTCCCGCGACCGACGGGATGATCTGCACCTCGGCGTCCTCCCGCAGCACCGTCGCGGTGCCTTCGCGGTGGCGGCACTCCTCGCCGTCGACGTAGAAGTTGACGTACCGGCGCAGCCCGGCCTGCTCGTCGCGCAGCCGCCGCTCGAGCGCCGGGTACCGCTCGGCGAGCGCGTCGAGCAGGCCACCCAGCGTGGCCTGCCCGGCGACCTCGACGTCGAGCCGGGATTCGCCGCCGGCCTTCTCCCGCAGCGTTCCCGGCAGCAGCACGGTGATCCGCACGGTTCACACCCTCGCGGCGCGGACGCTCAGCACGTCGGGCAGGTGTGCCGTGACGAGCTGCCAGCTGTCGCCCTCGTCGCGGCTGGCGTAGACGTCGCCGGTCCGCGAGCCGAAGTACACCCCGGCCGGGTCGGCGTCGTCGGTGCACATCGCGTCGCGCATGACGCCGGCCCAGTACCCGTCCGGCAGGCCCGGCCCCAGCGCCTCCCACGACTTCCCGGCGTCCTCGCTGCGGTACACCCGGCACCGGCCCTCCGGCGGGAACCGCATCGCGTCGGCGACCAGCGGGAACGTGTAGATCACCTCGGGCCGGTCCGGGTGGACGACGATGGGGAAGCCGAAGTCGCTGGGCAGGCCGCCGGCGATGGACTGCCAGGTCGCGCCCGCGTCGTCGCTGCGGTAGACGCCGTGGTGGACCTGGGCGAACAGGCGGTCCGGCTCGGCCGGGTGCCGCGCGACCTTGTGCACGCACTGGCCGTACTCGGGGTACGGGTCGGGCACGTGGACCGCCTTGATCCCGGTGTTGCTCGCCGCCCAGGACTCGCCGCCGTCCTCGGTGCGGTAGACGCCGCCGGTGGACATCGCCACGGTGACGCGGCCGGGGTCGGTGGGGTGCGGGAGCACGGTGTGGACGGCCTTGCCGCCGCCCCCGGGCGTCCAGTGCTCGCGGTGCGGGTGGTCCCACAGGCCGCGGACGAGCTCGTAGGTGCGGCCGCCGTCGGACGAGCGGAACAGGGCGGACGGCTCGGTTCCGGCGTAGACGACGTCCGGCTCGCTCACCGGGCCCGGCACGAGCTGCCACGCCCTGGCCAGGGATTCGCCGGTGTCCGGCGGGAACGCGATCGGCGCGTGGTCGGGCTCGGCCCAGGTGGCGCCCAGGTCGTCGCTGGTGGCCACGCTCGGCCCGAAGTGCTCGCTGGTGACCCCGGCGAGCAGCCGCGGCGCGGCCCGGCGCGTGTCGATGCCGACCGCGTACACCTCGGTCATCGGGTGGTGCGGGCCGGTGACCTCCCAGGTGGCCCGGTCGTCCGTGCTGGTCGCCAGCCACAGACCCTTGCGCGTGCCGATCGCGAGCAGGACGGACATCGGGCACCTTCCTCCGGTGATGCAGGTCACAGGTACTCTGCCGGAAAAATCTCCCCGGGGAAATGTCGAACGCCGGAAGCGGCCGTTCGACGCGGGGGTGAAGGCCGGTCAGCGAGTCCGGGAGGAACCGGGCCCCGGCCGAAAAAACACCAGGGAGCAGACCATGCGTTTCCTCATGATGCACCGCGTCGACGAGAGCGACCCGCAGTCGTGGAACCCCAGCCAGGAGTTCATCGGGAAGATGGGCGCGTTCATCCAGGAGGCGGCGGAGAAGGACATCCTCATCACGGCGGAGGGCGTCCACCCGACGGAGAAGGGCTCGCTGGTCCGCAAGGCCCGCGGCGCCGCGATCCGCGTGACCGACGGGCCGTTCGCCGAGGCCAAGGAGGTCATCGGGGGGTTCGCGCTGATCAACGCGGCGGACCGGGCCGAGGCCGTCGAGTTCGCCAAGCGGTACGTCGAGCTGTTCGACCAGGAAATCGAGGTGGAGATCCGCCAGGTCGTCGAGTTCGACGAAATCCCGACACAGGACTGAGCACCGCCGGTGGCGCTAGGCTGGCCGGAACGGCTCTGGGGGGTTGAGCGATGTTCCTGGTCACCGGCGCCACCGGCAACGTCGGCGCGGAAGTGGTTGCGGCACTCGCGGCCGCGGGCGCCCCGGTCCGGGCGCTGGTGCGCCGGCCGGATGTCCCGCTGCCCGGCGGCGTCGAGGCCGCGGTGGGCGACCTCACCTCGCCCGGCAGCCTCGCGGACGCTCTCAAGGGTATCGAGGGCGTCTTCCTGATGTCCGGCTACGAGGACATGTCCGGCATGCTGCGGGACGCGGGCGTGCGGCGGATCGTGCTGCTGTCCGGCGGATCGGCGGCGCTGGAAGACCTGGACAACGCGGTCTCCCGCTACATGACGCTGTCCGAGCGCGCGGTGCGGGAATCGGGCCTGGACTGGACGTTCCTGCGGCCGCGCGCGTTCATGTCGAACGCCCTGCGCTGGCTGCCGCAGCTGCGTTCCGGCGACACGGTCCGCGTCCAGTTCCCGGACGTCCCGGTGGCGTGCATCGACCCGGCCGACATCGCGGCGGTGGCGGCGCTCGCGCTGGCCGGCGGGCACGAAGGGCGGGTCCACGAGCTGACCGGGCCGGTGGCGATGCGGCCGGTGGAGCAGGTTTCCGTGCTGAGTTCGGTGCTGGGGCGGGACCTCCGGTTCGTGGGGCTGTCCAACGACGAGACGCGCACGGAGCTCGAGGCGGGCATGCCGCGCGAGTACGTCGAGGCGTTCTGGAACTTCTACGTGGACGGGACTTTGGACGAGGCGACGGTGCACCCGACGGTGCCGGAGGTGACCGGGCGGCCGGCGCGGACCTTCGCCGAGTGGGCCGAGGCGCACGCCGGTGCCTTCCGCTGACGCCGTGAAGGGACGCCGGCGGTGGCTGGGCGCCGCGGTCAGCCTGGTCGCGCTCCTCGGAGCCGCGACCCACTTGATCTGGCCCGGGTTGAAGATCGACGCCATCACGGTGCTGCTCGTCGTGGTGGCCCTGGTGCCCTGGCTCGGTGATCTGCTGGAGACCATCGAGCTGCCGGGCGGCTGGAAGGTCAAGTACCGGGACCTCCAGCAGCGGCAGGACGCGCTCGAGCGCACGACCGAGGAGGCGAGCAGCACCGCGCGGGCGGCGCTGGGTGCGGCCCGGGGCGAAGACCTCCCGCCGACGATGGAAACGGTCCGGCTGTTCGCCGAGGAGTACCGGCGGCTGCGCAAGACCCCCCGGCAGCCGGCGCGGACTGCGGAACTGGACCAGTTGTTCGGCACGATGGTGACCGTGCTCCCGCGCGTGCCGGGCTTCGACCCGGTGCAAGCCTTCGGTGACGACGAGGGCGGCATCCGGCTCGCCGGGTACGCCGCGCTCTACGGCAGGCCGGATCCCGCGCTGCTCGAGGAGACGGTGCGGGCCCTCAGCCGGGAGAGCACCGCGTTCATCCAGTACTGGGGCATCCGGACGGTGGCCGCCATGCTCGAACGCGCGGATCCGGGCGACGTGCCCGAAGAGGTCTTCGACCTGCTGCAGGAGCTGCTCGGCCGGCTGCCGAACGGCACTTCGCGGCGCGAACAGCTCGCCCGGCTCCTCGACTCGCGCCGCTACGGCTGACCGCCGCCTTCCGGTGGACGGCCGTTGTGCTCGGCTCTCGGCTACGGCCGTGGTGTGGACCGTCCGCCGTCCCCGTCGGCTGGCCGGGCCGAAGCGGCTCGGCGAGTACCTGGCTGACCAAGTGGCGGCGCGACTGGGCTACGGGCCGGAGCTGACACGCTGTTCCAGGAGTGGATCCGGGCCGGCGGTGGCGACGAACAGCGGATGTGGGCGCGGCCGCCTTCCGGGCACCCCGCCCACGTCGGCCGGGAAGCCGGAGGAGCGCGGCCTCAGGGGAGGAGGACGACCTTGCCCGCCGCGCGTCCGGCGCGGAGGTGGCCGACCGCGACGGCGGCGTCCGCGAGGGGGTAGGTCCGGTCGAGGGCCGGCGTGAGCCGTCCGGTCTCGAGCAATTCGCGCAGGGTCTCGAGGTCCGCGGGCCGGACGCGGGCGACCAGCCCGCACAACCGGTGCCGCACAAAGGGGTTCAGCAGCGCCGCCCGGAAGACGCGCTCGATGCCGCCGAACCACTTGCCGCCTTCGCCGCCGACGATCACGAGCGTGCCGCGCGGGGTCAGCGCCCGGCGCAGGTCGGTCAGCGAACGCAGGCCCGCGGTGTCCAGGATCAGGTCGTACCGCCGCGCCGCGAAGTCTTCCCGCGTGTAGTCCACGACGTGCCCGGCGCCGAGCCCGCGGACCAGGTCCGTCTTGGCGGTGCTGCACACCCCGGTGACGTCCGCGCCGAAGGCCTTGGCCAGCTGCACCGCGAAGGACCCGACGCCGCCGGCCGCGCCGATGACCAGGACGCGTTGCCCGGGCCGGACGCGGCCCACGTCGCGCAGGGCCTGCAGGGCGGTACCGCCGGAGACGAGGACCGCCGCCGCCTCCTCGAACGAGATGCGCTCGGGCTTTGTCGCGACGAGGTCCTGCTTCGCGATGGCGTGCTCGGCGAACGCGCCCTCGCAGACGCCGAACACCTCGTCGCCCGGCCGGACCCGCGTGACGCCGTCGCCGACCTCCTCGACCGTGCCGGCGAAGTCGAGCCCTCGCACCGGCTGCTTCGGCCGGCGCAGCCCGAAACCCAGCAGGCGCAGCAGGTACGACTGACCGGTGGTCAAGTGCCACACGCCCGCGTCGACGCCGGCCGCGTGCACGCGCACGAGGACCTCGCCGGCCGCGGGCGACGGTCTGCCGGCCTCGCTCAGCGCGAGGACGTCCGGGCTGCCGTAACGGTCTTGGACGATGGCTTTCACGACGTCTCCTCCGGGTACTGGAACACTTCTTCGAGCGGAACTCCGAACACGTGCGCGATCCGGAAGGCCATCTCGAGCGACGGCGAGTACCGGCCCTGCTCGATCGCGATGACGGTCTGGCGGGTGACGCCGAGCCGGGTGGCGAGCTCGGCCTGGGTCAGCTGGCCGTGGGCGAAGCGGAGGGCGCGCAGCGAGTTCGTGACGCGGGTCGGCTTCACCACGGCTGGAAACCGCTGAGGTCACTGACGAAGATCCGGGCGATCGACCCGAGGATCGCCGAGAGCGTGAACGCCAGGTAGACGGCGTTGGCGATCCAGAAGTGCGGCGCCTCGGCCATCGCGAGCAGCAGCGCGGCGACGGCGCCGATGACGACGAACGAGTGGCCGACGTATTCGCCGAACCGGCCGATCTCGCGGTCGCGCTGGTCCTTCGCGCCGTCTTTCGAAACCATCGCGGCGGCGATGCTCAGCACGATCGTCGCGACGACGGACGCGCCGACCGTCCACAGCAGCGTCGCGACATAGGGGACTTCGGCCAGCGGGTGCCCGCCGGCCCGGCCGAGGATCAGGACGAGGTACACCGCGTAGCTCGCTATCGCGGCGATCCCGAGGATCCAGGCGCGCTTCTCTTCGTGGGTCACCTCGTCAAGGTAAAACAAACCAGACATCGTGTCAAAGTTTCTTGACATGAAAAAATCTCCGGCGAGGGTGTCCAAGGCGGCGTCGGCCGTTCGTTGTCACCGCGTACGGCAACCGAGCCACTGGAGGATCCCGTGCAGTACCTGATGCTGATCAACGCCTCGCTCGACGCGAACGGCGAGCCCACCGGCTGCAGCACGCCGGACGACTGGATGCTGTTCGACAAGTCCCTGAAGGAAGCCGGCGTGTACGTCGGCGGCAACTCGCTCGCCGACTTCACCACGGCCGCCTCGGTCCGGGTCGACGAGCAGGGGGAGCGGATCGTCACCGACGGGCCGTTCGCCGAATCCCGCGAGGTGCTCGGCGGCTACTTCGTCGTCGACGTGCCGGACTTCGACGTCGCGCTCGACTGGGCGGCGCGCTGCCCGGGGTCCCGCGACGGCGGGCACATCGTCGTGCGGCCGCTCGCTTCCTACGGGGACTGACCGCGGTGGCGGGGCGGGCGGCCGCATCGGTCGAGGAGGTGTTCCGGGAGGAGCGCGGGCTGCTGCTGGCCGCGCTCGTCCGCCGGTTCGGCGACCTCGACCTGGCCGAGGAGGTGACGTCGGAGGCGATCGAGGCGGCGCTGGTGCACTGGCCGGCCGAGGGTGTGCCGCCGAAGCCGGGTGCCTGGCTGATGACGACGGCCCGGCGCAAGGCCGTCGACCGGCTGCGCCGCGACCAGGCCTACGCGGCCCGGCTCGCGGTGCTGCAGGTCGAAGCCGAGCGCCCGGCGCCCGCCCCGCTCGCCGACGGCGGCTTGCCCGACGAGCGGCTCCAGCTGTTCTTCACCTGCGCCCACCCAGCCTTGTCGGCCGAGGACCGCGCGGCGCTGACGTTGCGCTGCCTCGCGGGGTTGACGACCCCGGAGGTGGCGCGCGCGTTCCTGGTCCCGAGCGCGACGATGGGCAAGCGGATCGTGCGCGCGAAGAACCGGATCCGCACGCTGCGGATCCCGTTCCGCGTGCCGGATGCCGCCGAGCTGCCGGGGCGCCTGCCGGGCGCGTGCTGCAGGTCGTCTATTCGATTTTCACGGAGGGCTACGCGGCGAGTTCCGGCCCGGACCTGCAGCGGCTCGACCTGGCGGAGGAGGCGATCCGCCTGGCGCGGATCCTGCGCCGGCTGCTGCCGGGCGAGCGGGAGGTGACGGGCCTGCTGGCGCTGATGCTGCTGATCCACGCCCGCCGCGACGCCCGCACGGGCCCGGACGGCGACCTGATCCTCCTCGACGACCAGGACCGCACCCGCTGGGACGACGCGATGATCTCCGAGGGAGCGGATTTGGTGGTGGCGGCGCTGACGGGAGGCCCACCGGGCCGCTACGGCGTCCAGGCGGCGATCGCGGCCCTGCACGACGAGGCCCCGGACGTGGCGAGCACGGATTGGCCGCAGATCGTGGCGTTGTACGACGTCCTGCGCGGGCTGGCACCCTCACCGGTGGTGGAGCTGAACCGAGCGGTGGCGGTGGCCATGCGCGACGGCCCGGCAGCGGGGCTGGCGTTGCTGGACGGGCTGGCGGAGGAGCCGAGGTTGAGCGGCTACAGCCCCTTCCCGGCGGCGCGGGGCGACTTGCTGAGCCGATTGGGTCGTCATGGGGAGGCGGCGGTGGCGTACCGGGAGGCGCTGGAGCTGGCGGGGACTGAGCCGGAGCGAGTTCATTTGCGGGGCCGGTTGGCTCAGGTGGGGGAGGTGGACGGAGAGCGGTGAGCCAGTTGGCATGCCGCCTCTCCGCGGCGGGTCGCCCGCTTCGGTACGGCGGGCTTCGCCGCACAGGCCTGGCATTGCCCCTGCGCCGCAACGGCTGTGCAGCTTTCCCGAGCGCGGTCGCCTTGCCGGGCGCGCGTCCTGCGCTTCCTGCGCTGCCCTGCGGCTGCCGCTGCGTCGCCGCCTCCGCGCCGCACTGCGGCTGCGCCGCTCGCCGGAGGGCGCGCGCTTCTTGGGCCGCCCTGCCCAACGGTTGCCGCCCACCGTTTCCGCACCGCTGCCGCCGCTTTCCCCAACCGCACTGCGGCCGCGCCGCTTTCCGCGCGTGCCCGCCTCGCCGGGTGCGCTTCCTGCGCCGCCTTGGCTTGTGGCTGCCGCTTCACCGCTTCCCCCGCGCCCACGGCTGCGCCGCAGTGCGGCTGCGCCGCTGCCGCTTTTGCGCCGCAGTGCGGCTGCGCCGCCGCTTTCGCGCTGCCCTGCGGTTGCGCCGTTGCCCTGCGGCTGCGCCGCTAGTGACCCGCACCTGAAATTCGTCGGCAATATCGTGCGAGTGAGTCGATGATCTCTTCGGCGGTCTTGGTCCACACGAACGGCTTGGGGTTCT
>NZ_JBFAZA010000009.1:0-288786 GCF_040681595.1 Amycolatopsis sp. NPDC051716 | reverse complement strand
GAAGGCCGCCTTGGGTGCGTTCAACGCAACCAAGGCCACATTGGGGCGCTCGGGGACCGGGCCGCTGTCACTGAACTTCGGACGCGCGACACTAGCGGGAGGCACCCGGGCTCACAGCTCTCCGACGGCCTCCTCGACCTTGCGCTGCAACTTGTTCATCCCGCCGAGCCACCGGTCGGTGTCGGTGGCCCGCGCCGCGTAGTACCCCGCGACCTCGGGGTGCGGCAGCACCAGGAACCGCTTTTCCGCCATCGCCGCGAACAGCGCGTCGGCGACCTGCTCCGGCTCGATCGCCGAGGCGCCCATCAGCAGCTGGCCGGCCGTGCCGGTGCTCTCCAGCATCGCCGTGCGCACGCCCTGCGGGCAGATCGCCTGCACCGTGATGCCGCGGTGGCGGTAGGTCGCCGACAGCCATTCGGCGAACGCCAGCGCGCCGTGCTTGGTCACCGAGTACGGCGCCGAGCCGAGGCTGGTCAGCAGGCCGGCCGCCGACACCGTCGCGACGAAGTGGCCCCGGCCGCGTTCGAGCCACGCCGGCAGCAGCAGGTTCGCCGCGCGGACGTGCGACATGACGTTGACGTCCCACGTGCGCGCCCACACGTCCTCGCCGCTCTCCGCGCCGCCGAAGGGGGCGATGCCCGCGTTCGCGCAGAACACGTCGATCTCGCCGAGCGTCGAACGCGCGCTGTCGATCAGCTTCGTGACGCCGTCCAGGCTCGCCACGTCCCCGGCGAACGCCGTCCCGCCGACTTCGGCCGCCACCTCCGCGGCCTTGTCCCCGTCGAGGTCGGCCACCACGACCTGGGCGCCGTCGGCCGCGAAGCGGCGAGCCAGCGCGGCGCCGATCCCGCCGCCGCCCCCGGTGACGACGACGCCGGTCACAGGCCACCGCCGAGGGTCACGCCACCGTCGAGGACCACGGTCTGGCCGGTGATCCAGCCCGCGTCGTCGGACAGCAGGAACGCCACCGCGCCCGCGATGTCGGACGGCACGCCGAGCCGCTTCATCGGGTACGCCGCGGCGACCTCCTCCTCGCGGCCCTCGTACAGCGCGGTCGCGAACTTCGTCTTGACCACGGCCGGCGCGACGGCGTTGACGCGGATCTTCGGCCCCAGCTCGGCGCCGAGCTCGACGGTCAGCCGGATCAGCGCCGCCTTGCTGACGCCGTACATGCCGATGCCCGGCGAAGCGCCGAGGCCGGCGACGGAGGCGACGTTGACGACGGCACCGCCGTGCTCCCCCATCCACGCGTCGCGGGCGCGCTTGGTCCAGCCCAGCGGCGCGAGCACGTTGACGCCGAGGATCTTCGCCGCGGCGGCCGGGTCGATGTCCAGCGTGGGCCCGTAGACGGGGTTGATGCCGGTGTTGTTGACCAGGTAGTCCAGCCGGCCGAAGGTCTCGATCGTCTTGGCGACCGTCTCGTCCTGGTGGTCGGTGTCGTCGGCCTTGCCCGCCACGAACATGGCGACGTCGGGGCCGCCGAGGGAGCTGACGGCCTCTTCGAGGGCCTCCGGCTTGCGGGCGGTGAGGCAGACCCGGGCACCGCGCTCGACGAGCGTCTTCGCGATCCCGAGGCCGATGCCCCGGCTGGCCCCGGTGACGATCGCGACGCGGTCCTTGAACGAGTTCACGGCAGGCGGTCTCCTTCGGCTGTGGTGCCCGGCACATACCAAGCAGTCGGTCAGTGGCCATTATGCGCGATCCGGCCGAGGTCTCAAGGCGGACGCCCGTCACACCCGCGGGTCACCGCACGCGGAGCACCAGCTTGCCGGTCGTCGAACCCGACTCGATGCGGCGGTGCGCGGTGACCGCGTCGGCCAGGGGCAGGGATTCGACGTCGACGCGCAGGGTGCCGTCCGCGACGGCCGCGACGGCGCGGCGCAACGCCTGACCCACCGTTTCCGGTGCCACGGCGGAAACCGCGGCGAGGTTGAACCCCGACACGGTCTTGGTGGTGAACCACAGCTCGTTGGCCGAGACGCCGACGTCCTCGGCGCCCGAGGCGTTGCCCATGACCACCAGGCGTCCCATCGGCGCGAGCCGGTCCAGGCTCGCGCGGCGCGCCGGGCCGCCGACCATGTCCACCACGACGTCGAACTCGCCGGTGCCGGCCACCTCGTCGCGCAGGACGACTTCGTCGTAGCCGAACGCCTTCGCGGCGGCGATCTTCGCTTCGCTCCCGACCGTGCCGACCACCCGGCCGGCGCCGAGCAGGCGGGCGACCTGGCCGAGCTGGCTGCCGACCCCGCCGGCGGCGGCGTGCACCAGGACGCGTTCGCCGCGCGCCAGCCTGGCCACGCGCTCGAGGACGAGGAAGGCGGTGGTGCTGTTGGACGGAACGGCTGCCGCCACCGCCGGCCCGATTCCGGGCAGCGGGGCGACCAGGGCGGCGGAGGTGGTGACCACCTCGGCGTAGCCCCCGCTCGCCACGATCGTCAACGCGGCGACCGGCTCCCCCACCGACAGGCCCTCGACGCCTTCGCCCAGCGCGCGGATCCGCCCGGAGACCTCGATGCCCGGGACGAAGGGCAGCGGGACGTCCACGACCCCCTGCCGGTAGAGGACCTCGGCGAAGTTGGCGCCGGCGTAGGCGACGTCGATCGAGACCTCGCCCGGCCCGGGCTCCGGCACCGCCACGGTGCCGAGCCGCAGGACCTCGGCCGGGCCGAACTCGGGGATGGTGACCGCCTTCATGCTGTTCGTCATGGCCCCGATCCTGCGGCGGCCGCGAGCACCGGACCAGGTCCGGCCGGACCTGGGTCTGCCAGGACCAGGCAGCGCCCTCGGCTCAGCGCGGCACCAGCGACGTCACCGCCTCGACCAGCTCCGGGCCGTCGAGCAGGATCGGGTCGTTGTGGCCGGCACCGGGGATTTCCACCAGCCGGGCCGACGCCGCGGCCGCCACCTCGCGGCTCTGGGCGGGCGGGACGATCGAGTCCCGGCCGCCCACGACCACCACCACCGGGACGTGGAGGCGGGCGGCCTGCTCCTTGACCGGGAAGCGGTCGCGCAGCAGCAGGCGCACCGGCAGGTACGGGTAGCGCTCCGCGCCGACCGCGGCCAGGTCGACGAACGGCGACCGCAGCAGCAGGCCCGCCGGCGGGTGTTCGAGGGCCAGCTCCGTGACGACGGCGGAGCCGAGGCTTTCGCCGAAGTAGACGAGGCGCCCGGGCGGCACCCGCCGGTCCTCGGTGAGGAAGCGGCGGGCCGCGCGGACGTCGAGGGCCAGGCCGTCCTCGGTGGGCTCGCCCGGATTGCCGCCGTACCCGCGGTAGTCGAACACCAGCACGGCCAGCCCCGCCTGCGCCAGCTTCGCGGCCAGCGGGGCCCGGCCGGCCCGGTTGCCGCCGTTGCCGCCCGCGACCAGCACCGTCGCCGCCGGGTCCCGGCCGGCCGGGCGCAGGTACCAGGCGCCCAGCTCCAGCCCGTCGGCGGTGCGGAGGCGGACGTCCTCAACGATCGTTTCCGAGGTTCCGGGCAGCACGCTCGCGGCCGCGGGCACCGGCCGGCGGTCCGGCAGGTAGATCAGCCGCCGCTGGGCCACCCAGACGGCCGCCAGCAGCAGCACCACGACCACGATGGCCACCAGCACCACGCGCACGAGCACGGTTCTGGTCACCGTGACCTCCAGCTCGACGGGAAACAATGACGGCGTGGCCACGTTGTACCCCCGTGATGACCGCACCACTCGGATTCTGCGTCCTCGGCGACTCGCTGGCGGCGGGCGTCGGCAGCACTCGCGAGGACGACACCCTCGGCCGGCGGCTCACCCGCCGCCTCCGCGAGGCGGGCCACACCGTGCGCCTGCGGAACTTCGGTGTACCCGGAGCTCGCTCGGCCGACCTCGACCGCCAGGTCGCGCTCGCCCTGGGCGAGGGCGTGGACCTGGCGCTGATCGTGATCGGCGCGAACGACCTCGCCGGGTTCGTCTCCCCCGCCGTCGGCGCGCGCCAGCTGCACGACGCCGTGGCGCGGCTGGTCCGCGCCGGCGCCCGCGTCATCGTGGTGCCGGCCCCCGACCTGGGGATCGTGGCGCGGGTGCCGGGCCCCTACCGGCAGCTGGTCTCGGCGGCCAGCGGTCACTACGCCCAAGCCCAGGCCGAAGCGGCCATCCGGGCCGGGGGTGCCGTGGCCACCGCCGGCCCCGAACTCGCCACTCGCTTCGCCGCCGACCCGGCGCTCTTCTCCGCCGACCGGTTCCACCCGTCTTCGGCCGGCTACGGCGTGATCGCCGAAGGCCTGGCGCCGCACGTCCTGGCCGCGGCCGCGCAGCTGGCCGCCTGAGCCGGTTTTGCCCGGCTTTAACCGGGGCCCGGCAAGATCGGCTTCGTCAGGTGGCCGGTCGAGGGCGGGGGCGCGGAGCTGGCGGCGGTGCGGACGCTGCTGGGAAAGTAAGCCGGCGAAACCGCGGGCAGCCGGTTCAGCCCGGCGCCGCGCAGGCCGATACACCCGGAGGGCTGCAGATGACCACCGAGGAGACAGCCTCGCGGCGACTCCCACCACCGTGGGGCGGACCGAAAAGCAAAGACCGCAAGCGTTATCGATACTTTCCCCGATTCGACTCCGCCGAGGTTTCACGATGCCCGGAATACTTGTCACCCTGATACTCAAGGCGCAGAGGAGAGCATCCTCGCAACCTCAGAGCTATTCCATCAATCTGATCGGCAAGGCGGCACGGAACCTCTTCCGGGTCTCGCAACGCCACCGATGGACCTGGATGTCCCCACCGGCGGCGGCCGACCGCGCGCCGGCCATCTCCTACCCCGCGCATCAATGTCAGAACTTCCTGTATTTCTCCGCCGCCCTCGAAGCAGTCGGACGCACCGAACTCATCCCCAAGCTCCGCGCTTGTTACGCCGATAACGAACACCTCGACTAGCGAAGCGACCTGCTGCCATCGGCATCTTGGCTCAGCCTGTTGGGCTCCGTCACGGCACTGACGGTGAGTCTCGCAAAGTAGCCCGGCAGGGACCGCAACCCGGTCATCACAGCCGGCACCGGCCCCCGCCCTGGGCGTCAGTGGCGCGTGGACAACTCCGCCGGGTGCAGCTCGTACAGCGCATACGCCTTCCGGATCACCGGCTGCGCCACGTTCCGCACCCGCACCCCGCCCGGCGTCACCCCCTGCTCGCACCCGAAGTGCGCGTGGCCGTGCAGTGCCAGGTCGGCGCCCACCTCGTCGATCGGCTCGCAGAGCAGGTACGAACCGAGGAACGGGTGGATCTCGGGTGGCTCGCCGTGCAGGGTGCCGGAGATCGGGGCGTAGTGCGTCAACGCGACGACGACGTCCGTGTCGAGGGTTTGCAACGCTTTGCGCAGCGAATCGGCCGACGCCATCGTGTGCTCGACGAAGTCCTTCATCTCCCGCTCGCCGAAGCGGCTGGCGCACTTGCCGGCGAAGCCGCCACCGAAGCCCTTGACCCCGGCGACGCCCAGGGAGCCGTCCGGCAGGTCGAAGCGGACCGCGTCGCCCTCCAGCACCTCGACGCCGGTCTCGCGGAGCAGGTTCGAGATCATTTCCCCGAGGTCGCTGTGGTGGTCGTGGTTGCCGAGCACCGCGGCGATCGGCACGCCGAGCCCGGCGAGCTCGTCGGCCACCACCCGGGCTTCCTCGATGGTGCCGTGCCGGGTGAGGTCCCCGGCCAGCAGCAGGACGTCGGCGGTGCCCGCCAGGTGCTCCAGGGCCGGCCGGAGCAGGCCGCGGGAGTCCTCGCCCAGGTGCACGTCCCCGACCGCGGCGATCCTCATCGGCCGATCTCCTCCGCGCTCGCCGGTTCGCGGACGTCGGCGACCCGGATGTCGTTGTGCACCAGCTCCCCGGTCAGGTACTCGCCGACGACGGCGTCCACCTCCTCCTTGCGCGCGGCGCAGATCACTTCGCCGCTCAGGTGGACGTGCTCGCCCCGCACGGTCACGTGCACGCCGAGCTCGGCGGTGCGGGGGTCTTCGGCGAGGGCCCGGCTGAGCCGGGCGACGAGGTACTGCGGTGGTTCGGGCACGAGGGCCTCCTTCGGGTCGATCACGGCCAGGTCGCCGAGCAGCGCCAGGAACGCCCGGGCGTAGGGGGACGCCGACACCTGCACGGCGACGTCGGTCCAGTCGACCTGTTCGCGCAGGTCACGGGCGATCTGGAGCAGCGGCGCGAAGTCGCACCGGTGCGCGCTCAGCACGAGCAGCTTGTCCACCAGCAGGTCGGTGCCGGAGACGACCGGCGCCGCGGTGGACCCGATCCGCATCAGCGCGGCGCGGTCGAGCAGCTCGTCGGTCACCGGCCGGTGGTTGGGGCCGTGGATGAGGTCCACGAGGATGTCGCCGTCGTAGACCTTCGTCAGCCAGTCCTCCGGCGGGTGCACGCGGCGCAGGCCCGCGGCGGTGAGCACCTCCGCCGCCCGGTCGGCGTCGCCGGGTTTGAGGAACAGGTCGACGTCGTGGTCCGACGGCGGCCCGCCGCGGGCGTACACGGCCAGGCCACCGGCGACGGCGAACCGGATGTCCGTGCCGTCGAGGGCGGTCACGACGCGGGTCAGGCTCTGCAGCAGCGCCTCCGCTTCCATGGCGGAGGATTACCCGCGCCGGGGCCGGCCCTAACCGCCGTTCGCCGGCCGCTGGCGGATCCAGGCGCGGGCGCCGTCGACCGTCGGGTGCAGCGCGAGCGTGCCGTCCAGCCGGGTGACCTGCAGGGAGCGCAGCACCGGGCGCCCGTCGGCGACCACCGCGAACGGCAGGTCCGCGACCGCGGTCTCGGTGACGAGCTCGGCGAGCACCTGCAGCCCCGCCGAGCCGCAGAAGGTGATCGCGCCCAGGTCCACGATGAGCGCTCCCGGGGCGCCCGCAAGTGCGGCCTTGGCCCGCGCGCGCAGCACTGGTGCGGTGCCGAGGTCCAGGTCGCCGGCCGCCGCGACGACGACGGCTTCGGGCACGGTGCGCACGCGCACCGTCAGTACGGGCGGCCGGTCATCGGTCACGGGGGGCTCCCTTCGCTGCTGCCGACTTTAGATCGGTTGCATCGTTTTGTCATCGATTTGCCGGGTAACCGGGGAGGAGAGAAACCGACCCCGTGCAGAGAGGACAGGCTTCGATGAGCACCGTCACCGAATCCGTCGACGTCGAGACCGACGTCACCACCGCCTACAACCAGTGGACGCAGTTCGAGTCCTTCCCGCAGTTCATGGAGGGCGTCGACGAGATCCTGCAGCTCGACGACACCCACACCCACTGGAAGATCAGTGTCGGCGGGCAGACCCGCGAATTCGACGCGACGATCACCGAGCAGCACCCGGACGAGCGCGTCGCCTGGAAGTCCGACTCCGGCCCGACCCACGCGGGCGTCGTCACGTTCCACCGCCTCGACGACCGGCACACCCGGGTCACCGCCCAGCTCGACATCGACCCGGAGGGGTTCGTCGAGAACGTCGCCGACAAGCTCGGCATCCTGGACCGCCGCGTCAAGGCCGATCTCGGCCGGTTCAAGACGTTCATCGAAGAACGCGGCAGCCACGAAACCGGCGCTTGGCGCGGGGACGTCGCCCGTCCCGGGAACTGAGCCTGCCGGTGGACCGCCCCGCGGCCGCCCCCGCCGTCACCTGGACGGCGGGGGCGGCCGCACGCATGCTGGGCCTGCCCGCGTCCACGCTGCGCGCGTGGCACCGGCGGTACGACCTCCCGCTGTCGGCGCCGCAGACCGGCACCCACCGCCACTACGGGCGGGCGGACATCGAAGCGCTGCTCCGGATGAAGCACCTGATCGGGCAGGGACTCAGCCCGGAAGCCGCGGCCGCGCGGGCGTTCCAGGCGAGCGCGACCGACGTGGGCACGCTGCTGGCCGCCGTCCGCGGCCTGAAGATCGACACCGCCGCCGCGCTCCTCGACGCGCACCTCGCCGATCGTGGCGTCCTCGGCACCTGGGACGAACTCTGCCGCCCGGCGCTGACCGCCCTCTGCGGCCCGGACGCCGACCGCTGCATCGACCTCGTGCACGGCCTGTCCTGGGCGATCGCCGCGGCCCTGCACCGGATTCCCACGCCCACCGGCGCCGGGCCCCCGGTTCTCCTGGCCTGTGTGGACGGTGACCGGCACACGCTGCCCTCGGAAGCCCTGCGCGCGGCGCTGGCCGAACACGGCCGCGAGGCGCTGTTCCTGGGCGCTTCGATCCCGGAATCCGCGCTGCGGCACGCGATCGACCGCGTCCGGCCGGCCGCGGTCGTGCTGTGGAGCAGCCGCCCGGTCACTCCCCCGAGCGGGCTCCCGGTGCCGCGGCTCGTCCTGGCCGGGCCCGGCCGGCCACCGGGGACCGGGGGCCCGGACAGCCTGCGTGACGCGGTTTCGCTGCTGACGACGAGCCGCGCCGGCTTCCGGTTTATCCCCTGACCACCCGGGTAGCCAGCCGCCCTACCAGGCCGGTGGTCGCCATCGGCACCCACGTAGGCGCGGAAGTGCCTCTCCCGCAGGAGGTCGAGATGACGCAGGGACCCGGCGGTCAGTCACCGCCGCAGCACGCCCCCGGATCGCCGTCGATGCCGGAAACCGCCAAGGGCGAAGCCCGCGAGGTGGCCTCCACCGCCGCCGACCGGGGCGGCGAAGTCGCCCGAACGGCGGCGGACCAAGCGAAGCACGTGGCCGCGCACGCCCAGCAGGAAGCGCGCGACCTGGTCCGCGAAGGCCGGGAACAGTTGCAGGCGCAAGCCAAGGACGGCCAGCGGAAGGCCGCCGAGAGCCTCCACCAGCTGGCGGGTCAGCTCGAGCGGATGGCGCAGCAGACCGATTCCCCCGGCCTCGCCGGCGACGTCGCGCGCCAGGTGTCCGACCGGACGCGGTCGGTCGCCGATTGGCTCGAGCACCGCGAACCCGGCGAGCTCCTGGACGAGGTGCGGCGCTTCGCCCGCCGTCGTCCCGGCACGTTCCTGGTCGGCGCGGCCGTCGCCGGTGCCCTCGTCGGGCGGCTCACTCGCGGCGTCGTGGCGCAGCAGAAGGAAGAAAGCTCCCCGAACGGGCAGGCGGGCGCTCCGCAGCCGCCCGCCGCCCCCGCCGCGACCCCGCCCGTGCCGCGGCCGGACGACGCCGGATACACCGCACCGCAAGGCTTTCCGCAGCCGGGCAGTGCCGGGTACGCGGCTCCGGGCGGCTACCCCGCACCCCAGCCGGCCGGCGGTCTCCCGCAGCCGGGCCACCCGGGCGGGTACGCCGCACCGCAGCCGGGCGGCGGCCTCCCGCAGCCGAGCCGGCCGGGCGCGGGGCCCGGTGGGTACACCGCGCCGCAGCCGCCGGACGCCCTGCCGCAGCCGAGCCCGCGCTTCTCCGGGCCGGGGCAGGTGCCGTGATGACGCAGGCACCCGGGCCCGTGCCCCGCGCCGGTGAACCCGTCGACGTCGCCGACGCCTCGGTCGGCGAGCTGATGTCCAACGTCATGAAGGACCTCTCCACCCTGGTGCGGCAGGAAGTGGAGCTGGCGAAGGCCGAAGTGAAGGCCGAGGCGGGCAAGGCCGCGAAGGGCGCGGGCATGCTCGGCGGCGCCGGGTTCGCCGGCTACATGGTCGTGCTGTTCCTCTCGATCGCCCTGTGGCAGGGGCTGACGAACGTCATGGACGCGGGGTGGGCGGCGCTGATCGTCGCGGTCGTGTGGGTGATCGCCGGCGCCGTGCTCTACGCGACCGGCCGGCGCGAGGTCCGCCGGATCAACCCGAAACCCGAACGCACCGTCGAGACCCTGCAGCAGGTCCCCGACGCACTGAAAGGCGAACGACGATGACCGAACCGGAGCGCATCCGCCGCGAAATCGAAGGCACGCAACGCAGTCTCAGCACGGACGTGAACGCCCTCACCGAAAAGGTGACGCCGGGCCGGATCGTCGAACGCCGCATCGGCCGGATGCGCTCGGCGGTGGGCCACGCGCGCGACCGCGTCATGGGCACCGCGTCGGATCACGCGTCGACGGCGGGCGACAAGGTGGGTTCGGTCGCCTCGGCCGCCGGGGACAAGGTGAATTCCGCCGCCGGCGCCGTCAGCGAGGCGCCGCAGACGATCCGCCGCGGCACGCAGGGCAACCCGCTGGCCGCCGGCCTGATCGCCTTCGGCGCCGGCTGGCTCGTGTCGTCCCTGCTGCCCGCGAGCGAGCCGGAGCGCCGGCTCGCCGGCCAGGCGACCGACCTCGCCAAGGAGCACGTGGCGCCGGTGGCCCAGCACGCGGCGGAGGAACTGCAGGAGAAC
Source organism: Amycolatopsis sp. NPDC051716 (assembly GCF_040681595.1). NCBI lineage: Bacteria > Bacillati > Actinomycetota > Actinomycetes > Pseudonocardiales > Pseudonocardiaceae > Amycolatopsis > Amycolatopsis sp. NPDC051716. The sequence goes on along the minus strand of NZ_JBFAZA010000009.1, from coordinate 278,583 downwards.
CTGCGCGAGCCCGCGCAGCACGCGGCCGAGTCGGTGCGGTCCGAAGCCGTCGACGCGGCGTCCACGGTCAAGGACGAAGCGCGGTCCGCGACCGGCGACGTCACCGACCGCGCCCAGGAAGCCCGGGAGAACGTGCGCTCGCAGGGCTGAGGCGGCGAGTGCCGGGGCGCGGCTTCACCCGGCCGCGCCCCGGCCCGTGTCATCCGGGCCCCGAAAAGCAGGGAAGGACTCCGATGCCCGCGTACGATCCGCCCGGTGGCGACTCCCTGATGTTCGTCGGGACCGCGACCACGGTGCTCCGGCTGGGCCCGTTCACCCTGCTCACCGACCCGAACTTCCTGCACCGCGGCCAGTGGTCGTACTTCGGGCAGGGCCTGTTTTCCCGGCGCCGCACCGAACCCGCGCTGCAGCCGGCGGACCTGCCGCCGCTGACCGCCGTCATCCTGTCCCACCTGCACGGCGACCACTTCGACCGGATCGCCGCGCGGGAACTCCCCCGCGACACCCCGATCCTCACCACCGGGCACGCCGCCACCCGCCTGCTGCGGCGGGGTTTCCACGCCCCGCTCCCGTTGCCGACGTGGACGACGGAGAACTTCTCGGACGGCGACGCGCGGCTGGCGGTGACGTCCGTCCCGGCGCGGCACGCCCCGGGCCCGGCCCGGCGGCTGCTCCCGCCGGTCATGGGCAGCGTCCTGGAGTACCGCGCGACGCCGGAGGCCGATCCGCTGCGGATCTACGTCAGCGGCGACACCGTGCCGCACGACGAACTCCGCGTCATCCGGGACCACTTCCCCGGCCTCGACCTCGCGGTGGTGCACCTCGGCGGCACGCGCGCGTTCGGCGTGCTGGTCACCCTCGACCATCGCGGCGGGGTGGACCTGCTGAACCTGCTGGAGCCCCGCCGCACGGTGCCGGTGCACTTCGACGACTACGGCCTGTTCCACTCGCCGGTGTCGAACTTCCTGGAGGAGGTCCGGCGTCGGCGGCCGCCGACGCGGGTGCACCTGCTGCAGCGGGGCGAATTCCTTTCCCTGTGATTCCGGCGCGGTCCCGGTGCCGGCGCGCGGCACCGGGACCCGCGGAGGAACCAGCGTGTCGAAACCGTTGTCCGTGTCCTGCGAACTCGACGGCGCCCGGCACGCCGGCGTCGCTGCCGCGGGGATGCGCCTGGAGGCGCGGTGGCCGGGTCCGCGGAGGTCTCACCGGCCGCTGCCGGGGCAGGCAGCGCACACCGGCGCCGGGGGAAACCCGGACGCCGTCACGGCATCACTCCCCTTTCCTCGGTGTCAGTGGGGTTCGGTCCGTGCGGTTCGCCGTCCGAAGCCGCGGAGGGGCTCGCTCCCGCCGTGGGCACTTCGCGGCGAGCAGGCGGACACCCGGTCGCCGCCGCGGCACGCCGAGGACGGCGACCGGCCGGGGCGCACCGGGACGGCGGCGGGTGGCGGGAACCGGTGGCGGCGGCTCGAAGTTCGCGGCCACGATCGCGTCGAACTCGGCCCGGACCCACGCGGGGTCGGCCAGCACCAGCTCGGCGAACCCGTCGGCCGCACGGGTGATCCTGTCCGGCATCGTCGTTCACTCCCCGGATCGTCTCGCGATGTCACCAGGTTCTGCGTTCCCTTATTCGTATAGCACCGGACGGAGATCGGTTCAAGTCCTCAAAGGACCTCCAGCCGGCGGCTCCGGCCGCCCTCCGGTGAGAATTTTTCCGGATGCACCCGTGCGGAGCAGCCGGCCGGTCCCGTGTTCACCGGGCGTCCCCGGCCCGGGACCGATCGGGCGGCCCAGGCCCGCGCCCCTTCCGCCGTTCAGTAATCGTTCAGTCCGGATCAGTTCCGGAAACCGATGCGCCACAACGGTTCCCGGAGGTCGGGCGGTGGCCGGTGGCGGGCGGCGCCGCGTATGGTCGTCCGGCGCCACCTTGGGAGCGCTCCCAAATCCGGCCCCGACGAAGGAGGACAGCGTGGTTCCCCGACGCAAGACCCTGCTTTCCCTGCTGGTGACGGTGGTGACCGCCGTGCTGCTGGGCGGCGTGCTCACCGGCGTCGCCGACGCCCACGGCTCCGCCACCGACCCGCCGTCGCGCAACTACGGCTGCTGGAACCGCTGGGGCAGCGACTTCCAGAATCCGGCCATGGCGACGAAGGACCCGATGTGCTGGCAGGCCTGGCAAGCCGACCCGAACGCGATGTGGAACTGGAACGGGCTCTACCGCGAAGGCGTCAAGGGCAACCACCAGGGGGCGATCCCCGACGGAACGCTGTGCAGCGGCGGCCGCACGCAGGCGCCCCGGTACAACGCCCTCGACACGGTCGGCGCGTGGCAGATGGCGAACAAGGACAACCGGTTCACCCTCACCATCACCGACCAGGCCCACCACGGCGCCGACTACCTGCTGGTGTACATCACCAAGCAGGGCTTCGACCCCGCCACGCAGCCGCTGGGCTGGGGCAACCTGGAACTGGTCGCCCAGACGGGCCGCTACGCCCAGGCCGGGCAGTACCAGGTCGCGGTGAACGCGGGCACCCGGACGGGGCGGCACATCGTCTACACCATCTGGCAGGCGAGCCACCTCGACCAGTCGTACTACTTCTGCAGTGACGTGAACTTCTCCGGCCGCTGACCGGGCTGCACGCACCGGGCCGCGGGGCATCCCCGCGGCCCGGCTCCGCGGGTAAGTTACGTTACATGCATTGGTCGTAATGCAAGGCGTACGCTCGGGGTATGGAACTCACCCTGCCCGGCGGCCCGGCGTGCGGGCACGCCACCGAGGTCGCGGCGGCCTACTCGGCGCCGGCCCTGCTCAACCATTCGATGCGGGTGTACGCCTGGGCGGTCGCGCTCGGCGGCGTCCACCACGTCGACTTCGATCCCGAGCTGCTGTTCGTCGCGGCCATGCTGCACGACGTCGGGCTCGCGCCGGAGTTCGACAGCCGCACCAAGCCGTTCGAGGTGGCCGGCGGCCACGTGGCGTGGGTGTTCGCCGCCGGCGCCGGCTGGCCGCCCGGGCGGCGCGCACGGCTGGCGGAGGTGATCGTCCGGCACATGCGGGCGGAGGTCGACCCGGCCGAGGACCCCGAGGGGTTCCTGCTGTCGCGGGCCGCCGCGGCCGACATCGCCGGGCGCGATGTCGCGGACCTGCCCGCGGACCTGCGCGCTGAGGTCCTCGAGCGCTATCCGCGGCTGGATCTGGTGGCGGAGTTCCTCCGCTGCTTCGGCGACCAGGCGGCCCGCAAGCCGGAGAGCTCCGCCGCGGCCGCGATGCGCAACGACCTCGCCACCCGCATGGCCCGCAACCCGCTCGAGGAGAGCTGACGTGCAAGCCATCACCGTCGCCGACCGGTCCGCCGACCCGGCCCTGACCGAACTGCCGTACCCCCACGCCGCCGAGAACGACGTCATCGTGCGGGTGCACGCGGCCGGGTTCACCCCCGGCGAGCTGACCTGGCCGGCCACCTGGACCGACCGCGCCGGCCGGGACCGGACCCCGAGCGTCCCGGGCCACGAACTGTCGGGCGTCGTCGCGGAGCTCGGCTACGGGACCACCGGCCTGACCGTCGGCCAGCGGGTCTTCGGCATGGCCGACTGGGCGCGGAACGGCTCACTGGCCGAATACACGGCGGTCGAAGCGCGCAACCTCGCACCGCTGCCGGCCGACGTCGACCACGTCACGGCCGCGGCCCTGCCGATCTCCGGGCTGACGGCGTGGCAGGCGCTGTTCGACCACGGCCGCCTCACCGCGGGCCGAACCGTCCTCGTCCACGGCGCGGCCGGCAGCGTCGGGTCGCTCGCGGTGCAGCTGGCACGGGAGGCGGGCGCCCGCGTGCTCGGCACCGGCCGGGCCGCCGACCGCGACACCGTGCTCGGGCTGGGAGCGGAAGCGTACTTCGACCCGCTCTCCCCGGACATCGGCCCGGTGGACGTGGTGCTCGACGTCCTCGGCGGCGAGGTCCTCGACCGTTCCGCCGAGCTGGTGCGCGACGGCGGCACGCTCGTCACGATCGCCGAGCCGCCCCGCGTCCGGCCCGGGATCTTCTTCGTCGTGGAGCCGGACCGGGCCCGCCTCGCGGACCTGGCCCAGCGGGTCCGGGACGGGCGTCTCCGCCCGCGGATCGACACGGTGCGCCCGCTGGCCGAAGCCCCGGCGGCGTTCGGCGCGCGGGGCCGGACGGTCATCCGGGTGGCGTGAGGTACCGGCCGTACCAGGCCGCGGCGGCCCGCAGCGGGACGTCGACGGGTGCGAGATCCGGGTACCAGGCTTTTTCCCATTCGAGTGACACCCAGCCGGACCACGAACGCAGCAGCTCACCGCAGTCATCGAGCGGCACGGCGCCCTCCCCCGGCGGGACGGGCGTCGGCGTTTCCCGGCTCGCCACGTCCTTGACCTGGAAGTAGCCGAGGTAGGGGCCGAGCACCGCCTTGGTGACGGCCGGTGCCTCACCGGCGCCCCAGGGGTGGACGGCGTCCCACAGCACGGCGGCCAGGCCCGGTTCCCCGAACCCGGCGACGAGGCTCAGGGCGGCGGCCCCGGTGGGGTGCGAATCGTGCGTCTCGACGAGCAACCGAACGCCGGCATCCCGCAGCTCCTCGAGAACGGCGGCGATGCGGGGCTGCGCGTCCCCGTCACCGCCGGGGAAGACGCGGATCGCGGGCGCACCGATGCGATGCGCGAGGGCGATCAGGGCGCGGAGTTCGTCGATCACGGGCCGGTCGTCGCCCGGGGAGGCGACTTTGGCGTACCCGGCGAGGCATGAGATGGCGAGGCCTTCGCTCTCCAGGAGCGCCCGGATGGAGCCGGTGGCCGTGGCGGGGAGTCCCAGGTGGACTTCTTCGTCGGGGTGCACGCGCAGTTCGAGGCCGGTGCAGCCGTGGGCGCGTGCGGTGCGGGCGGCTTCGCGGACCGGGATGCCCGGCATGCCCAGCGTGCTCACCGCGAACTGCCGGTCCATCGATGACCTCCCCGATTTGGTTCGGGGCGATTGTAAGCGCTTTCAGGGTGGGTGGGGATGGCGGCTGGGCGGCGGTGGCTCGCGGTCGCGGTGCCGGGCCGGTGGGCGCTTGCCCGCGGCGGGCGCAGGGGCAGGAAGCCTCGCTCTGTCTCGGCCCGCGGGCGGTGGTTCGCGGGGTCGGCAGGACGGGTACGCCGACTTCCGTGGGCCTGGCTCTGCTCTTCGCCCGCAGGCGGCCGTTCGCCCGGCCCGCCGCCTCAGCGCGCCCGCCCCTCACCCGCAGGCCGCTCGCCCGGCACGCCGACTCAGCGCGCCTTACTCCACCTTCACCCGCAAGCGCGGCCGTTCGCACCCCGCCGCTTCCGGGCATGCCGGTGCCCGCGCCCGTGATCACCTCGGGCGCGGGCACCGGCGCGGGGCCTAGTGGGCCTTGTTCTGGCCGCGCCCCGCGGGCGCACGGCCGTTCGCGCCGTCGGCGGCCTTGGCCGCCTGCTGCGCGGGCTTCTCACCCGGCGCCGGGGCCGGCTTGGCCGCCGGCTGCGAAGCCGGGGTCGCCGGCTTGGGTGCGGCCGCCGCCGGCTTGTCCGCCGCGGTCCCTGCGGTCCCGGCAGTCCCGGCCGGCTGGGTCGCCGGCTTGTCCGCCGTCGTTCCGGCCGGCTTGTCCGCCGTGGTCGCCGTCGGCTGCGGTGCCGGCTTCTGGGCCGGAGCGTTCTCGGCCAGCGGGTTCGGCCGCCGGACCTTGACCACCGCGACGACCGCCGCCGCCACCGCGCCCAGTGCCAGCAGCCACGGCCAGCGGGCGCGCTTGGTGCGCTCTCCGCGGGCCACGCTCTTGGCCTCCTGGAGCGCCACCGCCAAGTCGCGCTTCGCCGTGGCCACGGCCTTCCGCCGCTTCCGGCCGGACTCGCCCGCCGAACTCACCACCGTCGCCACCGCCTGGGCCGCCTTGCGGCCCGGGTCGCGCAGCTTCGTCGCGCGGGCCAGGACCTCGTCGCGGGCCGCGCCGGAGTTCGTCAGCACGTCACGGCGGGACGATCGGGTGCTCTTGTCGAGGTCCTTGGTCGCCGCACGACCGACCTTCGTCAATTCGTCCTTGCCTTCGGCCAGCTTCCGATCGGTGATTTCGACCGCCCGCGCGGCCGCGGCCGCCCCCACCCGCGCGGCCTCCGCGGCGAGATCCCGTACGCCGGCCGCCGCCGTCTTCACCGATCGCCCGACCGGGGCGTCGCCCTGGCTCATGTGATCACCTCTCACTCGTCGCAGCAGGCATCACCTGCTCAGCTCACACCTCTGGGCTACCCAGTGAAGGCCCATCCGGAACCTCGGACCACCCATCGGCGTCAGCCGAGGGCCGCTCAGGCCCGCTCCACGTCCAGCGGCAGGTGCCGGACGCTCACGATCACCGACGGGTTCTGGAACACCACCGGCGCGTCCGTCGCGACCGCCAGATCGCGGTAGCGCTCGAACAGCACCTCGAACGCGATCCGGCCCTCCAGCCGCGCCAGCGGCGCGCCGAAGCAGAAGTGGATGCCGTGGCCGAACGTCAGGTGCGGGTTGGGGGTCCGCGCCGGCTCGAACGCGTCCGGCCGGTCGAAGAACGCCGGATCCCGGTTGGCCGCCGCCAGGTCCGCCATCACGATCGAGTTCTCCGGGATGCGGTGGCCGCCCAGCTCGATCTCGCGGGTCGTGCGGCGGCCCAGCTCGGGGAACGGCGGCAGCAGCCGGAGCACTTCCTCCAGCGCCGCCGGCAGGCCGGCCGGCGAGGACCGCAGCGCCGCCGCCGCGGCCGGGTTGCGGTCGAACGTCACGATCGCGTTGCCCAGCAGCGCGGTCGTCGTGATGTGGCCCGCGATCAGCAGCAGCGCGACGAACCCCACGATCTCCTGGTCCTCGAGCCGCTCGCCGTTGAACTCCGCCTCCACCAGCCGGCTCGTCAGGCCCGGGCCCGGGTGGGCGCGGTGGTGCCGGATGTGGTCGAGGATGTAGGCGTTCATCTCGCGGATCGTCGGGGCGATCGCGTCGAGGGCCCGCTGGATGTCCGCCATGTCGGCCGACTCCCCCAGCTGGTCGCCGCTGAAGAGGACCTGGGCCCAGCGGGTGAACAGCGGACGGTCCGCCACCGGGACGCCGAGCAGCTCCGCGATCACGATGATCGGCAGCGGGTAGGCGAGCGCGTCGACGACGTCGAAGCGGGACGCCCCGCCGACCTCGTCGAGCAGCTCACCGGCGATCGTCCGGATCCTCGGCTCGAGGCCGGCCACCACCCGCGGGGTGAACGCCTGGCTGACCAGCGTGCGCAGCTTGCGGTGGTCCGGCGGGTCCATCCCGACGAAGTTGCCCTTGCGGAAGGTCTCGAAGTCCTCCTGGACCGGCGTGAGCCCGCTGAAGTCCGACGAGAACGCCGCCGGGTCGGACAGCACCCGGGAGACGCCCGGGTGGTCGAGCACCCGCCACAGCCCCCGCTCTTCGTCCTGGTGCACCGGGCCGCGCTCGCGCAGCTCCGCCGAGCGCGCCAGCAGGTCTTCGAAGGCGAACGCGAGGTCGGGTTCCTGGGTGGTCATGACGTCTTCTCCTCGGTGGTCGTCGGCTCGGGGGCGGGAACGAGGGTGTCGCTGCGGGGGAACCGGCGCAGGGTCGGGCTGACCGTGACGACCATGGTGACCAGGGCGATCCCGGCGGCGCACAGCACGACGGCGCCGGTGCCGGGGAACGCCTGCACCACCAGGCCGCCGAAGGCGGGCCCGGTCGCCGCGGACACCCCGCCGATCACGCCCATCACGCTGGTCAGCCGGCCGCGCAGCCGGTCCGGGGTGAGCAGCAGCTGGTAGGTCCCGATCGTCGTGTTGGCGGTCGGCGGGAGCAGGGCCATGGCGACGAACAGCGCGCCCAGCAGGTAGCCGTCGTGGATCACGGCCGCCAGCGGGGTCAGCAGGGTCAGCACCCAGAACACGCTCATGATCGACACGTACGGGCTGAGCCGCCGTTGCAGGTAGGGCGCGATCAGCGACCCCACGACCCCGCCGACGCCGAGCATCGCGGCCATCACGCCGATCTCGCCCGAGGTGACGCCCCGCTCCTTGGCCAGCACGATGATGACGATGTAGTAGGCGCTGAAGAAGAAGTTCAGGCTCACCGCGCACGCCACCGTGACGCGCACGTGCCGTTCGCTCCACACCCAGCGCAGCCCCTCGGCCATCTCCCGGCCGAGGTGCCCGCCCTCCAGCCGGGCGGCCTCGCGGCGCGGCGCCCGGACGAAGGTCAGCGCGACCAGCGAGATCAGGTGCACGAGCACGTCGAAGGCGAACGGGACGGCTCGCCCGATGCCGTAGAGGAACCCGCCGACCGCGGTGCCCGACAGCTGGCCGAGCGCGCCGCGCGCGGAGTTCATCGCCACCGCCGTGGGCAGCTGGGCCGGGGGCACCACCCCGGCCAGCATCGCGCCTTCGGCCGGGCCGAACAGCGACCGGCAGCAGCCCATGACCGCCGCCACCGCGATCAGGTGCGGGATGCTCACGCCGTCCCACCAGATCGCCGCCACCAGGCTCGCCACCGCCACCGCGTATGCCGCTTCGCAGCCGAGCAGGATCTTCTTGCGGTCCCACCGGTCGGCCAAAGCGCCGGCGGGCAGCCCGGCGACCAGCTGGGCCATCGCGTCGACGCCGAGCACCAGCCCGGACAGCGCCGGCGAGCCGGTCACCGCCAGCACCAGCAGCGGCAACGCGATCATCGACGCGCTGAACCCGGCCTCCGACAGCGCCTGGCTGCCCCACAGCAGCCCGTAGTTGCGGTTGCGCGAAAGCCGCGTGGTCACCGCCGCTCCTTCCGGCGGCCCGGGGCCTGGCAGTCGGCGGCGATCCGCCGCAGGGCACCCGCGAAGTCGCCGGCCACCGCTTCGACGGTCCGCCGGTCGTGCCGGCCGGGCTGGTAGATCAGCGAGAACACCAGCTCGCCGTCCTGGACCGCACCGACCAGGTCGAGCAGGTGCGGGTGGTGTTCGGCCGGGTCGTGGTCGAGGCCGAGCGAGCCGCAGGCGGCGGCGTAGAGGCTCTCGGACGCCGTCCCGGCGCCCCCGGAGCCGTCCCACTGGCCGAGGTAGTTGAACGAGATCTCCGGCTGCGGCCCGGTTTCCGCGAGCTGCTTCCGGACGTCCGGGTCGCCGAGGTGGCGGAGGGCACCGTAGCCGAACCCGTTGCCCGGCATGGCCCGCAGCTGCTTGCGGACGGACTTGACGAGCGTCCGCCAGTCCGGGGTGCCGGTGTCCTCGAGGGACAGCGCGACCGGGAACAGCGTGGTGAACCAGCCGACGGTCCGGTTGAGGTCGACGCCGTCGAGGATGTCCTCACGGCCGTGGCCCTCCAGGGCGATCGACACGTCCGGGCGGCCGGTCCACCGGGCCAGCGCCCAGGCCAGCGCGGCGAGGAGGACGTCGTTGACGCGCGTGCGGTAGGCCGACGGCGCCGACCGCAGCAGGGCGTCGGTGTCGGCGGCGTCCAGCGCCACGGTGACTTCTGCGGTACCCGTGTCGCCGTCGGTGCCGGTGGTGTCGTGGTCCACCGGCAGCGCGCCCGAGGCGGGCAGGCCGGTCCAGTACGCCAGTTCGTCGTCGAAGCCGCCGGCGCGGACGTGATCACGCAGGCGGTGCGCCCAGTCCCGGAACGACGTCGTCCGCGGCCCGAGGTCGACCGGGACGCCCCGGGCGGCCTGGCGGTAGGCGGTGTCGAGGTCGTCGAGCAGGATCCGCCAGGAGACGGCGTCGACGACGACGTGGTGCGCGGCCAGGAACAGCCGCGGCCGCCACGCCGGATCGGCGGTGACCAGAACGGCCGCCAGCAGCGGGCCTCGTGCGAGGTCGAACCCGGCGTGGACGCCGTCGGCGATCCGCTCCAGCGCGGCCGCCCGGCCGGGCGCGGGTACGGCGGTCAGGTCCTCGCGGCGCAGCCCGGGCACCGGCTCGACGTCGGCGTTGTGCTGGCGCCAGCCCGCTTCGGTGCGGATGAACCGCATGCGCAGGGCGTCGTGGTGGGTCCACACCGCGGCCAGGGCCCGCTCGAGCGCGCCGGCGTCGAAGCCGTCGGCGAGCTCGAGCAGCATCGACTGGTTGAAGTGGTGCGGGTTGACCGTGTGGGTGGCGAAGAACCAGTCCTGGATCGGGGTCAGCGGGACCTCGCCGACGACCGGCCCGTCCGCCGCCGCTTCCTCGGCCACCGCGCCGGCTTCGGGCGCCAGCGCGGCGACGGTCTGGTGCAGGAAGATGTCCTTTGTGGACACCCGCAGCCCGGCCTGCCGGGCCCGGGACACGACCTGCATGCTGAGGATGGAATCGCCGCCCAGCTCGAAGAAGTTGTCGGCGGTGCCGACCCGGTCCAGGCCGAGGACCTGGGCCCAGATCTCGCAGAGCGCGCGCTCGGCCGGGGTCACCGGCTCGACGTGGCGGGTGGCCGGCTCGGCCGCGGCGGCGACCGCGGGCAGGGCGCGGCGGTCGACCTTGCCGCTCGGCCCGAGCGGCAGCGCGGGCAGCTCCAGCAGTGCGGCGGGCACCAGGTGGCCCGGCACCGACCGGCTCAGGAACTCCCGCAGTTCGGCGGCGCCGACCGGGCCGGCGCCCGGTTCGGCGACGAAGCAGGCGACCAGGCGCTTGTGCCCCGACTCGTCCTGCTGGACGGCGGCCACGGCGGCGGCGACCCCGGGGTGGCGGGTCAGCGCCGCCTCGACTTCGCCGAGCTCGATGCGGAAGCCGCGGACCTTGACCTGGTCGTCGGCCCGGCCGGTGAACTCCAGCTGCCCGGCAGCGGTCCACCGGACGACGTCACCGGTGCGGTACATCCGCTCCCCCGGCGCGCCGAAGGGGTTGGCGGTGAACCGGTCGGCGGTCAGGCCCGGCCGGTCGAGGTAACCGCGGGCCAGGCTCGGCCCGGCGACGTACAGCTCGCCGGCCACGCCGACCGGCACCGGCTGGAGCGCGGCGTCGAGCACGTAGCCGCGGGTGTTCGGGATGGGCCGGCCGATGGGTGGCGGCGTGCCCGGTTCCAGGGGGTCGCTCCAGGTCGCGACGATCGTCGATTCGGTGGGGCCGTAGGCGTTGATCATCCGCCGGCCGGGCGCCCACCGGTCGACGAGCTCCGCCGGGCAGGCGTCGCCGCCGACGACGAGGGTGCGCAGGTCCGGCAGATCGGTGGCCGGAACGGTGGCCAGCGCGGCGGGCGGGATCAGGGTGTGGGTGATCCGGTGGGCGGTGAGGAACTCGGCGAGGGGTTCGCCGAGCAGCGGCTCGGGTGGCACCACGACGAGCGCGGCGCCGCTGGGCAGCGCCAGGCAGAGCTCCAGGATGGACGCGTCGAAGCTGGGCGAAGAGTAGGCCAGGACGCGGTCCCCTTCGGTGACCTGGAGGTGCTCGGCTTCGGCGGCGGCGAAGGAGGCCAGCCCGGCGTGGGTGACGACCACGCCCTTGGGACGGCCGGTGGAGCCGGAGGTGTAGATGACGTATGCGGGGTGCTCCGGCCGGACCGGGACGGGCGGGAACGGCTCGGCCGAAACGGCCGACGGCTCAGCCGATGCGGCGGCGGGACCGGCTGGCTCAGCCAAAGCGGCCGGCTCAGCCGATGCAGTGGCAGGAGTGGCCGGCTCAGCCGATGCGGGAGCGGGAGCGGCCGATGTTGCCGCCTCGGCGGCGGGCCGGGCCGAATCCTCGCCCCCGCCTCCCGGCACCGCGATGTCGAACAGCCCCGGGTCGTCGAGCGCCAGCACCTCCACTCCCTCCGGCGCCGGGGGTGCCAAGCCCTCCAGCGTCAGCACCAGGGCCGGGCGGGCGTCGGCGAGCATGAACGTGATGCGCTCGATCGGGTAAGTCGGGTCCACCGGCAGGAACGCTCCGCCCGCCTTCAGGACCGCGAGCTGCGCCACCACGATCTCCACCGACCGCGGCAGGGCCAGGGCCACGATCCGCTCCGGGCCGATGCCGTGCCCGGCCAGCACCCGGGCCAGCCGGGACGCGCGGCTCTCCAGCTCGGCGTAGGTGAGGGTCTCGCCCGCGATGACCGCCGGTGCGTCCGGCGTCCGCCGCGCGCGGGCCGACACCAGCTCGGGCAGCGTGCGCGGCTCCACCGGGACGGCCGTGTCGTTCCAGGCACCCAGGACCAGCTCGCGCTCGGCCGCGCCGATCAGCGGCAGCCGGGCCAGCGGCCGGTCCGGGTCGTCCGCGACGCCCGCCAGCAGGACACCCAGGTGGGTGGCCAGGCGGTCGATCGTGGCCGCGTCGAACAGGTCCGTGTTGTAGGTCAGCGCCGCGCGCAGGACTTCGCCGTCCGGCTGGAACTCCAGCGTCAGGTCGAAGTTCGCCGCCGTCGCCGGCTGCGGGAGCTCCTCGGTCTCCAGGCCCGGCAGCCGGGCCGCTTCGCGGGGGCTGTTCTGCAGCACCACCATCACCTGGAACAGCGGCGTGCGGCTCGGGTCGCGGCCGGGCTGCACCGCGTCGACGACCCGGTCGAACGGCAGGTCCTGGTGGTCGAACGCCGCGCGGACGCCGGTGGCGACCTCGTCGAGGAACGCCGTGAACGCCAGGTCCGGGCGGACCCGCGAGCGCAGCACCAGCGTGTTGACGAAGAACCCGACGAGCCCTTCGAGCTCGGGGCGCTCCCGGCCGGAGGTGACCGTGCCGACGGCCACGTCGTCCTGGCCGGCCCAGCGGCCGAGCAGCACCTGGCACGCGGCGACGAGCGTGGTGAACAGGGTCGTCTCACGCTGCCGGCTCACCTGCTCGAGCCGCGCGGTCACCGCCGCCGGGACGACGATCTCGCGCGTCGCCCCGCGGGTGGTGCGCACCGGCGGCCGGGGCCGGTCGGTGGGCAGCTCCAGCGGGGTGAGGTCGCGCAGGCGCCCGGCCCAGTAGTCGACCTGGCCGGCCAGGACCCGCTCGGCGAGCCGGCCGCGCTGCCAGGCCGCGAAGTCCGCGTACTGCACCGGCAGCGGCGGCAGGTCCGCCGGTTCGCCGCGCAGCGCCGCCGCGTAGAACGCGCCGACCTCCTCGGCGATGAGCCCGTTCGACCAGCCGTCGGTGACGATGTGGTGCACCGCCACGGTGAGCACGTGCTCCTCCGGCGCGAGCCGGATCAGCTTGGCCCGCAGCAGCGGCCCTTCGCCGAGGTCGAAGGGCTGTTCGCCGTCGGCCCGCAGGATGTTCGCGAGCTCCTCCTCGCGAGCGTCGACGACCGGCAGCGGAACCGGCGACGGCGGGTGCACGACCTGGACGCCGTGGCCGTCGGCCGAGCCGAACGTGGTGCGCAGCGGTTCGTGCCGGGCGACCAGCTCGGTGAACGCCTCGGCGAGCGCGCCGACGTCCAGCGCGCCGCGCAGGCGCACCGCGGAACTGGTGACGTACTCGGTGCCACCCGGCTCGAACTCGTCGAGGAACCACAGGCGCTGCTGGGCGAAGGACTGCGGCAGCTCGCCGTCCCGGGGCACGGCCGGGATCGGGTCCTGGGCGGTGGCCCCGACGGTTTCGATCGCGGCGGCGAGGCGGGAGACCGTCGGGTGCGCGAACACCGCCCGCGGCGACAGCGACACGCCGCATTCGGCCAGCAGCCGGGACACCAGCCGGATGCTGAGGATCGAGTCGCCGCCGAGCTCGAAGAAGTTGTCCTGCGCGCCGACCCGGTCGACCCCGAGCAGCCGCTGCCAGATGCCGGCGACGGCTCGCTGGGTCGTGGTGGCCGGCTCGGCGTAGGGCCGCCGGGACGCCACCGGGCCGTCCGGGGCGGGCAGCGCGCGACGGTCGACCTTCCCGTTGCGGTTCAACGGAAGCGCGGCCAGCACGAGTACGACGGCGGGCACCATGTACTCGGGCAGGGACGCGGCCGCGTGGCCGCGCAGCCCGGCGGGGTCCGCGGTCCGGCCGGCGGTGAGGACGACGTGCGCGATCAGCCGCCGCGTGCCGGCGGCGTCCGTGTGGACGGTCGCGACCGCCTGGGCGACCGCCGGGTGGGCGGCCAGCACGGCCTCGACCTCGGCGAGCTCGATCCGGAACCCGCGCAGCTTGACCTGGTCGTCGGAGCGGCCGAGGAACACCAGCTCGCCGTCCGCGCCGTGCCGGACGACGTCGCCGGTGCGGTACATCCGCTCCCCCGGCGCGCCGAACGGGTCGGGGACGAACCGCTCGGCGGTCAGGCCGGGCCGGCCGAGGTAGCCGCGGGCCAGGCCCGCACCGGCCAGGCAGAGTTCGCCGGGCGCCCCGGCGGGCAGCGGCCGCAGGTCGGCGTCCAGCACGTACGCGCGCATGCCGTCGAGCGGCCGGCCGATCGGCACGGGCTCGGGCACGCCCGCCTCGCCGGTCATCCGGAAGGACGTGGCGAAGGTGGTCGTTTCGGTGGGGCCGTAGCCGTCGACCACGACGAGGCCGGGGCAGGCGGCCTGGACCGCCCGGACCACGGCGGGCGGGACGACGTCGCCGCCGGTCCACACCTCGCGCAGGCCGCGCAGGCCGTCCGGGGCGTCCTGGGCGAGCAGCCGGAAGAGCCCGGCGGTCAGCCACGCCGCCGTCACCCCGTGCGCGGAAACCGCGCGCCGCAACGATTCCACGGTCAGGTCGGGCCCGTCGGGCAGGACCGCCGCGCCGCCGTTGAGCAGCGGGACCCACAGTTCGTAGGTGGAGGCGTCGAAGGCCAGCGGCGAGTGCGCGAGCACCCGGGTGTGGGCGCCGCCGGCGAACCGGCCGTCCTGGGCCAGCGCGGTGATGTCGCGGTGGCGCACGGCAACCCCCTTGGGGACGCCGGTGGAGCCGGAGGTGTACATGACGTAGGCGAGGTTTTCGGGCACCACGGCGGATTCCGGCGCGGTCCGCGAGTGCCGCTCGCCGACGGTCAGCACCGGTCCACTGTGGACGGCTTCGGCGGCCGGCACCCAGGTGTCGCCGGAAACCACGACCGAGACGCCGGCCTCGGCGAGCACGGCCCGCAGCCGCTCGTGCGGCGCCCGGGTGTCCAGCGGCACGTAGGCCGCGCCCGCCTTGAGCACGGCGAGTTCGGCGACGACGTGCTCGACCGAGGGCTCCAGCAGCAGCCCGACCCGGTCCTCGACGGCCACACCGAGGCCGGTCAGCCGCCCGGCCAGGTGGTTCGCCCGCTCGTCGAGTTCGGCGTAGGTCAGGGTCCGGTCGCCGGCGAGCACGGCGACGTCGTCCGGACGCCGCCGCACCTGGTCGGCGAACAGCGCGGGCACCGTGGACGGTGTCCCGGCGGCGCGCGGACCGTGGGCGTCGGCGAGCACCCGGGCGCGCTCGGCGGCGGCGACCCACGGCACCCGGGCCAGCGGCCGGTCCGGGTCCGCGGTGACGGCGTCGAGCAGCTGGACCAGCCGGTCGGTCAGGGCCGCGGTGGTGTCGCGGTCGAACAGCGCCGGGTCGTAGGCGAGGTCGAGGGCGAGGCCTTCGTCGAGGGACGCGCGCAGGCACAGCGGGAAGTTCGTGGCGTCGGCCGAGGCGACCTCGACGACCCGGGGCGCGCCCGCGGTCGCGGGTTCGCTGATCGGGTAGTTCTCGAACACGACCATGCTGTCGAACAGGTTCTGCCCCGCCGGAACGTCGCTGAGCGGGCGCAGCCGGGCCAGCGACACGAAGTCGTGGTCGCGAGCCTCGCTCTGCGCCGTCTGCAGCTGCCCGAGCCACTGCCCGACCGGCTGGGTGCCGTCCACGCGGACGCGGGTGGGGATGGTGTTGATGAACAGCCCGATCATCGTCTCGACGCCGGCCAAGTCCGCCGGGCGGCCGGAGACGGTGGTGCCGAAGACGACGTCACGGTCACCGGACAGCATCGCCAGCAGCAGCGCCCAGCCGCCCTGCACGACGGTGTTGACGGTGAGGCCGTGGGTCCGGGCGAACTCCCGCAGCCGCAACGTCGCGGCCGGCGGCAGCTCGATCCGGACCGAATCGGTGGAGCGGGACTGGTGGGCTTCGGCCGGCGGGCGGTCGTAGGGCAACGCGGTCGGCGCGTCGAAGCCGGCCAGGGTGTCCCGCCAGAACGCGTCGGCCGCGGCCTGGTCGCGCCCGGCCAGCCAGCCGAGGTAGTCGCGGTACGGGCGCCGGGTGACCAGGGCCGGGCGGACACCGGCGGTCGCGGCGGCGTACTGCTCGCAGGCTTCGGCGAAGACCTGCGCGGAGCTCCAGCCGTCGAACAGCACGTGGTGGGAGGTCCACACGAGGTCGACCTCGTCGCCGGGCAGCGCACCGATCGTCAGCCGGGTCAGCGGGGCCCGGGTCAGGTCGAACGGGACGGCCCGGTCGGCCGCCAGGGCCTCCCGCAGCGCGGTTTCGCGCTCTTCCGGACCGAGGTCGCGCCAGTCGTGGTGGGTGACCGGCAGGGTCGCGGCGCGGTCCACCACCTGCACGGGCTCTTCGACCCCCGTCCAGACGAGCCGGGTGCGCAGCACCGGGGTCCGGTCGACGACCCGCTGCCAGGCCGCGGCGAGCGCGGCGGGGTCGGTGACGCCGGCGAGGCGGATGCGGACCTGCTCGAAGTAGGCCGGGGAGCCGTCGTCGACCAGGGTGTGGAACACCATCCCGGCCTGCAGCGGCGTCAGCGGGTAGACGTCCTCGACCGCGCGGCCGTCGCCGGCCACCGTGTCCAGTTCGGCCGCGCTCAGCCGGGCCAGGGGGAAGTCCGACGGCGTGCGGCCGCCGGCGTCCGGGCCGGCGCAGTGCCCGGCGATCTCGCGCAGGGCCGTGAGGACCTGCTCGGCGAGGTCGCGCACGGTGTCCTCGTGGTGCACGCCGGGGGCGTAGGTCCAGGCGAGTTCGAGCCGGCCGCCGTCGACGATGCCGACGACGTCCAGCAGGGTCGTGCGCGGCCGCCCGGGGTCGATGTCGTCGCCGAGGTCGCCGCCCCAGCCGCGGTACAGCCCGTCGTCGTCGCCACCGGCGGTCCACTGTCCGTGGTAGTTCAGGGAAATCTGCGGCACGGGACCGTCGTGCAGGGGCGAGTCCGGCGTCAGCCAGCGCAGGGCGCCGTAGCCGAGGCCCTTGCCGGGGACGGCCCGCAGCTGTTCCTTGACGGCCTTCAGCGTCGATCCCCAGCCGTCCTCCGCGCCGACGGTGAGCGCGACCGGGAACTCGGCGGTGAACCAGCCGACCGTGCGGGAGAGGTCGAGGTCGTCGAAGATCTCTTCGCGGCCGTGCCCTTCCAGCGAGATCAGGACGCGCTCGCGGCCGGTCCAGCGGGCCAGCACCCGGCCGAGCGCGCTGAGCAGGACGTCGTTGATCTGCGTGCGGTAGACCTCGGGGACCTGGTGCAGCAGGGCGTCGGTGGTTTCGGGGTCCAGGCCGACCGTGACCGTGCGGGTGCTTCCGGCCGTGTTCTCCCCCGCCGCGTCGACGGGCAGGTCCGGGACGACGCCGTCGAGCACCTCGGTCCAGTACGGCAGCTCGGTTTCGAAGGCGTGCCCCGCGAGGCGGTCCGCCCAGCGGAGGTAGCTGACCGGGGCCGGGCCGAGCTCGGCGGGCCGGCCGGAGACCACCTGGCGGTAGGCGGTTTCCAGGTCGTCGAACAGGATCCGCCAGGACACGCCGTCGACCACGAGGTGGTGGACGACCAGCAGCAGCCGCGGCGGCCGCTCCGGCGACGTGATCAGCACCGCCGCGACGAGGGGGCCGTGCTCGACCCGCAGCCCGGCGCGCGTTTCGGCGGCCACCGCCGCGATGTCCACTGTGTCCGACTCGGACGCTTCGACGTGCCGCAGCGCCGGGATTTCCGCGTCGGGCCGGAACTCCTGCCGCCAGTCGTCGCCGGTGCGGGTGAACCGGGTGCGCAGGGCGTCGTGGCGGCCCAGCACCGCGGCCAGCGCGGTCTCGAGCGCGGGGAGCTCGACGTCCGGGTCGAGTTCGGCGAGCGTGGACATCGTGAAGTGGTCGTGGTGGCCGGTTTCGAAGAACCACCGCTGGATCGGGGTGAGGGGCGCCGAGCCGGTGAACCCGCCTTCGGGTTCGGCGGCCGCTTCGGCGCCGGCGACGAGCGCGAGCCCGGCGATGCTCTGGTGGCGGAAGACGTCCCGGGAGGTCAGGCGCAGGCCGTGGCGCCGGGCCCGCGAGACGACCTGGATGCTGAGGATGGAATCCCCGCCCAGGGCGAAGAAGTTGTCGTCCACGCCCGGGCCCGCGACGCCGAGGACGTCGGCCCAGATCTCGGCCAGCAGCCGTTCGGTGGCGGTGCGCGGCGCGGTCCGGCCCTCGGCCGGGGCCGGGTGGACGGCGGGCGCGGGCAGCGCGCGGCGGTCGACCTTGCCGCTGGTGGCCAGCGGCAGCCGGTCCACGGGAACGAACACCGACGGCACCAGGTGGTCGGGCAGGGTCGACTTCAGCGCCGTCCGCAGCCGTGCCGGGTCCGCGGCGGCCCCTTCCGCGGGGACGACGTAGGCGACCAGCCGGGCGTGGCCGTCGTCGCGGCGGGCGACGACGACCGTGTCGGCGACCTCGGGCAGGGCCCGCAGCGCCGCCTCGACCTCGCCGGGCTCGATCCGGAAGCCGCGGATCTTGACCTGGTCGTCGACGCGGCCGAGGTACTCCAGGTAGCCCTCGGCGGTCCAGCGGGCGCGGTCGCCGGTGGCGTACATCCGGCTGCCGGGCGGGCCGAACGGGTTGGCGCGGAAGCGGTCCGCCGTCAGCCCGGGCCGGTTCAGGTAGCCGCGGGCCAGCTGGACGCCGGCCAGGTGCAGTTCGCCGGGCACGCCGATCGGCGCCGGGCGCAGCCGGTCGTCCAGGACGTAGGTCCGCACGTTCCCGAGCGGGCGGCCGATCACCTCGCGCGCGGTCTCGCCGATCCGGCAGAAGGTGGCGTCGACGGTGCACTCGGTCGGGCCGTAGAGGTTGAACGCGGTGACGCCGTTGCGGTCGCTCAGGTCGCGCCACAATGCTTCGCCGACGGCTTCCCCGCCGACCAGCAGCACCGGCGGGCGGTGGTCCCCGGGCCCGGCGTCCAGCAGGTGCCGGACGAACGACGGCGTCGAGTTGACCAGGTCGATCCCGTGCTCGGCGACGTACCCCGCCAGCACGCCCGGATCGAGCCGGGTCTCGGCGTCGATCACGTGCAGCTCGTGCCCGGCCGTGAGCATCAGCAGCACGGTTTCCCAGGACGCGTCGAACGAGAAGGCCGCGGTCAGCGCCACCCGCAGCCGGTCCTTCCCGGCCGCGGCGGTGAACTGGCCGGCGTGGTCGACGGCGAAGTTGGCCAGCGCGCGGTGGCCGACGAGCACGCCCTTCGGGGTGCCGGTGGAGCCGGAGGTGTAGATCGCGTAGGCGGCGTGGTCCGGGGTGAGCGGCGCCGACCGGTCGGCGTCGGTGAGGTTCGTGTCCGCTTCTTCCGCGACGACCGGTTCGGTGAGCACCAGCACCGGCCGGGCGTCGGCCAGCAGCGCTTCGCGCCGGCGGCCGGGCAGCTCCGGGTCCAGGGGCAGGTGCACCGCGCCGGCCTTGAGGACGGCGAGGATCGCGACGACCAGGTCGGCCGAGCGCGGCAGCGCGACCGCCACCAGCCGCTCGGGCCCGGCACCGCGGGAGACGAGCACCCGCGCGGCCCGGTTGGCGCGCGCGTTCAGCTCCGCGAAGGTCAGCGTCGTGTCGCCGCAGACGAGCGCGGTCGCGTGCGGGGTCCGGGCCGCCTGGGCCTCGAACAGCTCGACGACGGTCGTGTCCGGCACCGGCCGATCGGTGGCGTTCCACGTCTCGACGACGAGGTCGCGTTCGGCGGCGGGCAGCAGCGGCAGCGCGTCGACCGGCCGGTCCGGGTCGGCCACGACGGCGGTGAGCAGCACCGTGAGGTGCTCGGCGAAGCGCCGCATCGTCGCCGCGTCGAACAGGTCGGTGTTGTAGTTCAGCAGGCCGCGCAGCCCGTCGGGCCCCTCCTCGAACTCGACGCTCAGGTCGAAGCCCGCGGTGGTCATCGGCAGCGTCAGTTCGCCGGCGGTGAGCCCGGCGAGGGCGGGCAGGCGGTTGCCGGCGTTCTGCAGGGTCACCAGAACCTCGAACAGCGGGGTGCGGCTGGGGTCCCGTTCGGGGCTCAGCTCGTCGACGATCCGCTCGAACGGCACTTCCTGGTGGGCGAAGGCGTCCAGGACCGTCCGGCGGACCGCGCCGAGCAGCTCGCCGAAGCCCCGCCGACCGTCCACTTGGGACCGCAGCACGACGGTGTTGACGAAGAGGCCGACGAGGTCCTGGACCTCCGGGTGGTCGCGGCCGGAGGTCACCGTGCCGACGGCGACGTCGTCCTGGCCGGACCAGCGGCGCAGCACCAGCTGGCAGGCCGCGACGAGCGCGGTGAACAGCGTCGTGTCGCGGTCGTGGCTCAGCCGGCGCAGCCCGGCGAGGGCCTCGGCGCCGAGGGCGAACTCGTGCTCGGCGCCGTTCGACGTCCGGGTGGCCGGGCGCGGGCGGTCGGCCGGCAGGTCCAGCGGGCGCAGGCCGTCGAGCTCGTGGCGCCAGAAACCGAGCTGCTCGTCGAGGAAGTCGCCGGTGAGGCGCTCGCGCTGCCACGCCGCGAAGTCCGCGTACTGGACCGGCAGCGCCGGCAGGTCGACCCGCTCGTCACCGTAGAGGGTGGCCAGCTCGCCGACGAGGACGCCCATCGACCAGCCGTCGGTGATGATGTGGTGCAGGGACAGCACGAGCGCGTGGTCGCCGGCGGCCAAGCGGACCAGCCGCGCCCGCAGCAGCGGGCCCCGGGCGAGGTCGAACGGCCGGGCGAGGTCCTCGGCCAGCAGCCGCCGCAGCTCCTCCTCCGCCGCCGGACCGGAGATATCGGTGACCGGCAGCGCGAGCTGCCACGGCTCCCCCACGACCTGGCGGGGCCGGCCGTCGACGGCCGGGAACGTGGTGCGCAGCGATTCGTGCCGGGCGATCAGCGTGGTGAGCGCGCGGCCGAGCGCGTCGGGCCGCAGGTCGCCGCGCAGCCGCACACCGAAGACCGTGACGTGGTCGGTGCTGCCGGGTGCGAAGTCGTCGAGGAACCACAGGCGCTGCTGGGCGAAGGACAGCGGCAGCTCGGCGTCGCGGGCCACCGGGGTGATCGCGGCCGTCAGCGGCGTGGCGGACGCGGCCGGCAGCGCGGCCGCCAGGCCGGCCACCGTCGGGTGGTCGAACACCGTGCGCGGGGACACTTCGACGCCGAAGGCCTCCCGCAGCGCGGAGGTGAACCGGATGCTGAGGATGGAATCCCCGCCCAGCTCGAAGAAGTTGCCGTCGGCCCCGACGCGCTCCAGGCCGAGCGTGGTGGCCAGCACGGCCGCGACCGTGCGCTCGGTTTCGGTGCGGGGTTCGGCGAACTCGGCGCTTTCCGGCGCCGCCGCGGCGGGGGCCGGCAGCGCGCGCTGGTCGAGCTTTCCGTTGCGGGTCAACGGCAGTTCGTCGAGCATGACGAACGCCGAGGGCACCATGTAGTCCGGCAGCGACCGGCCGAGGTGCTCCCGCAGCCGCGCGGTGCTCGGCGGCGTGGCCGGCGTCGCGGCGACGACGTAGGCGACCAGCCGCTTGCGCCCGGGCTCGTCTTCGCGGGCCAGTACCGCCGCCGAGCCGACTTCCGGGAGCGCGAGCAGGGTGGCTTCGATCTCGCCCGGCTCGATCCGGAAGCCGCGGATCTTCACCTGCTGGTCGGCGCGGCCGTGGTAGCGCAGGGCGCCCTCGCGGGTGCGGGACACCCGGTCGCCGGACCGGTACATCCGGGTGCCGGGCGCGCCGAACGGGTCGGCGACGAACCGGGCCGCGGTCAGCCCGGGGCGGCCGAGGTAGCCGCGGGCAAGGCCGTCGCCGGCGACGTAGAGCTCGCCGGGCACCCCGGCCGGGACCGGGTTCAGATCCGCGTCGAGGACGTACCCGCGCAGGTCGGGCAGGGCGGTGCCGATGATCCCCGGAGTGTCCACATCGGATGAAAGGTCGTGGTGGGTGACGTGCACGGTGGTTTCGGTGATGCCGTACATGTTCACCAGCCGCGGCGTGCGGTCGCCGTGTCGGGCGAACCAGCCGGCCAGCCGGCGCGTGTCCAGGGCCTCGCCGCCGAAGACCACGTACCGCAGCGCGAGCCGGGCGCCCACCTCCGGGTCGTCCTCGTCGGCCCGGACGAGCTGGTAGAACGCCGACGGCGTCTGGTTGAGCACGGTGACGCCTTCGTCGGCCAGCAGGCGCAGGAACTCCCGCGGCGACCGGGACACCGCGTGCGGGACGACGACGAGCCGGCCGCCGTGCAGCAGCGGGCCCCAGATCTCCCACACGGAGAAGTCGAAGGCGTAGGAGTGGAACAGCGTCCAGACGTCCTCGGCGCCGAAGCCGAACCGGGCGTCGGTCGCGGCGAACAGGCGGGTGACGTTGCGGTGCGGGATCACCACGCCCTTGGGCAGCCCGGTCGAGCCGGAGGTGTAGATGACGTAGGCGGGGTGGTCCGGAGTGCACCGCGGCGGCGGGTCGGTCTCGGGGCCCGTCTCGACGTCGACGTCTTCGGGAGCGAGGACGGCGACCGGATCGGTGTCGGCGAGCATCCGGTCGACGCGTTCGGCGGGCGTGGCCGGGTCGATCGGCAGGTAGGCGGCCCCGGCCTTGAGCACGGCGAGGATCGCGACGACCTGCTCCGGCGAGCGCGGCAGGCGCAGCGCGACGAACCGCTCGGGCCCGGCGCCGAGCTCGATCAGCCGGTGCGCCAGGCGGTTCGCCCGCGCGTTGAGCTCGGCGTAGGTCAGGGAGACGCCGTCGCCGGTGAGCGCGACCGCGTCCGGGTGCGCCGCGACCTGGGCGGCGAACAGCTCGGTGATGGTGGGGGCGGGCAGCGACGGGGGCCGGTCGGCGGTGAGCCCGGCGCGGTCCTCGGCCGACAGCCACGGCAGCCGCGCGATCGGGCGGTCCGGGTTCTCGGCCAGCCCGAGCAGCAGGGTCTCCAGCCGGGCCGCCATCGCGGCGGCGGTCTCCTCGTCGAAGAGGGCCGGGTCGGTACCCAGCTCGAAGCCCAGGCGCCGGTCGACGTAGGCGCGCAGGGTGACCGGGAACGTCGTGGCGTCGAGGGCGGTCACCTCCCGCAGGGTGACACCCGCCTGCGCGGCGGCGTTCTCGTCGAAGGGGTAGTTCTCGAACGCGACCATGCTGTCGAACAGGTTCTCCCCCGGCGGGACGTCGCTGAGGGCGCGCAGCTTCCCGAGCGCGAGGAAATCGTAGCGGCGGGCCTGGTTCTGCTCGTCCTGCAGCCGCTGCAGCCACGGCAGCACCCGCTCGCCGCCCTCGATCGACGTCCGGGTCGGGACGGTGTTGATGAACATCCCGATCATGGTTTCCACGCCCGGCAGGTCGTCGGGACGGCCGGAGACGGTGGTGCCGAACACGACGTCGGACTCGCCGCTGGAGTGGGCCAGCAGCAGCGCCCAGGCGCCCTGCACGAGCGTGTTGACGGTCAGGCCGTGGCGCCGGGCCACCTCCCGCAGCCGCGTTGTGTCCTCAGTGGACAACGACGTCCGGACCGTGCGCGACGAGCGCGTCCGGTGCGCCTGCGCCGGGGACCGGTCCCACGGCAGCGGGGTCGGGGCGGCGAAGCCGGACAGCACCCCGCGCCAGTGGTCTTCGGCCGCGGTGACGTCCTGCGCGGCGAGCCAGCCGAGGTAGTCGCGGAACGGCCGGTGCGCCGGCACCCGCGGGATCCGGTGCTCGGTGAGCGCGGCGTACTGCTCGCACACCTCGGTGAAGATCTGGGCCAGGCTCCAGCCGTCGAGCACGATGTGGTGGGAGGTCCACATCAGCAGCACGCGGTCGTGGGTCAGCGCGATGATCGCCAGCCGCATCAGCGGCGCGGTGGTGAGGTCCAGGCCCGTGGCGGCGTCGCCGGCCGAGAGCCGCTCCAGCTGGGCGCTCTGCTCGGCTTCGGACAGGCCACGCCAGTCATGGCGGGTGATCGGGACGACCGCCCGGTGCCGCACGACCTGCACCGGGTCCTCGACACCTTCCCAGACGAGTTCGGTCCGCAGGACCGGGGTGCGGTCGGCGACCTGCTGCCAGGCCTGCGCGAACGCGTCGGGGTCGCGAACCCCGTCCAGGAGCATCCGCGCCTGGTCGACGTAGGCGTCGGCGGCAGGGTCGAGCAGGCTGTGGAACAGCATGCCCGCCTGCAGCGGGGTGAGCGGGTAGATGTCGTCGACGGCGCGGCCGTCGCCGGCGATTCTGTCCACAGTGGATTGGTCGAGCCGGGCGAGCGGGAAGTCCGACGGCGTGCGGCCGCCGCTGCCGGGTCGCGCGCAGTGGGCGACGATCTCCCGCAGGCCCGCGAGCATCGCCTCGGCCAGCTCGCGGACGGTGCCGGAGTCGTTGACCTGGTCGGAGTAGGACCACGTCAGCGACAGCTCGCCGGATTCGACGACGCCGGTCACGTCCAGCTGGTAGGTGCTGGCCTCGTCCGGGGCGACGTCGGCGCCCGGGCTGTCGTGCCGGCCGCGGAACAGCCCGTCCGCGCCGGCCTGGGCGTCCCAGCGGCCGTGGTAGTTGAAGCAGATCTGCGGCAGCGGGAACGCCTGCAGCGCGTGTCCCGGCGCGCCGGGCTCACCGAGGTACCGCAGGGCTTCGTAGCTCAAGCCGCGGCGCGGGACGGCCCGCAGCTGCTCCTTGACCGCCTTGAGGGTGGCGCCCCAGTCCCCCGACGGCGGCAGGTCGAGCGCCACCGGGAACTGCGTGGTGAACCAGCCGACGGTGCGGGAAAGGTCGACGCCGTCGAGGAAGTCCTCGCGGCCGTGCCCTTCCAGGGCGATCAGGACGCCGTCTTCGCCCGTGCGGTCGGCCAAGGCCCGCCCGAGGGCGCTCAGCAGCACGTCGTTGACCTGGGTCCGGTAGGTGGCGGGGACGCGGTGCAGCAGCGCGTCGGTGTCCTCGGCGCCGAGGGTCACGGTCAGCGTGCGGGTGGAGCCGGTGGTGCCCGCGCCGGCGTGGTCGGCGGCCAGTGCCGCCGGGACCCGGCGCGCCACCCGCGTCCAGTGCTCGAGGTCGTCGTCGAAGCCGCCCGCGCGGACGTGCTGCTCCAGCAGGTGCGCCCACTGGGTGAACGGCGTGGCGGTGGCCGCGAGCCGGACCGGTGCCCCGGCCACGATCTGGCCGTAGGCGGTTTCGAGGTCGCCGAGCAGCAGCCGCAGCGAAACGCCGTCGGCCACCAGGTGGTGCACGGCCAGGAACAGCAGCGGCGGCCGGGTGCCGCGGGCGAGCAGCGCCGCGCCGGCCAGGGTGCCGGTCGCCGGGTCCAGGCCGGCGCGCACCTGCGCGGCCGCGGCCTCGATGCCGGCGCGCTGCCCGGCTTCGCCGAGCGAAGACAGGTCCCGGATCCGCAGGACGCCGGTCGGCGGCTCCGGCGTGATCTCCTGCCGCCACTGGCCGTCGACGGTGAAGAACCGGGTCCGCAGGGCGTCGTGGTGGGCGACGACCGCGTCGAGGGCGGTCCGCAGGGCCTGCTGGTCGACGCCGCCGGGCAGCTCGAGCAGCTGCGACATGGTGAAGTGGGCCAGCGGCCCGTGGGTGGCGAAGAACCAGTGCTGGATCGGGGTGAGCGGGGCCGGGCCGGCGACCGGGCCCGCCGCCGGGGTGTGGATCGCGGTGGTCTGCACCGCGGTCGCGAGTCCGGCGATGGTCTGGTGCAGGAAGATGTCCCGCGAGGTGAGCCGCAAGCCGGCTTGGCGGGCCTGGGCGACCACCTGGATGCTGAGGATCGAGTCGCCGCCGAGGCCGAAGAAGTTGTCCTCGACGCCGATGCGGTCGTTGCCGAGCACTTCGGACCAGATGGCCACCAGCTGGTGCTCGACGGCGGTGCGCGCGGGCACGTAAGCCTGGCCGCTGTCCGACGGCGCGTCGGGGGCGGGCAGCGCCCGCCGGTCGACTTTGCCCTGCGGGGTCAGCGGGATCGCGTCGATCGGGACGAACGCCGAGGGCACCAGGTAGTCCGGCAGCGTGGCCCGCAGGGCGGCGCGCAGCTCGTCGGCGGTGGGCGGCACCGGTCCGGCGCCGACGACGTAGGCGACCAGCCGGGCGTGGCCGCCGTCCGGCCGGTTGGCGACCACGACGGCCGCGGCGACCTCGGGCAGGCGGACCAGCGCGGCCTCGACTTCGCCCGGCTCGACCCGGAAGCCGCGGATCTTCACCTGGTCGTCGAGCCGGCCCAGGTACTCCAGCTGCCCGTCCGCGGTCCAGCGGACCCGGTCGCCGGTGCGGTACATCCGCTCCCCCGGCTCCCCGAACGGATTGGCGACGAAGCTCCCGGCCGTCCGGCCCGGGCGCCCGAGGTAGCCGCGCGCGAGCTGCGCCCCGGCGAGGCACAGCTCGCCGGGCACGCCGGCGGGCACCGGCCGCAGGGCCTGGTCGACGACGTAGGCGCGGGTGTTGGCCAGCGGCCGGCCCAGCACCGGGCGGCCCGTTTCGCCGACCCGGCACGACACCGCGTCCACGGTGTACTCGGTCGGGCCGTAGAAGTTGTGCGCCACGGTGACTTCGGCGCCGGCGAGTTCGCGCCACAGCGTGTCGTCGAGGGCTTCGCCGCCGAGCATGAGGATCTTCGGCCGGTGCCGCGGATCGGTCAGCAGCCCGGCGGGGATCAGCCGGCGCAGGTAGGTCGGGGTGAGGTCGAGGAAGTCGATCCGGCGCTCGGCGATGTGGTCGACCAGGGCGTGGGCGTCGAGCCGGACGTCGTCGCCGATCAGGTGCAGCTCGTGGCCGTCGGCCATGAGCAGCGGGCCTTCCAGGGACGTGTCGAACGACAGGGTGGCGGTCAGCGCGACCCGCAGCCGCCGTCCGGGCGGGGCGAAGTCGTGGCGGTGGTTGAAGAGCAGGTTGGTGAGGTTGCGGTGCGGGACCGCCACCCCCTTCGGGCGGCCGGTCGACCCGGACGTGTAGATGACGTAGGCCGTGTTGTCCGGCCGCAGCGGGGCGAGCCGGTCGGCGTCGGTGAGGTCCGCGCCGGAGTACTCCGGCGGTACGGCCGCGAGTTCGGCGGTCGTGAGGACCAGGGTGGCACCGGCGTCCCGCAGCAGCAGTTCCTTGCGGTCGGCGGGCAGGGCGGGGTCGATCGGCAGGTACACCGCTCCCGCCTTCAGCACCGCCAGGAAGGCCACGATCGCCTCGGCCGTCCGCGGCAGCTCGAGCGCCACCACCCGCTCGGGGCCGGCGCCCAGCGCGACGAGGTGGCGGGCCAGGCGGTTGGCGAGCGCGTTCAGCTCGGCGAAGCTCAGCGCGACGTGCCCGGCGACGAGCGCGGTCTCGTCCGGGCTGCGCTGGGCCTGTGACTCGAACAGCTCGGTGACGGTGGCCGCGGGCACGTCCAGCGCGGTTTCGTTCCACTCGGTGAGCAGCCGGTGGCGTTCGTCCCCGGTCAGCAGCGGCAGCTCGCCGACCGGGCGCGTCGCGTCGGCCGCGATCGCGGTCAGCAGCACGGTGAGGTGCTCGCCCAGCGCGACGGCGGTCCGCTCGTCGAACAGGTCGGTGTTGTACTCCAGCGAGCCTTCGAGGGCGTCCGTGGACGGCTGGAACTCGACGGTGAGGTCGAAGTTGGCGGCGCGGCGGGCCACCTCGACCGGCTCGGCGGTCAGCCCGGCGAAGTCGGCCGGCCCGCCTTGGCTCCCGTGCAGCAGCACCATCGCGTCGAACAGCGGGTTGCGGCTGGCGTCGCGGTCGAGGCGCAGCGCTTCGACGAGCTTTTCGAACGGGGCTTCGGCGTGCTCGAAGGACTCCAGCACGGTCGTGCGGACGGCGTCGAGGAGGGTCCCGAACGGCACGGTCTGGTCCACAGTGGACCGGATGACGACGGTGTCGACGAAGAAGCCGACCGTCCGCTGCAGTTCGGGCCGGTTCCGGCCGGAAACCACGGTGCCGACGGCGATGTCGCCGCGGCCGGTGTAGCGGGCGAACAGCACCTGGCAGGCCGCGACCAGCACGGTGTAGAGCGTGGTGTCGTGGACCCGGGCCAGCTCGGCCAGCCCGGCCGCGACCTCGCCCGGGACGCTGAAGCCGTGCACGGCACCGGCCGTCGTGCGCACGGCCGGGCGCGGCCGGTCGGACGGCAGGTCCAGGGGTTCGACGCCGGCCAGCTGGGTCGTCCAGTAGGCGAGGTGCCGGTCCAGCGCCGGCCCGGCGAGCCGGTTCCGCTGCCACACGGCGAAATCGGCGTACTGGACCGCCGGTTCGGTCAGCTCGGCGGCTTCGCCCCGGACGGCGGCCGCGTACAGCGTGCCGAGCTCGCCGACCAGGATGCCCATCGACTCGCCGTCGGTGACGACGTGGTGGGCGGTGATCAGCAGGACGTGGTGCCCCTCGGCGACCCGCACCAGCAGCAGCCGCACCAGCGGGCCGCGGCGCAGGTCGAACGACCGGCCGTACTCCGCCTCCAGCACCTCGTCCAGATCGGCCGGGCGCAACGCGGGGTCGGTGGTCAGGTCGACGGTCCGCACCGGGATCTCCGGGGCGCCGTGGACGACCTGCACCGGGGTGCCGCCGGCGTCGTCGATGGTGGTGCGCAGGGATTCGT
This sequence comes from Amycolatopsis sp. NPDC051716, assembly GCF_040681595.1. Lineage (NCBI taxonomy): Bacteria > Bacillati > Actinomycetota > Actinomycetes > Pseudonocardiales > Pseudonocardiaceae > Amycolatopsis > Amycolatopsis sp. NPDC051716. The sequence goes on along the minus strand of NZ_JBFAZA010000009.1, from coordinate 250,142 downwards.
GGCGAGCCACCAGCTGCGCGAGCGCGCCGGTGAGCGCGCTCGTGTCGAGCGGCCCGGTCAGCCGCAGCGCCACCGCGCTGTTGTACTCCGCGTCCCCCGGGCGGAACTCGTCGAGGAACCACAGGCGCTGCTGGGCGAACGACAGCGGCAGGGCGTTCTCCCGCGGCGCCCGGCCGATCACGTCGGACCGCTCCGCCCGCCCGGCCAGCCGGCGCTTGAGCGTCTCCCGCAGTTCCGCGGGCAGCGCGTCGATGCGGCTCTTCCTCGAGGTGGTCATCGCTTTCGTGTCCTCACAACGCAGTTCGGTGTTCCAGGGGCTTGGTTGCCTGGGGTTTCAGCGCCGCGAATGACTCATTCGGGGCGCTGGAGGTCCCCAATGACTCATTCGCGACACTCGCACCTCCGGCCGGCGGGGCGGGAGATCAGGAGGCGCGGCGGCGGCGGCGGGCGACGCGGCCCCCGGCCTGCATGGCGCTGACGGTGCCGGTGGCCGGGTCGGTCAGGAAGCGGCCGCCGATGATCCGCCGGCCGGTGCCGGGTTCGCGCACCGAGAACGACCCGTCGCGCAGCAGCGCCAGCTCCGGGTAGACCTCGCCGTCGACGACGAGCACGGCGCCGCCGTCCGCGCGGACGTCCACCTGGTACTCGAGGTCGCCGTTGGTGTAGCGGCCGGTCAGGTCGGCGGCCGGGCGCGCGGCCCGGTCCAGGTCGCGGGGCAGCTCGTAGTCGCCGACCGGCAGGCCTTCGGCGCGCAGCGCCGCGACCAGGTCCGTCCACAGCGCCGAGCCGGTGCTGCCGTTGGTGGTGAGCGCGACGACCCGGCCGTGCTCGGCGTCGATCCGCAGGTGGCAGGAGGTGCCGTCGGCGGTGCCGTCGTGGCCGGTCCAGTCCGCGTCGGCGCCGCGGTAGCCGGCCAGGCCGAGCCCCCAGCCGTCGGCCAGCCCGAACGGCTCCGCTCCCGGCACCGGGCGGCGCATCAGGTCGATCAGGTCCGCCGGCAGCGGGCCGTCGCCGCCGCAGCACATCAGGCCGAAGGCGGCCAGGTCCCCGGCGCTCAGCGCGAGCGCCCCGGCCGCGGCCTCGGCGGGGGTCAGGGTCTGTGCGACCGGCCGGGCGCGGCCGGTCGCCGCGTGCACGGCGTGCCCGCTGACGTGGGCGGCGGTCCGGCGTCGCGCCCCCGGCTCGACGACGAACGCGGCCTCGATGCCGAGTTCGCCGAGCAGCATCGTGTCCATCGCCTCCCACCAGCTCATCCCGGTGATGGCTTCGACCAGGTAGCCGGTGAGGACGTACCCGACGTTGGAGTAGGAGAAGCCCAGCCCGGGCGGCTGGACGAGCCCGGCGTCGCGGCAGGCCCGCAGGTACCGGCGGGCCGAGCCGCCCCCGTCCGCGTCGGCGCCGAGCGCGGCCGGCAACCCGCCGGTGTGGCTCAGCACCTGCCCGACGGTGGGTCTGCCGACCTGGGGGCCGAGGCCGTCCAGGTGCTCGCCGAGCGGGTCGTCCGGGTCGAGGTCGCCGTCGGCGACGAGCAGCATCGCCAGCGCCGCGGTGAACGCCTTGGTGATGGACCCGGCGGGGAACTTCGCCTCGGCGGTGATCTCGCCGGCCGTGGCCGACGCCGCCCGGCCGCCGTCGTGGACGACCAGCTGGGCGGCCGGGACGCCGTGTTTGTGGGCGAGCCCCGTGAGCAGCCGCTGGAGGCGGCCGTCGGCGGGCGACCGCGGGTCCGGGACGTCCCGGACCACGGGTATGGACTGGGAGAACGTCGAAGGAGAGGGCATCAGAAGGGACCTTCCGCGTGGGTTCGGTGGGCCGGGGAGCGCCGCCGGCTCAGCCGTCGGCGGCCATCTGCCGCTGCAGGCTCAGCGGCCGCATGTCGGTCCACACCTCGTCGACGTGGTCCATGCACTCCTGGCGGCCGCCGCGGAAGCCGTCGGCGCGCCAGCCCGCGGGGACCTCGTTGGCCACCGGCCACAGCGAGTACTGGCCCTCGTCGTTCACCAGCACCTGGAATTCGGCGTCGTCCTGCATGGGGTTTTCACCTTTCCTTTTGGGGGTTTCCGGTCAGTGGTCTTGGCCGGCGGCGAGCCGCTCGAGGTCCTGCAGGACCCGTTCTTCGACGAGCTCCGCCAGCGCCAGCACGGTGCCGGCGGTGAGCACGTCCCTGGGCGTGATTTCCACGTCGAAGGCGGACTTCGTCATCGACGTGATCTGCAGGCTGCGCAGTGAATCGCCGCCGAGGGCGAAGAAGTTGTCCTCGACGCCGACCCGGTCGAGGTCCAGCGCCTCGGCCCAGATGGCCGCGAGGACCTCTTCGGTCTCGGTTTCCGGGGCCGCGTACCCGGCGCTCTCTTCCGGCGCGGCCGGGGCGGGCAGCGCCCGCCGGTCCAGCTTCCCGTTGGCCGTCAACGGAAGGGCGTCGAGCCGGACGAACGCGGCGGGCACGAAGTGGGCCGGCAGGGCCGCGGCGACGTGCTCCCGCAGCCCGCTCCCCGGATCGGCGCTGCCCGGATCGCCCACGACGTAGGCGATCAGCCGCTGGCCGTCCGCGACCACGGCGGCGTCGCGGACTCCCGGGTGCTTGCGCAGCACCGCCACGATCTCTCCGGGCTCGATCCGGAAGCCGCGGATCTTCACCTGGTCGTCGGCGCGGCCCAGGAACTCGAGCGTGCCGCCGGCGCGCCACCGGACCAGGTCGCCGGTGCGGTACATCCGTGTCCCCGGCGCCCCGAACGGATCGGCGAGGAACCGCGTGGCGGTCAGCCCCGGCCGGTCGAGGTACCCGCGGGCGAGCCCGGCGCCGGAGACGTACAGCTCCCCCGCGACGCCGATCGGCACCGGGCGGAGGGCGGCGTCGAGGACGCGGACGCGGGTGTTGCGGATCGGGCGGCCGATCGGCGGGGTGGCCCCGGGTTCCAGGAGGTCGCTCCAGGTCGCCACCACCGTGGTTTCGGTGGGCCCGTAGGCGTTGATCATCCGGCGGCCCGGTGCCCAGCGGGCCACCAGGTCGGCGGGGCAGGCTTCGCCGCCGACGACCAGGGTGCGGAACGCGGGCAGCTCGACGTCGGGCACGCTCGCCATGGCGACCGGCGGGATCAGCGCGTGGGTGACGCCTTCGTCGCGCAGCACGGCGGCCAGGTGCTCGCCGAGCAGCGGCCCGGGCGGCGGCACGACGAGCGCGGCCCCGGCGGGCAGCGCCATGCACAGTTCCAGCACCGACGCGTCGAAGCTCGGCGAGGAGAACTGCAGCACGCGGTCGCCGGGCCGGACGTCGAAGTGGGCGATTTCGGCTCCGGAGAAGCTCGCCAGCCCGGCGTGGGTGACGACGACGCCCTTCGGGGTACCGGTCGAACCCGAGGTGTAGATGACGTACGCCGGTGCGGTCAACGGCACCGACCGGCTCAGTGGCGCGGCCGGGCCGTGCGCCTCCGAGCCGTCGAGGACGAGCACATTCTCCACCGGCAGCGGCGTCCCCGGCCGGGTCACCACGACGACCGGGTTCGCGTCGGCGAGCATGAACGCGATCCGCTCGGCCGGGTAGTCCGGGTCGACCGGCAGGTACGCGGCGCCGGTCTTCAGCACGGCCAGCTGCGCGACGACGATCTCCACCGACCGCGGCAAAGCGAGCGCGACGATCCGCTCCGGCCCGGCACCGCGCGCGGCCAGCAGCCGCGCCAGCCGGTCGGCACGGGCGTCGAGTTCGGCGAAGGTGAGCCGTTCGTCGCGGGACAGCACCGCGACGGCGTCCGGGGTGCGAGCCGCCTGGGCCTCGATCAGCTCGGTGAGGGTGACCGGCGGGACCTCGTGACCGGTATCGTTGAAGGCCACCAGGACCTCGTCGCGTTCGTCGGCACCGAGGACGTCGAACTCCCGCAGCGGCCGGGCCGGGTCTTCGGAGATCGCCGTCAAGAGGTGCTCGAGCCGCCGGGCCAGCCGCCGGACCGTCGTTTCGTCGAACAGCGCCGGGTCGTACCCCAGGCCGAGCGACAAGCGCGGGCCGGGCGCGGCCACGACGCTGAGCGGGTAGTTCGTCGTCTCCATCGCCTGCAGGTCCCGCAGCCGCACCCCGTGCGCGACAGCGCCGTCCACGTCCTCGGCGGTGACCGGATAGTTCTCGAACACCACCAGGCTGTCGAACAGGTTCCGGCCGCCCTCGACCCCGCTCCAGGCCTGCACCGCGGTCAGCGGCACGTGCTCGAACCGGCGCGATTCCGCCTGCGCGGTCTGCAGGCCGCGCAGCCAGCCGGCCACCGGGGCCGCCGGGTCGGCGGTCACCCGTACCGGCAGGGTGTTGATGAAGATGCCGGTGATGTCGTCGACGCCGGCCAGCCCGGCCGGGCGGCCGGACACGGTGGCGCCGAAGCAGACGTCGTCCTCGCCGCTGTGCCGGGCCAGCAGCAGCGCCCAGGCGCCCTGCACGACGGCGTTGACGGTGAGCCGCTCGCGCCGGGCGAACGCCGCCAGCCGGCCGGTCGCCGCTTCGTCCAGGTCGCGGCTGACCCAGGTCGACGAGCTGGATTCGTGCGCGAACGCGGGGACCCGGTCGTAGGGCAGCGGCGTCGGCTCGGTGACGTCGGCGAGCTCGCGGCGCCAGTACTCTTCGGCGCCCTCGGCGGTCTGGCCGCTCAGCCACGTGACGTAGTCCCCGAACGGACGGCGGTGCGGCAGGGCGGGCGGCGTGCCGTCGCGCAGGGCCGCGTAGGCGGTGCAGACGTCGGACAGCACCTGGAAAACGCTCCAGCCGTCCAGCAGGACGTGGTGGAACGTCCAGACGAGCTGGACGGCGTCGCCCGGCAGCCGGGCCAGCGTGACCCGCACCAGCGGCGCGGCCGCCAGGTCGAACGGCTTCGCCCGGTCGCTCGCGAGCAGCTCGCGCAAGGCTTCCTCGCGGTCGCGGTCCCGCCAGTCGAGCTCGGTGACCGGCACCCGCGCTTCACGGTGGACCACGAGCAGCGGCTCGGGGACGTCCTCCCACACGACGCTGCCGCGCAGGACCGGCGTCCGGTCGACGACGTGCTGCCACGCTTCGGCCAGGAACCGCGGCTCGGCCACGCCGTCGAGGACCGCGGTGACCTGTTCGAAGTAGACGCCCTGGGATTCCTGGGAAAGGCCGTGGAAGACCATGCCCGCCTGCATCGGCGTGAGCGGGTGGACGTCGGCCACGCCGCGGCCGTCGCCGGCGATCCGGTCCACCTGCCGCTGGCTCAGCTTCGCCAGCGGGAAATCGCTCGGGGTGCGGCCGCCCGCGCCAGGTTCGGCGCAGTGCGCCACGGCTTCGCCCAGCGCGGCCACCAGTTCGGCGGCCAGCCGCTCGACCGTGGCGGCGCTGTGCGTGTCGCGTGCGTAGTACCAGGTCAGTTCCAGGGCTTCCCGGTCCACCCGGCCGACGACGTCGAGCAGGTGCGCCCGGCCCGCCCCTTCGCCGACCGAAGAGTCGAGGCTGCCGGCGGCGCCGTCGAGCCGGCCCAGGTAGTTGAAGCTGATCTCGGGCCGCAGCGCGGGCGCGGTCCCGGTCAGGTACCGCAGCGCACCGAAGCCCACCCCGCGGCGGGGCACCGCGCGCAGCTGTTCCTTCACCGACTTGAGCAGCGCGCCCCAGCCGTCGTCGATCCGCAGCGCCACCGGGTAGAGCGTGGTGAACCAGCCGACCGTGCGGGACAGGTCGACGTCGTCGAACAGGTCCTCGCGGCCGTGGCCCTCCAGGTCGATCAGCACGCCGTCGCGGCCGGTCCAGCGGGCCAGCACTCGGCCCAGCGCGGCCAGCAGCACGTCGTTGACCTGCGTCCGGTAGGCAGCCGGGATGTCCTGCAGCAGCGCCCGCGTCAGGTCGGGGTCCAGGCGCGTGGTGACCGTGCCGGTGCCCTCGGCCGCATCTTCGGCGTCGACCGGCAAAGCCGTGTCGATCGGCAAGGCAGGGTCGACGGCGAGCGCTTCGCGCCAGTACGGCAGTTCGTCGTCGAAGCCGCCGGCCTCGGCGTGCGCGGCGAGCCGGTTGGCCCAGTCGCGGAAGGACGTCGTCTTCGGCGGCAGCGGGCCACCGCGGTAGGCGGTTTCCAGGTCCTCCAGGAGGATCCGCCACGAGACGCCGTCGACGACGAGGTGGTTGACCGTCAGCCGCAGGACGGCGGGCGCCAGGAGTTCGGCGGTGAGCAGCGGCCCGCTCGTCACGTCGATCCCGGCGCCGAGGATCTCGGCCGGTTCGGCCGGGGCGTTCTCCTGGCCGCCCCCGGTGAACCGCATGCGCAGGGCGTCGTGGTGCCCGGCCAGGGTGGCCAGTGCCGCGCGCATGGTGTCGACGTCGAACGGCTCGGCGCGTTCGATCCGGACCGACTGGGTGAACCCGTCGGGGTCACCGAAGTCCCCGGCGAAGAACCAGTGCTGGATCGGGGTCAGCGCGGCGGGGCCGGTGACCGGCCCCTGCTCGGCCACGGTGACCGCGGCCGAACCCGCCGCGACGGCCAGCGCGGCGACGGTCTGGTGGGCGAACAGGTCCCGCGGGGTGAGCGCGAGGCCGTGGCGCCGGGCCCGGGAGACGACCTGGATGCTGAGGATCGAGTCGCCGCCGAGCTCGAAGAAGTTGTCCTCGACGCCGACGCCGGGCACGCCGAGCACGTCGGTCCAGACCTCGGCGAGCACGCGTTCGGTGTCCGTGCGCGGTGGGACGTACCCGGCCACCGGCTCCGCCACGGGCTCCGGTAGCGCCCGGCGGTCGACCTTTCCGTTGGCGCTCAAGGGAAGCGCGTCGAGCTTCACGAAGGCCGGCGGCACCATGTAGTCGGGCAGGTCGCGTTGCAGCCACGCCCGGAGGTCGGCGGTGCCCGCGGTGGTGACGACGTAGGCGACGAGCCGCCGGTCCCGCGCGACGACGACCGCTTCGGCGACGTCGGGGTGGGCGGACAGGGCCGTCTCGATCTCGCCCAGCTCGATCCGGAAGCCGCGGATCTTCACCTGGTCGTCGGCGCGGCCGACGAACTCCAGCACGCCGTCGCCGGACCAGCGGACGACGTCGCCAGTGCGGTACATCCGCGCGCCCGGCTCGCCGAAGGGGTCGGCCACGAAGCGTTCCGCGGTCAGTGCCGGCCGGCCGAGGTAGCCGCGGGACACGCCGGCGCCGGCGATGAACAGCTCCCCCGTCACGCCCGGCGGGACCGGCCGCAGCCCGTCGTCCAGGACGTAGGCGGCCATGTTGTCCAGCGGCCGCCCGATCGGCATCGCGTCCGGGACCGCGTCTTCGGGAGCCAGGAAGAACCGGCTGGCGAAGGTGGTCGTCTCGGTGGGGCCGTAACCGTCGACGACGGTCAGCCCCGGGCAGGCCGCCCGCACCTGGCGGACGGCGGCGGCGGGGACGACGTCGCCGCCGGTCCACACCTCGCCGGCGCCCCGCAGGCAGCCGGGGTCCTCCTGCGCCAGCAGGCGGAACAGCCCGGCGGTCAGCCAGAGCGCGGTGACGCCCTGCCCGGCGACGACCTCGCGCACGACGTCGGCGTCCACGTCCCCCGGCGGCGCGACGACCACCCGGCCGCCGTTGAGCAGCGGCACCCACACCTCGTACGTCGAGGCGTCGAACGCCTGCGGCGAGTGCAGCAGCACGCTCCGGTGCGCCTCGCCCGCGAACGATCGGTCGGACGCGAGGGCCACGATGTCGCGGTGGGTCACCGCCACGCCCTTGGGCTGGCCCGTCGATCCGGACGTGTACATCACGTACGCCAGGTTCCCGGGCCGCACCACGGCTTCCGCCGCACCGGCCGGCCCGGTCTCGTCCACGCGAACGACATGTCCATCGTGGACGTCCACATCGGACCGATCGGTGACGACCACGGAAACGCCCGCTTCGGCCAGGACCAGCCGCATCCGGCTCGCCGGGGCGCGCAGGTCGACCGGCACGTACGCGGCCCCGGCCTTGAGCACCGCCAGCTCGGCGACGACGACGTCGGCCGACCGCTCCAGCAGCAGGCCCACCCGGTCCTCGGCGCCGACACCCAGCTCGGCCAGCCGGCCCGCGAGCCCGTCGGCCCGGGCGTCGAGCTCCGCGTAGGTCAGGTCGCCGACCGCCGGAGCGTCCGGCGTGCGGCGGACCTGCTCGGCGAACCGGCTCACCACGGTGGCCTCGGCCACCGGGTGCGCGGTGTCGTTGAACGTCCGCAGCACGCGCTCGCGGTCGCCGTCGGTCAGCAGGTCCAGCTCGCCGACCCGCAGGCCGGGGCCCGCGGCGATGCGCTCCAAGGCGAGCAGCAGCTGCCCGGCCAGCCGGTCGATGGTGGCCCGGTCGAACAGGTCCGGGTCGTGGTCGAAGGTCACCGTCAGCCGCTCGCCCGGCGCGACGACGACGCTGAGCGGGTAGTTGGTCGGCTGCAGCTCGCCTTCCTCGTGCAGGCCGATCCCGTGGGCGGCCACGGCCTCGGTGTCGAACGGGTAGTTCTCGAAGACGAGGATGCTGTCGAACAGCGTGGTGCCGCCGGCCCAGGTCTGCAGCTGGGCCAGGGACACGAAGTCGAACCGGCGCGAGCGCGCTTGGCCCGCCTGCAGCTCGCGCAGCCAGTCCGCCACGGTCTGTCCGTCGTGGACGGTCACCGGGGCGGGCAGGGTGTTGATGAACAGCCCGGCCATCGACTCGACCCCGGGCAGGTCGGCCGGCCGGCCGGACACGGTGGTGCCGAAGACGACGTCGGATTCCCCGCTGTAGCGGGAAAGCACGAGGCCCCAGGCGCCCTGCACGATCGTGTTGAGCGTCAGGCCGGCGCGGCGGGCCAGCTCGCGCAGCCCGTCGGCGGGCGCCGACACCCGGACCGACGCGGCGGACCGGGCGCGGTGGGCCTCGACCGGGCGGCGGTCGAACAGCAGCGGCGTCGGCGTCCGCAGACCGTCGAGCTGCTCGCGCCAGTGCGTTTCGGCGGCCGCGGTGTCCTGCTCACCGAGCCAGCGCAGGTACTCGCGGAACGGCGGGCGGTGCCCCGGCGTCGCGGCGCCCGCGTACCGGGCGCACACCTCGCCGAACACCTGCGCGGCGCTCCAGCCGTCGAGCAGCACGTGGTGGAACGTCCACACCAGCAGGACGTCGCCGCCGGGCAGCCGGGCGAACGCCAGCCGCAGCAGCGGCGCGGCCGTCAGGTCGAAGCCCTGCTCCCGGTCGGCTTCGAGGAACCGCTCCTGCTCGCGGGCCCGCTCGTCGTCGTCCAGTGCCGTCCAGTCGAGCTGGACGACCGGGACCGTGACGGCCCGCTCGACGACCTGCACGGGCTCGTCGAGGCCGTCCCAGACGACGCGGGTCCGCAGCACCGGCGTGTCGGCGACGACCGACTGCCACGCCCGGGCGAGGCGCTCGGGGTCGGTGACGCCGGTCAGCCGCAGCCGCACCTGGTTGAGGTAGGTCCCCGCCGCCCCGTCGACGAGGCTGTGGAAGACCATGCCCGACTGCATCGGGGTCAGCGGGTAGATGTCCTCGACCGTCCGGCCGGTGCCGGCGAGGCGGTCCACCGCGGCCTGGTCGAGGCGGGCCAGCGGGAAGTCCGACGGCGTGCGGCCGCCGGCGTCCGGCCGGGCGCAGTGCCCGGCGATCCCGGTGAGCGCGTCGAGGAGCGCGTCGGCCAGCCGGCGGACGGTGGCCTCGGTGTGCACGCCTGCCGAGTACTGCCAGGTCAGTTCCAGCTCGTCGCCGACGACCGCGCCGATGACGTCGAGCTGGTGCGCGCGGGTCTGCTCGGGGTGCGCGGCGCCGCCCAGCCCGCCGCCGTGATCGAAGCGGCCCAGGTAGTTGAAGCTGATCCGCGGGTCGAGGTGCGGGGCGGTGCCGGCGAGGTGGCGCAGGGCGCCGTAGCCGATCCCCCGGCGGGGAATCGCGCGGAGCCGTTCCTTCGTCGTCTTCAGGGCTTCGCCCCAGTCCGCCCCGGACGACGTCAGCTCGACCGGGAAGATCGAGGTGAACCAGCCGACCGTGCGGGAGAGGTCGATCCCGGGGAACAGGTCTTCGCGGCCGTGGCCTTCGAGGTCGACCAGGACGCGGTCGCGGCCGGTCCAGTCGCGCAGGACGCGGCCGAGCGCGGTCAGCAGGACGTCGTTGACCTGCGTCCGGTAGGCCCCCGGCACGTCGTGCAGCACCGACCGGGTGACGTCCGCGGGCAGCCGCACGACCACCGAGCGGGCCGAGCCGTAGGTGTTTTCGCCGGTCGCGTCGACCGGCAGGGCCGGGTCGGCGTCGATCGCCGCCCAATGGGCGAGTTCGCCGTCGAAGAAGCCGTCGGCCGTGTGGCGGGACAGGGTGCGGGCCCAGTCGCGGAAGGACGTCGTCTTGGCCGGCAGTTCGCCGCCGTCCAGCAGGGTTTTCAGGTCCTCCAGGAGGATCCGCCAGGAGACGCCGTCGACCACCAGGTGGTGGGCGGCGAGCGTCAGCGTCGTGCCGGACAGCTCGGCGCGCAGCAGCGGCCCGTGCTCGAGGTCGATCGTGGCGCCGAGGACGTCTCCGGCGTCCGGGGCGTGGTGCGGGCCGTCGGCGGTGAACCGCAGCCGGAGGGCGTCGTGGTGCAGCTGGAGCTCACGCAGCGCGCGGCGCAGCACCGCCGGGTCCGGCGCGGCGGGCAGTTCCACCGAGACGGACTGCACGAACTGTTCGGGGTGCACCGGCCGCGGGTCGAGGTACCAGTGCTGCACCGGCGTGAGCGGCATCCCGCCGGTCACCGGTTCGGCGTCGGCGACGGCCGCGGCGGGCGCGGCCGGGGTGGCGGCGAGGGCGAGCGCGGCGACGGTCGGGTGGTCGAACACCTGGCCGGGCATCAGGTCGAGGCCGGCCCGGCGGGCCCGGGAGACCACCTGGATGCTCAGGATCGAGTCGCCGCCGAGCTCGAAGAAGTTGTCGTCGGCGCCGACCCGCGCCACCCGCAGCACCTCGGCCCAGATGCCGGCGAGCAGCCGCTCGGCGTCCGTGGCGGGCTCGCGGTAGCCGAGCCCGGACACGAAGTCGGGCGCGGGCAGCGCCCGGCGGTCGACCTTCCCGTTTTCGTTCAGCGGCAAGGCTTCGAGCGGCACGAAGACGGCCGGGACGAGGTAGTCCGGCAGCGAGCGCAGCAGGAATTCGCGCAGGTCCGGCGTCCCGGTCGCGACGACGTAGGCCACCAGCCGTTTGGACCCGCCGTGCTCGGCCGCGACGACAACCGCTTCGGCCACGCCCGCGTGGGCGGTCAGCGCGGTCTCGATCTCGCCGAGCTCGACGCGGAAGCCGCGGATCTTCACCTGGTCGTCGGCGCGGCCGACGAACTCCAGCACGCCGGACCGGGTCCACCGCACGAGGTCTCCGGTGCGGTACATCCGCGCCCCCGGCACCCCGAAGGGGTCGGCCAGGAACCGCTCCGCCGTCAGCGCCGGCTGCCCGAGGTAGCCGCGGGCCAGGCCGGTGCCGGCCAGGTACAGCTCGCCGACGGCGCCCGGCGGCACCGGCCGCAGCCCGTGGTCGAGCACGTACGCCGCCGTGTCGTCCAGCGGCCGTCCGATCGGCAGCACGTCCGGCACCGGCTCGCCCGGCGGCAGCGGGTACCGGGTGGCGAAGGTCGTGGTCTCGGTGGGGCCGTAGACGTCCACCACGGTCAGCCCGGGGCACGCGTCCGACACCTGCTGCACCGCGGCGGGGCGCACCACCTCGCCGCCCGTCCACACCTCGCGGACGCCGCGCAGGCAGCCGGGATCCTCCTGCGCCAGCACGCGGAACAGCCCCGCGGTGATGAACAGCCCGGTCACGCCGTGCGTGGTGATCACGCGGCGCAGCACGTCGGCGTCGATGTCCCCCGGCGGCGCGACGACCACGCGGCCGCCGCTGAGCAACGGCACCCACATCTCATACGTCGACGCGTCGAAGGCCAGCGCCGAGTGCAGGAGCACCGTCTGGTGGGCGGGGACGGCGAAGGACCGCTCCCGGGCCAGTGCGACGATGGCCCGGTGACTGACGGCCACGCCCTTGGGCGTCCCCGTCGACCCCGAGGTGTACATGACGTACGCCAGGTTTTCCGGCCGCAGCACGACATCCGGCGTCTCGGACGGTTCGTCGCCGGTTTCGCCGATGGTCACCACCGGTCCACTGTGGACGTCCTGGGCGAGTGCCCGGCCGGCGTCGTCGGTCACCAGCACGCGGACCCCGTCGAGCAGCGCCGTCAGCCGGCTGCGGGGCGCACGGGCGTCCAGCGGCAGGTACGCGCCGCCGGCCTTGAGCACGGCCAGTTCGGCGACGACGACGTCGGCCGAGCGGCCGAGCAGCAGCCCGACCAGGCCGTCGCGCCGCGCCCCGAGGTCGAGCAGGCGGTGGGCCAGCCGGTTCGCGCGAGCGTCCAGTTCCGCGTAGGTCAGGGTTTCTTCGCCCGTGACGGCGACCGCGTCGGGGGTGCGGCGGACCTGCTCGGCGAACAGGGCGGGCACGGTCGTTTCCGGGTACTCCTGCGTGGCACCGTTCCCTTGCGACAGAACGGCTTGCCGCTCGGCGTCGGCGAGCATGCGCAGCCGGGCGAGCGGCTCGTGCGGGCGGGTCGCGAGCTCGGACAGCAGGGTCTCGAGGTGCCCGGCGAACCCGGCGACCGTCTCGGCGTCGAACAGCTCGGGGTCGTAGCCGAACAGGAACTCCAGGCGCTCCTCGCCGGGATAGGCGACGACGCTGAGCGGGTAGTTGGTCGTCTCCACGCCCCGCAGGTCGCGCAGCCCGAGCTCCGCGGTGACCGGGTAGTTCTCGAACACGAGCAGGCTGTCGAACTCCCCGCCCCAGCTCTGCAGGCGCGCCAGGGAAAGGTGGTCGAACCGCCGGGCTTCGGCCTGGGTCTCCTGGAGACCGCGCAGCCAGTCCACGGCGGCCGCCCGCTCGTCGACGTCGGCGACGACCGGCAGCGTGGTGATGAACATGCCGGTGATCTCCCCGGCCCCGGGCAGTTCGGCGGGCCGCCCGGCGACCGTGGTGCCGAAGCAGACCTCCGGCCGGCCGGTGTGGCGGGCCAGCAGCACCGCCCAGGCGCCCTGGACGAGCGTGTTGAGGGTCAGCCCGTGGCGCTGCGCGGCGGTGCGCAGCGGCCCGGCGGGCAGCTCGATCCGCAGCGAGGCCGTCGACTCGACCGGGTGCCCGTCGGCGACGCGGTCGGTACGCAGGCGGGCCTGCTCGGGCCGCCCGGAAAGCCGGGCACGCCAATAGCTTTCCGCTGCCGGCTGGTCCTGTTCGGACAGCCACCGGACGTGGTCGCGGAAGGGCCGGCGGGCCGGCAGCGGGCGCCCGGCGTGCGCCGCCGCGACGTCGGAGAGCACCTGGAAGAGGCTCCAGCCGTCCAGCAGCAGGTGGTGGAACGTCCAGACCACGCGGACCTCGGTTGCCGAGACGCGCGCGAGCAGCAGCCGCATCAGCGGCAGCGCGCCCAGGTCCAGGCCGGCGTCCCGGCCGGCCGCCAGCACGGTGTCCAGGTCCTCCGGGGCGGACGTCCAGTCCCGGAGCTCGACGGGCAGGGTGACCTGCCGGTGGACCACCTGCACCGGGGCGTCGAGGCCGTCCCAGACGACCCGGGTGCGCAGGACGGGCGTCCGGTCCACCACCCGCTGCCAGGCGCGGGCGAGTGCCTCCGGGTCGGGGACGTCGCTCATCACGAACGTCACCTGCTGGAGGTAGGCGTGCCGCCCGCCACCGGTGAGCCGGTGGAACAGCATGCCGGCCTGGGCCGGGGTGAGCGGGTAGATGTCCTCGACGTCGCGGCCGTCGCCGGCGAGCCGGTCCACCGTGGCCTGGTCGAGCCCGGCCAGGGGGAAGTCCGACGGCGTGCGGCCGCCGGCGCCCGGCTCGGTGCAGTGCGTGACGATCCCGGCCAGCCGGCGGACGAGGTCGTCGGCGACCGTGCGGACGGTGGCCTCCTCGTGGAGCTGGTCCGAGTAGAACCAGGTGATCTCCAGGCGGCCCTCGGCGACCCGGGCGACGACGTCGACAGCGTGCGCACGGACGTCGGCGGGGTGCTGCGAGAGCTCGAGTTCCCGCTCGATCCCTTGGTACAGCTCGCCTTCGACCTCGAAGCGGCCGAGGTAGTTGAAGCTGAGCCGGGGCGTCACCGCCGGCGCGGTCCCGGCGAGGTGGCGCAGCACGCCGTAGGACAGGCCGCGGGCCGGGATCGCACGCAGCTGCTCCTTGACGGACTTGAGCAGGGTCGCGATGTCACGGTCCGGGACGTCGAGCGCCACCGGGAACATCGAGGTGAACCAGCCGACCGTGCGGGACAGGTCGACGTCGTCGAACAGGTCCTCGCGGCCGTGGCCTTCGAGGTCGACCAGCACCCGGTCGGCGCCGCTCCAGCGGCGTAAGGCCCCGCCGAGCGCGGCCAGCAGCACGTCGTTGACCTGGGTGCGGTAGGTGCCCGGGACGTCCTGCAGCAGCGCCCGGGTCAGCTCGGCGTCCAGCCGAGTGGTGACCGTGCGGGTGCTCGCCACCGTGTTGGCGCCGTCGGTGTCCAGCGGGATCTGGGTACCGTCGACCGCCCGCCAGTACGGGAGGTCGCCGGCGAAGTCGTGCTCGGCGAGCCGGTTCGCCCAGTCCTGGAAGGACGTGGTCCGGGCACTCAGCTCGCGCCCGTGGTAGGCGTGGCCGATGTCCTCCAGCAGGATCCGCCAGGAGACGCCGTCCACCACCAGGTGGTGCACGGCCAGGCGCAAGGTCGTGCCCTCCAGGTCCGCACGCACCAGCGGGCCGTGCTCGATGTCGATCTCCGCGCCGAAAACGTCGACCTCGGCGGGCTCGGCGTGGAACTGCGTCCAGCCTTCGGTCGTCTTGCGGAAGCGCAGCCGCAGGGCGTCGTGGTGGGCGACGACGGTGTTCACCGCCGCGCGCAGCCGGTCTCCGTCGACGTCGTCGGCGAGCCGGACGCTCAGCTGCTGGACGAAGTGGTCCGGGTCGGCCGGATCGGTGTCGAGGAACCAGTGCTGGATCGGCGTGACGACGACGTCTCCGGTGGCCGCGGGGCGCTCGGCCACCGGCTCGGCCACCCCGGCCGCCGCGGCGAGCGCGGCGATCGTCTGGTGCCGGAAGACGTCCTTGGTGGTGATCCGCAGGCCGGCCTTGGCCGCCTCGGACACCAGCCGGATGCTGAGGATCGAATCGCCGCCCAGCTCGAAGAAGTTGTCCTCGACGCCGACCTCGGGCAGCCCGAGGGCATCGGCCCAGATGGCGGCGAGGAGCCGTTCGGTCTCGGTGCGCGGCGCGACGCGGGTGGTGCCGCCCGTCCAGTCGGGGGCGGGCAGGGCGCGCCGGTCGAGCTTGCCGCTGGGGTTGAGCGGCAGGCGGTCGAGCGGGACGAACGCCGACGGCACGAGGTGCGCGGGCAGCGACGCGCCGAGGAACTCGCGCAGGCCGGCGGGCGCCCCGGGCACGACGTAGGCGACCAGCCGCTGGTGCCCGCCGTCGGTGCGCGCGACCACCACCGCTTCGGTGACGTCCGGGTGCTGCCGCAGCGCGGCCTCGACCTCGCCGGGCTCGATCCGGAACCCGCGGATCTTGACCTGGTCGTCGGCGCGGCCCAGGTACTCCAGCTCACCGCGGGTGGTCCAGCGCACGACGTCGCCGGTCCGGTACATCCGGGCCCCCGGCTCGCCGAAGGGGTCGGCCACGAACCGGCCGGCGGTCAGGCCCGGCCGGCCGAGGTAGCCGCGGGCCACCCCGGCGCCGCCGAGGTGCAGTTCGCCGGGCACGCCGACCGGAACGGGCCGCATGCCGCGGTCCAGGACACAGGCGCGGATGCCGGCGATCGGGCGGCCGATCGGCGGGGTGCGGTCGGTGTCGTGGTACCACGCGGTGGCGTACACGGTGGACTCGGTGGGCCCGTAGATGTTGGCGATCCGGCTGCCGGGCAACGCTTTCCGGATGTCGAGCAGCGCGTGCCGCGTCAGCGCTTCACCGGCCAGGACCACAGTGGACGGCCGCACCGACACCGCGCCCTGGGCCAGCAGCTGGGCGAACGCCGAGGGCACGCCGCTGACCAGGCCGACCGGCCGGCCGGTGTGCTCGCCTTCGCCCAGGGCCAGCACGTCCCGCACGATTTCGACGGTGGCGCCGGTCATCAGCGGCGCGAAGATCTCGAACACCGAGACGTCGAAGTTGAGCGACGTCGAAGCGACCACGGTGGACCCGGGGCGGAAGACGTCTTCGAAGTCGGTTCCGGCCCACGCCATCAGGTTCGCGGCGCTGCGGTGGGCGACCACGACGCCCTTGGGACGGCCGGTCGAGCCGGAGGTGTGGATCACGTAGGCGGGGTGGTCCGGGTTCGTGGCGCGGCCGAGCGGCGCGGCGGAGGCGCCGTCGAACAGGGCCGGGTCGTCGAACGCGAGGGCGGGGACGGCGCCGGGGCCCCGGCCGTCCGGGGTGAGCAGCAGCGCCGGGCCGGCGTCGTCGAGGATCAGTTCCTGGCGGTCGGCCGGGTAGGCCGGATCGACCGGGAGGTAGGCGGCGCCGGACTTGAGCACGCCGAGCAGCGCCACCAGGATCCGTTCGGTGCGCGGCAGGGAGACGGCAACGAACCGCTCGGGCCCGGCGCCCCGCCCAGCCAGCACCCGGGCCAGCCGGTTGGCCTGCTCGTCGAGCTCCCGGTAAGTGAGCGAGCGGTCCTCGCAGACGACCGCGACCGCGTCCGGCGTGCGGGCCGCCTGGGCCTCGAACAGCTGCGGCAGCGTGGCTTCCGGCGCTTCGAGCACCGGCCCGCGGGACAGCCCGGCCAGCTGCGCCAGCTCGGCGTCACCCATCAGCGGCAGCTCGGCCACCGGCCGGTGCGGCTCGGCGACCACCGCTTCGGCCAGCACCCGCAGGTGCCCGGCGAAGCGGTCGATCGTCTCGGCGTCGAAGAGCGCGGTGTCGTACTCGATGGCGACACTGCGGCCCTGCGGCTGGAACTCCAGCACCAGGTCGAACCGGGCCCGGGGGCGGGGCAGATCGTGCTCGCCCAGGCGGAGGGCGCCCGCCTCCCGGGGCCGGACGAGGTCCTGCTGCAGCACCAGCAAGACCTGCACCAGCGGGGTCCGGCTCGGGTCACGGGCCGGCCGCAGGTCGTCGACGACCTGGTCGAAGGGCACTTCGGCGGCGGCGAAGGCCGCCAGTGTCGTTTCCTTGACCCGGCCGAGGAAGGCGTCGAACGGCTGGGCCGGATCGACCGCGGACCGCAGGACAAGCGTGTTGACGAAGAACCCGGCGAGCCGCTCGAGCTGATCGTGGTCACGGCCGGACACCGCGGTGCCGATGGCGACGTCGTCCTGCCCGGTGTAGCGGGACAGCAGCACCTGGACGAGCGCGGTCAGCGTGGTGAACAGCGTCGCGCCGGTGTCGTGGCCCAGTTCGGCGAGGTTTCCGGCCAGCTCCGCGGGCAGCGCGTACCGGCGGATGGCGCCCTCGCCGGCGCGGACGGGCGGCCGGGGCCGGTCGGTGGGCAGGTCCAGCGGTTCGAGACCGGCGAGCTGCTCGCGCCAGTACGCCAGCTGCCGCTCGCGCAGCGGCCCGGCCAGCCGGTCGTGGTGCCAGCGGGAGTAGTCGCGGTAGCCGATGTCCAGAGGTGCGGGCTTCTCCCCCGCGTAGAGCGTGGCGAATTCGTCGACGAGCAGGCCGACGGACCAGCCGTCGGTGATGATGTGGTGCTGGCAGAGCAGGAGCAGGTGGTCGTCCGGGCCACGGCGGATCAGCGTGGCCCGCGTGAGCGGCCCGGCGGCCAGGTCGAAGGGACGGTCCAGTTCGGCCGCGAGCTGCGCGTCCAGGTCCGCTTCGGCGTCGGCTTCGCGCAGCGGGATGGTGCCTTCTTCGGCGACGACCTGGACGCCCTCGCCGTCGACCGTCCGGAACGTCGTCCGCAGCGACTCGTGGCGCGCGGCCAGCCCGTCCAGCGCGGCGAGCAGGGCGTCGCGGTCCAGCGGGCCGGAGAGGGTGAGGCCGACCCCGGCGTTGTATTCGGTGCTGCCGGGGTTCTGCTGGTCGAGCACCCAGAGGCGGCGCTGGACCGGCGAGAGCGGCACCACGGCGTCGTGGGGCACGGGCTCGATCCGGCCGGCCGGGGCACTGGATCGAGCCGGCAGCAGCTCGGCGAGCTTCGCGATGGTGCGGGCGTCGAACACGACCCGCGGGGACAGCTCGGCGCCGAAGCGGGCGCGGATCCGGGCGAGCGCCCGCGCCCCGAGGATGGAGTCGCCGCCGAGTTCGAAGAAGTCCGCGTCGACGCCGATGTCCGGTACGCCCAGGACGTCGGCCCAGATCTCGGCGAGGGCCCGCTCGGCCGGGGTGCGGGGCGCGGTGTGCGCGGCGCGGACCTGGGCCTGCCAATCGGGTTCGGGCAGCGCGTCGCGGTCGAGCTTGCCGTGGTGGGTCAGCGGCATCGCCTCGAGCACGACGAACGCGGCCGGGACCATGTACGGCGGCAGCCGGTCCGCCGCGGCGGACCGCAGCTGCGCGGGATCGGCGTCCCCGGCGACGTAGGCCACCAGGCGTTTCACGCCGGGCTGGTCCTCGCGGGCGACGACGACCGCCTCGCGGACCCCGTCCTGCTCGCGCAGCAGCGCTTCGATTTCGCCCGGTTCGATCCGGAACCCGCGGATCTTGACCTGGTGGTCGGCCCGGCCGACGAACTCGAGCTCGCCGTCGCCCTCGCCCTCGCCGGTCCGGCGGACGACGTCACCGGTCCGGTACATCCGCGCACCCGGCTCGCCGAACGGGTCGGCCACGAACCGGCTCGCGGTCAGCCCCGGCCGGTCGAGGTACCCGCGGGCGAGTTCCGGGCCGGCGAGGTAGAGCTCGCCGGTGGCCGCCGGGCGCAGCGCCTCGTCGAGCACGTACGCGGTGGCCTCCGGCAGCGGGTGGCCGATCGGCGGCGTGCCTCCGGGGACGAGGGGGTCGCTCCAGGTGGCCACGACGGTGAATTCGGTGGGACCGTAGGAGTTGATCATCCGGCGGCCGGGCGCCCAGGTCCGGACCAGTTCGGGCGGGCAGGCGTCCCCGCCGACGATCACCGTGCGGAAGTCCGGCAGCGCGGCCGCGTGCCCGGCGGACAGCGTGGCCAGCGCGACGGGCGGGATGAGCGCGTGGGTGATTCCGTGCTCGGCCAGGACGTCCGCGAGCCGGTCGCCCAGCAGCGGCCCGGGCGGCGGCACGACCAGCGCCGCCCCGTGCGGCAGCGCCATGCCGAGCTCGAGGATCGAGGCGTCGAAACTCGGTGAGGAGAACTCCAGGACCCGGTCGCCGGGCCGCACGTCGTACTGCTCCCGCATCGCGGCGAAGAAGCCGGCCAGGCCGCGGTGGGTGACGAGCACGCCCTTGGGGACGCCGGTCGATCCGGACGTGTAGATGAGGTAGGCCGGGTGGTCGACGTGCAGCGGGCGCGTCCGGTCGGCGTCGGCCGGGTCGGTGTCGGGCAGGCCGTCCAGCAGACCGGGTTCGCCGAGGTCGAGGGTGGTGGCTTCGGTGCTCACTTCCCCGCGGGTCAGGACGAGCACGGGGTCGGCATCGGCGAGCACGAAGGCGAGCCGTTCGGCGGGCTGGTCGGGGTCGACGGGCAGGAAGGCGGCACCGGCCTTGGCCGCGGCGAGCTGCGCGACGACGAGGTCGGCCGACCGCGGCAGCACGAGCGCGACGACCGTTTCCGGGCCGGCGCCGTGCCGGATCAGCAGCCGCGCCAGCCGGTTCGCCCGGGCGTTGACGGCAGCGTAGGTCAGCGTGCCATCGGCGCCGGTCAGCGCCGGTTCCGCCGGGGTGCGGGCGGCTTGGGCCTGGAACAGTCCGGCGAGGGTGCGCGGGGGGACCGATCTGTCGTCGTCAGCGGCAGGAACCGAGACGTCGTATCGCGGCATTGCTGGGAACCTTTCGAGCACGGGTGAGGTCAGCGCAGGGCCATCCGGGCGCTGGGAGATGACACGCAGGTGGGGCCCGCGACCAGGGAAATCGCGATAAAAGGCGGCCGGAACCGGGCGTTCCACCCACCTCGGCCACCGGCTTTTTGCCACTCGTTCAACAGATCGCCCTGGCGTGCCACACACCGGGCGAACCCGCAGGAACGAGGGCGAGACACATTGATCCTTTCCAGCGTGCGGCCACGCGGCAACGTCCGGAAACAGTTCCGATTTCGACGGCACCCCCGCTGAGCCGATTAGGCACCAGCGACCGTCGAACGCGCGCGACAACCAGCGTTCTTCGTGCAACAGGTCCGGTCATCCGGCAGTCAAGTACCCCCAAGACCAGCCGGATTGGCATCACGCTACCTAGTGAACGCGTAGCTCGTACCGCCGAACGGAGCATTACCGAAAATTGCCAAAAATCGCCTCGGTTTACCCGGACAGCGAGTAGTACGGCGTCGATTTCTGTTCACTCTTCTGCCGGAAAATGTTACCTCGATTGGGAGGTTTGACTTTACGGCAGAGCGCTCACCTGGGAAGACGCAGCGTCACTCGGGTGACGATCGGGGCGCGAGGGCCGAAGTAAGCGACTTTCCAAGATGTGCTTCAGCTTACGGGACGTCACCCGATTGGCGGGTAACACGGAAGAGGCGGCCGCATCGGTGAAATGATCGATCACACAGATCCTTCACGAGTCCCGGCAACCGGGGCAAAGTCGACTTGGAATGCGATGGTGCCTGATTGCCCCGGGGGTGAACAGCGTTCAACTGGGGTGGGGTGTCGGTCGGGGTCGGCTGGGGGAAGTTAGGCCGGGGCCGGGGAGGGTGAGGGCGGTGACATGGGGCTGGGGACGGGCCGGCGGCCGCGGCGATGGCGATGGGCACGGCCGCGGGTCACCGGCAGCCGCAGCGATGGCCATGGGCGCGACCGCGGATCATCGGCAGCCGCGGCGATGGTCATGGACGCGACTGCGGGTCCACCGACAGCCGCGGCGATGGCCATGGGCGCGGCCGCGGGTCAACCCATGGCACCGCCTCGACCATCCCGGCCGTGGGTTCGGTCCGGCTCGGCCGGGCTTGGCTGCTTCGGGCGCGACCGGGGCCGCGCTGACGGAGACGCTCGGCCAGACCCGCCGACAGATGCGGTCCGGCTCAGCCGCCCCTGCCGCTTCGGGCGCGACCGGGACCCGCTCTGCCGGAGACCACCCGATCAGACCCACCGGCAGAGCCGATCCAACTCGACCGCCCCTGCCATTTCGAGCGCGACCGGAACCCGCGCCGACGGAGACCACCCCGACCGGACCCGCCAGCGAATCCAATCCCAGCTCAATCGGCCCCGCCGCTTCAAGCGCGATCGGTAGCCGCCCTGCCGGAGACCAGCCCGACCAGCGCCGCCGGCGGACCCGGTCCAGCTCAGCCGGTCTCCCGTCCGCCCGCATGGCAGCGAGCCGCTGCCGCCGCCGACTCGTGAGCCCAGCCCAGCGCGGCGAGCAGCGCCACCGCCGCCCGGCGGCCTCGGTCGCCCGCCTGCCGCCCGCGCCATGATCAACACCGGTCGGCACCGGCGAGCGGCGGCCTCGGTCGCTCCCCCACGGCCCGCGCCATGATCGACACCGGCCGACCCCGCGAGCACCGGCGAGCAGCGGCACCCTCCGGCAGCCTCGGTCGCTCGCCCACCGCCCCGCCATGACCGACCCCAGCCGACACCGCGGACACCGGCGAGCGGCGGCCTCGGTCCCTCGGTCCCTCGCCCACCGCCCACCGCCCACCGCCCACCGTCCCCGCCATGATCGACCCCGGCCGACCCCGCAAACACCGGCAAGCGGCGGCAGCCTCCGGCGGCGGCAAGTGCACCAGCCACCCCCATCCCCGCCGCCGGCCACGAACCCGGCGAGCCGCAGCAGCCACCAGCACCATCCCACCTCAGCGAGGCAAGCCGCCCACAGCCGTCCCGACAGGGCGAGCCCGCACCACCCCTGCCCGGCCCTCGGCGACCTCCGCCGCTCGCCGCCGCCCCCATGATCAACCCCGGCCGGCACCGGCAGGCGCCGCGCCCCCGGCCCGGCCCGGCCACAGGCGGCCGACGTCACCCATCCGACCGTGTCACCCACCCCGATCGGCGCCGGAGCGAGCACGGAACGGCACCGCCCGGCAGCGGCCACCCACCCGTCCCAGCCGACCCGCCGCGGCCCCCACCTTTCCCGAATCCCGGGTTCCGAACCCACCCGCCACCGCCCACCCCCCGGCGAGCATTTCGGGAACACCTTCCCCACCGAACCGAAAACCGCCAGGACAGCCACGACCACCACCCGTAGCCCGGCAAGACCGCACCTGTCCGGAAAGGACGTCCACAATAGACCGAAGGCTACCCGCGCCAGGATCGCCGCCGCGGTGTCACGCCCGACCCGTCGGTAACCCGACCGAAGTCGTTCTTCACCCATTGAGGCGACACCTCCCCCATTTCCGAACCCCCGCCGGCCTTGCGCCAACCACCCGCTTCCTGCCCCGATGCGGGCAATTACGCCGAACGGACCCCGGGCCGTTTACCCGCGAGTTGAATTCCCTTTCGGGCCGGTTGTGGATACACTTCGCGGCGAACGCTGCGCATTGTGCTGTTCGCGTTCTCGAGCGCACATCCACCGGAGGAGCACCCAAGTGGCCCAGAAAGTCTCCGTCGAGATCCTCGACGACATCGACGGCAGCACCGCCGCCCAGACCGTCCAGTTCAGCCTCGACGGCGTCACCTTCGAAATCGACCTTTCCGACCGGAACGCCACCGCCCTCCGGCACGAACTGGCCCGGTACATCGGCGCCGGCCGGCGGGTGGGCGGGCGCAAGGTCCGGGTGGCCGGCGGCCAGTCGACCACCGCCTCCGATCGCGAACGCAACCAGCGGATCCGGGCCTGGGCGAACGCGAACGGCTACGACGTCTCCGAGCGGGGCCGCCTCTCCTCCGAAGTCGTCGCCGCCTACGAGCAGGCGCACGACGCCGACACGGAATCGTCAGTGTCGTCGCCGCGAAAGCGCGCTCCGCGCAGGAAAGTCGCCGCCTGACTCCCGATTACCGCAGGTTTTGCCGCCCGGAAGACGTGCGGAAGACTCGCGGAAGACTCTTTCTCCGCCGAATCGGCGCACCGTCGAACTCGGGCGCCGAACAGGAATGTCCGAGCACCCGGACCGGCGATGCGGCCGGCGCCGGGTGCTGCGATCGCAGGTGGACTGTCGTCGGCTGTCCGCTTCCGGGAGCGCAGCGCCTGATCGGCTCTTGTGGTCCAGACCCCGGCGCCCTACGGTCGGCGGGGTCCGGGTCGTCGCGGGGAGGAGCCTCGGGTGCTGGGAACCGTTCTCGCGAGCGCACTTCTGCTGACCGGCGCCGCACCGGCCGTGGCCGACGCCGGGTGGACGCCGTCGCCGATCGTCTGGGCCGCCTGCCCGGATGACCCCGACAGCCCCACTCCGCCGGACGGCGAGTGCGGCACGGTCCGGGTGCCGCTGGACTGGAACTCCCCGGGCGGGCCGACGATCACCCTCGCGGTCGCCCGGCACCGCGCCACGGATACCGCACACCGCCTCGGCGTGCTGCTGGCCGATTTCGGCGGTCCCGGCTCGTCGAATGCGGAACTGGCCGTGACCCCGGGTGTGTTCAGCCCGGAGGTCGAGGCCCGGTTCGACGTCGTGGGCTTCGACGTGCGCGGAACCGGCCGCAGCGAATTCATCGAATGCCCTGACACGGGCCGGCCGCCGGGCGACGAGCCTGCCGGCCCGGCCGAGTTCGCCGCGCTGCTGAAGTACCGCGAGCAAGCGGTTTCCGCCTGCCGCGCCCGCAACCTCCCCGTCTTCGACCACGCCGACACCGGCGCCAACGCCCGGGACATGGACGCGGTCCGCCGCGCGCTGGGCGAAGCGCGGATCAGCTTCTTCGGCATCTCCTACGGCACGCTGCTCGGCCAGCAGTACGCCGAACAGCACGGGGACCGTCTGCGGGCCATGGTGCTCGACAGCTCCATCGACCACAGCGCCGGGATCGAGCGGTTCCTCGGCGACCGGGCCGCCGCCGCGGACGACGCGTTCCGCCAGTTCGCCGCGTGGTGCGACCGGACGACGACGTGCGCGTTGCACGGCCAGGACGTCTACGCCGTCTGGCAGAAAGCTCTCGCGGTGACCGCCGGAACGCCGGCGCAGAGCGAGCTGCGCGGCCGGGTGCTGCAGGACATGTACCGCCCGGTCTGGGACGACCTCGGCCAGGCGATCGCCGACGCCGCCGCCGGCAATCCGCCGATGACCGCCCAGTTCTCCTACAACTACGACTCGATCCGCCTGGCCGTCGTCTGCCAGGACTTCGACCTCCGGATCCGGAGTTTCGCGCAGTACTCGGTGTTGCACGCCGAAGAGCTGCGCCGCGGGCCGCTCATGCGCGGCAGCACGTTGAGCCACGGCGAAACGATGGCGTGCCTGGGCATCCAGGGGCCGCCGTCGAACCCGCCGCACCGGCTGAGCATCCCGCGAGCGCCGCGGATCCTCCTGCTGAACTCCCGCCACGACCCGGCGACCCCGTACGCCTGGGCCCTCGCCATCCACCGCCAGGCCCCGGCGAACACGACGTTGCTGACGTACGAGGGCTCGGGCCACGGGGTCTTCGAGAAGAACGCCTGCACCCGGTCGGCGGTGGACCGCTACCTGCTGGCCCTGGCGGCACCGGAGCACGACGTCAGCTGCCCGGCCTGACCGCTCGCAGGTGGAGCGGATCCGGTCACCAGTGGTAGTTGCGGCGCAGAGCGCGCTTCACGACCTTCCCCGTCGCGTTGCGCGGCAGCTCGTCGACGAACACGACGTCCCGCGGCACCGCGAAACGCGCGAGGCGTTCACGCACGTGGGACCGCACCGTGTCCGCGTCCAGGCGGGCACCCGGCACCAGCACGAGGTACGCCGCCAGGCGCTGGCCGTACTTGGGGTCGCGGACGCCGACCACCGCCGCTTCGCGGACCTCCGGCAAGGCGAGCAGGACTTCCTCCACCGAGGCCGGGGCCACGTTTTCACCGCCGGACACGATCATCTCGTCCTCGCGGCCCTGGACGAACAACAGGCCGTTCGCGTCGACGTACCCGCGGTCCCCGGTGTCCATCAGGCCGTCGCGGACGTCGAGCTGCTCGCCGTCGGTGTAGCCGTCGAACAGCAGGCGGTTGCCGACGTAGAGCCGGCCGGTCGTGCCGGGTGGCACCGGGGTGCCCGCGCGGTCCAGGACGCGGATCGCCGTGCCGATCGGCGGGCGGCCCGCCGTGCCGCGGGCCGCGCGGAGGTCGCGAGGCCCGGCGATCGCCGCCCACGACACCTCCGTCGAGCCGTACAGGTTGTAGAGGATGTCGCCGAACGCGTCCATGAACTCCTCGCCCAGCCGGCCCGGCAGGCCGGCGCCGGAGCTGGCCACCACGCGCAGCGAGGACAGGTCGTAGCGGGCCCGCGTCCGCTCCGGCAGGTCCAGCAGCCGCCGCAGCATCGTCGGCACCGCGAACAACGCCGTGCACCGCTGCCGTTCGATCATCGACAGCGTCGCTTCCGGGTCGAAGCGGCGGGGCAGCACCAGCCCCGCCCGCAGCGCCATGCCGAGCTGGAGCGCGGCCAGGCCCCAGGTGTGGAACAGCGGGGCGGCGACCAGGATCGGTTCGCCCGCCCGCAGCGGGATTTCCGACAGCACCGCGGCGGCGTCGGCGACGCTGTGCGGGGTCGGGCGGCGCGCGCCCTTCGGCGGACCGGACGTGCCCGAGGTGAGCACGACCAGCCGGCCGGGCTTGCCCGGCGGGGCGATCCGGGCAGGTGACTGCGCCTCGATCAGGTCTTCGATGGTCGTCCCGTGCCACCCGTCGCCGGGCGGCCACGTCCACAGCTGCGGGATCCCGGCCGGCAGCTGCCGGCCCAGTGCGGCGAACTCGGCGTCGGCGAGCACGAGCTGGGAGCCGTGCCGCAGGGCGAACTCGGCGACCTGGCCCAGGGCCAGCCCGGTGTTCATCAGGGCCACGTCCGCGCCCAGCTTGCTGCAGGCGATCATCGCCTCGACCATCGCGTTGTGGTTGCGGCACATCAGCAGCACCCGCGACCCCTCGGTGATGTCGTGGCGCTTCAGCACCGCGGCCAGCCGGGTCGTGCGGTCGTCGAGTTCGCCGAAGCTCCGCTCGGACCGCTCGTCGCACAGCGCGAGCGACTCCGGTGCGCGGCGCGCCACCGCCTCGTAGCCGCCGGCCAGGGTCGAGCCCCAGCGGCCCACCGACCTCAGCTGCCGCAGCGTCCCGGTGGGCTGGGCCGGGGTGAGGACGCCGGCCTTGACCAGAATCCGCGCGAACTCGCGCTTCGACGGGCGGGGCGGCAGCGAGTCCGTGCCGGGGACGCCGCCGAGGTGGTCGCTGATCGCCGCGACCGCGTCCAGGATCCGCTGGCGGATCCGCGGCACCGCCGGCGACCGGCCGTCGAGCAGCGTGAGCAGGACGGTGATCGCGCAGCCTCCGGACGTCGGACGCAGCACGACGGACATCCGGTGCTGCCGGCCGGACCAGGCCAGGTGCTCGTCCCGGCGGTGGACGAAGATCTCGGCCTCGCCCTCGTCCCCGGCGCGGTACCGGTAGCGGGCGCCCCGGCCGATCACCTCGGAAACCGGCTCGCACGAGGTGATCCCCCGGACGAACCGCGGGTAGAGGTGCGGGCTGCCCACGATCGTCCACACCGCCGCGGGCGGGTGCGGCACGGTGACGGTGATCTCGATGAGTTCCGGTTCCATCAGGACACAACGGGAGGTTTCGCCGGCACGGTGGTCATGACTCGGCTTTCTCCCTTTGTCGGTCCGGGGGTTCGGCCTTTCGGCCGGTACGCCGAGCATCCGTTTGCGCCGACCGCCGTGTCAACACACGGTCGCACGATTCGATGTATTCAATCCCGAAGAGCGAGCGAAATCCAGCGAACCGCGAAACTCTTCACGCCGTCCTCACGCCGGCGCGGACCACCACGACGGCGGGCCGGTGCTGCCCCGGACCACCAGCGACACCGGCACCCGTTCGAGCGTCGCCGTCCGCACCCCGGACCCGAGCTCGCCGAGCAGGGTCCGCACCACCTGGGCGCCCAGTTCGGCGAAGGGCTGGCGGATCGTGGTCAGCGGCGGCCAGAAACTCGCCGCCTCCGCCATGTCGTCGAACCCGACCACACTGACCTCGCCCGGCACCGAACGGCCGGATTCGTGCAGCGCCCGCAGCAAGCCGAGCGCCATCTGGTCGTTCGCCGCGAACACCGCCGTCACCGTGGGATCGTGCGCCAGCACCCGGCCGAGCGTGTAGCCGGATCCGGCGGTCCAGTCCCCCACCACCGGCAACGGGACCCGCCGGTCGAACCGCGTCAACGTCCGCCGCCAAGCCAGTTCCCGGCGCTCGGCCGCGCACGAGTCCGACGGTCCCGCGATGTGCCACACCGTCTCGTGGCCGAGCTTGAGCAGGTGCTCGGTCGCCAGCACCGCGCCCTGCGTTTGATCGGCGTCCACCGTCGGATACCCGGCGCGGGCGTTCGAATCGACGACCACCACCGGGACGGCCTGCGGGAAAACGATTCCCGGCCAATCCAGGGCGTATTCCTCGACCAGGACGACGAGGCCGGCGACGTCGTGCGTCCCCAGTTCCCGGAACGCGTCGGTCACCGCGTCGCGGGTCGGTTTGCCCACGGACAGCAATTTGATCGCGTACCCCTCGGCCGCGGCCGCCTGCGCGACGGCGTCGAACGTGCGGCTGTTCCCGAGCGTGGCCAGCGTCGAAGTGAGCACGCCGATCGAGCGCCCCGGGTCCGGCAGCACGACCGCGGTGCCGCCGCGGAGCTGCCCGCTGGTCTGCTCTCGCACGCTGCCCACCCTCATCGGTAACTCCCGCGAAGACTTCGCGTCACATGCAGGTCACCACAGTCAGGGACGATGTTCACCTTGACGTCGGCAACACGACCGTTCGCGACGCTCGTCAGCCACCCGCCATCCCCCGGCGGAAGCGGCTTCCACCAGGGCACCCGCGGCCGCGGACGGGCGCGCCGGGCGACCACCCCGCGGCCGGCTCGTGAACAAGGTCACTAAGCGCCCGCTCAGCGCGGTGCGGCCGGCCCGGCGCGCGCTCACCCCGATTGCCGCACCACCAGCGTCGTCCCCAGCACCACGCGGCGCGGCTGCCCGGCCGTTCCGTCGATCACCGCGAGCAGCTCGGCCGCCGACCGGGCACCGAGCGCCTCGATCGGCTGGCTCACCGTCGTCAACGGCGGATCGGTGGTCCGAGAGACCGGCGAGTTGTCGAAGCCGATGACCGCGACGTCGTCGGGGACCCGGCGCCCGGCGCGGCGGAGGGCGCGCAGCACGCCCAGCGCCATCACGTCGGACGCCACGAACACCGCGTCCAGGTCCGGCCGCCGGTCGAGCAGCCGCCGCATCGCGTGCTCGCCGGAGGCCTGGCCGAAGTCGCCGCGGACCACCGACCCCGGGTCGACGACGCCCGCGCCGCCCATCGCGGCGACGTAGCCGGCGAGCCGGTCCCGCCCCGGCGCCATGTCCTTCGGGCCGGCGACCGTCGTGATCCGCCGCCGGCCGGCGGCCTGGAGGTGCCGGACGGCCGCCACGGCGCCCCCGCGGTTGTCCACGTCCACGTAGGTGTACCGGGCCGGGTCGGGGACCATCGGCCGGCCGGCGCTGACGACCGGGAGCTCCGCCCGCGACAACTCCGTGGTGTACCGGGTGTGCGTACTCACGAACAGGGCCCCGTCGACGTGCCCGCCGCCCAGGTACCGGAAGGTGGTGGCCTGGTCCGCCGCCGGCATCATCAGCACCACGACGTGCACGCCGGCCGCGGTGAACTCGTGGTGGATGCCCCCCATGACCCGGCCGAAGAACGGGTCGGAGAACAGCCGCGGGCCGTCCTCGCACAGCACGACGGCGACCGTGCCCGTCCGCGGCTCCTCACCCGCCCGGGCCGCGCGCTGCCGGACGTAGCCGAGGGAGCGCACGGCCTGTTCGACCTGGCGCCGGGTCTGCGCACGCACTTGCGGGAATCCGTTGAGCACCCGGGACGCCGTCGCCGACGAGACACCGGCGGCCCGGGCCACGTCGGCCAGGGTCGGCCGCGGATGGGGAAAGTCGAGAACGGTCATGGTCACCTCCGTGGGACAGCACGCACCAAGGCAGTGTTAGCGCTAACACTTCACCGGAAAGCGAGCCGGACCGCCGATCGGACCGCCGACGGCCGCCGCGTTCACCACGGACTAGGGGGGATCGGCGCACTGGGCGCCGGGAAACCGGTTCTCGGTCACGTCCGCACATCCTTGGGCGAGAGTGGTTCGAACGGGTGAGCCGCGGCCGTCGTCACGCATCCGGTGATCTTTTGACCGCTGGCTCGGCAGCATTGATGCTGGAACCAGGCGCCCGATGTGTCAACCGGATGACGGAAAGTACCTGAAAATTTGTCACGATCGCCGCGGTGGGTGGCCACTCACCGGTACCGCGGGCCGATTCCGGCGGCGGCGCCCCACCCTCGGCTCAGTTGACCCGGCTCACCGTCCAGAGCTGGTCCGGCGTGTCGATCCGCGTCCAGGAAACCGCCTTCGCCAGGTTCGCCGGCGACCCGTTCGTGATCGTGACGAACCGGCCGCTGCCCCCGTTCTTGATCAGCGTGCGGTCCCCGCTCGACACCAGCGACCACACCTGCCGCGCGTTGCCGGGGTCGACGGCGGTCTGGGTGATCGCCTCGCTGCCCGAGGGGTGCGTGTCGGTGAGCGCCAGGCCCGACTTCGCGTTCACGATCCGGTAGCCGCCGTCCGCCGCCGTGAAGTGCCACAGGTGCCACCGCTGGTTCGCGTACCACCACTGGTCGGCCTGGGTTCCCGGAGCCGTGGAAGCACCCGGGATCTCCAGGTAGCCGCCCAGCTGGTTCCGGATCGTGAAGTCACCGGTAGTCAGGGTCGACGGGGCCGTCTGGTGCAGGGTCCACCGCTGGTTGCGGCCATCGGCGTCCGACCACTGGTCCATCGGCGCTCCCGGCGAAGTGGACCAGGCGAGGTCCTCCAGCAGCTTGCCGCTCTTGCGGTTCGCCAGCTCGTACGTCCCGTCCGTCTGCTGGACGACCGCCCATTCCTGGGTCGCCGAGCCCGGCGAAGGCGTGCGCACCTCCAGGCGCGCGCCGTCCACTGTGGACCCGCCGGCGACCGACAGGACGCGGCCTCCGGTGGCCACCGTGAAGTACCCGCTCGGCCGGCGGGTGAGCACCCACGGCGCGGCGCCGGGCTGCTGGACCACCGACGTGCCGCCGACGCCGAGGTTCAGGCCGGAGTGGTCGTTCGTCAGCGTGTACGTCGCTTCGGTCGAAAGGCCCGGTGCGACGTGGTCGAGGGCGAACTCGGCGGTGTTGAGGGAGGTGCTGTCGTGGTACCCGCCGGTGACGGACATGACCGTGTTGCCGTCCGGCATCACCATCAGGCCGCGGCTGTACCCGCCGGGCGCGTTGGACGCCTGCGACCGCCACTGGGCCGGGTCACCGCCCGCGGTGTTGACGGCGAGCGCGGTCTGCCCGCCGTCGCTGACCACGATCGTGCCCTGCGGGCCGCCCGCGGGCGTCCAGACGACGAACGGCTGGCAGCACGGCTTGGTGCCGTCGTCGAGGATGATCTGGTGGTCGCCGGCCTGGAGGAACTTCTCCGGGTCGGTCGCGATCCGGTAGTAGACCGGGCAGCTGCCCTGCGGGGCGCCGCAGTACTCGTAGGTCATGATCCACCGGCCGCCGGGCAGCCGGGCGACCGTCGCCATGCCGGGGCGGGCGGACTGCGCCGGGTAGACGACGTCGTCGACGACCGGTCCCCACGTCCGGCCGTCCGTGGTGACCTGGTGGACGAGCTCCTGCGAGTGGTGCGCGTTGTCCCGCTGGTCCGAGTAGTACACGATCAGCTTGCCGTCGCGCATCAGCAGCACCGGTTCCCACACCGGCGTGTTCGGGTCCTGCACCTTGGCCGCGCCGCCCTTGGCGACCGAGCTCAGCAGCTTCCACGTCTTCCCGATGTCCGTGCTGGCGTAGAGCAGGATCTCGGTGGAGCTCATGTCCGCGGGCACCGACAGCCCCGAGACGAGCAGGGTGCCCGCCGGGAGCGTGCCGAGCGGTGCCGGGAGTTCGTAGATCTCCGGGTTCCAGCGGAGGCCGTAACCGTTGACCGTGTCGGTGACCTGCGAGACGTACGTCCAGTTCGTCCCGGCGTCGCCGCTGCGGTACACCGGGAACACCGGGGCGCCCGCGTTCCGGTAGACCTCGAACGTCGAGACCAGCGTCCCGTTGGCTTCCCCGTTGTGGTGCAGGGTGATCGACCGCGCGTACATGACACCCGGATCGACGTACCCCGCGGCGGTCGTCGGCTTGAAGATCGTCGTCGGGCCGCTCGTCTGCGCGGTGGCCGCCGGGCTCACGCCCAGCAGCGCCGCGACGGCGACGAGCAGCACCACCTTGAAGGATCGGGCCATCGGTTCCTCGCTACTTCTTCGCAGGGGGTCGTTCGACGAAGACGCGGACGTCCCACGGGCCGAGGCTCAGGGCCATCCCCGTCGGCACACTGGTGCCGTCGAGCAGGTCGGACAGCGGCGCGGGCGCGGTCACGGTGGTGGGATTCCAGTTCCAGTTGTGGATCACGTGCACCCGCCGGCCGTCCGGCGCGGTCCCGGTGGTCGCGGTGACGGACTCGGGGAGGTTCGGCCACGCGTGCGCGGGCAACGGCACCAGCCAGCGGGCCAGCGCCCGGCCGGACGCGGCGTCCGGGACCGTGCCGACGCAGGTCACCCGGCCGTCACCCGCGGTCCGGGTGGTGACCGCCGGCCAGCGGCCGAAGTGCGGGTGGTCGTACTCGGCGAGCACCTGCGCGTCGACGACCGTCAGCCCGTCGGCCCAGCGCGTCGCCGCCGCGTCCGGCGGCAGTTCCAGGGGGCTGCCCGGGACCGCCTTGAGCGGGATGTCGGCGCCGAGGTTGCTGAACTCGTCGTACCGGACACCGGCGACGTCGGCGAGCCGTCCGGGCGCCGGTTCGTGCCGCGCCCGCCCTTCGTGGTCGGCGTAGCCGGTGCGGGGGCCGAGGACGAGGTGGCCGCCGGCGCGGGCGTATTCGGCGAGCCAGTCCAGGGTGCTGTCACCGGCGAGGTACAGCGCGGGCACGACCAGGACGGGGTGGCGGCGCGCGGCTTCCTCCGGCGAAACGCCTTCGCGCTCGCCTCGCTCGTCGTGCAGCTGTCTGATGTGGACGATCCGGACCTGGCGGCCCGCGTCGAAGGCGCCTCGGTAGAACGGGTCGAAGAACCGGTGGTAGGACGTCGGGTCCGGCTCGCCGTCCGGAGTGGACAGTGCCGGGTACTTCTGCATGAGCCACTTGCTCGGCGTCGAGTACACCATCGTGAGGTCCTCGTCCGGTTCGAGCCCGGCGACGGTGGCTCCGGCGAGCTCGAACTCCTCGCCGAGGCGGGCCAGCTCGGCGTAGGTGCGGCCGGGCCGCCCGCTGTGCGGCAGGATGCCGCCCCAGTAGGTCTCGGCGCCGAAGTGCAGCGTGTGCCAGTGCCAGTACTCGATCATCCGGGCGCCGCGCGCGACCAGCGCCCAGGCGGCCTGACGCCACTGGCCGTCGAACGCGGGCCGGTTGTCCCACGTCGGGCCGATGTGCATGGCGTTGGTTTCGGTGACCAGGAAGGGGGCCTGGCGCGAGGAGAACATCCAGTCCGCGGTCTGGTACAGCGACCAGACGCCGGCGGTGTTCCACTTCTGCTCGTGGTCCGCCGGGGTCGGGTCCGGCAGCGCGAGGCCGTCCTGCATCACGTAGTACGGGTTGCCCGAGGCGATGTCGAGGCTGTCGGTGAGCTCGTCGTCCTCGACCGCCGGCCGCGTGTAGGAGATGCAGGTGGTGACGAACTGCTCGGGACGTGAGTACTGGCGAACGATCTCCGCCTGCCACGCGATGAACTCGGTGGTCTGGCGGGCCTGGAACTCGCGCCAGGCGACGTCGTACTGCGGCTGGGCGTTGCCGTCCGGGGTCCACAGGTCGGCCCACGTCGAGAGCCGGTGCGACCAGTAGACCAGGCCCCACTCGCGGTTGAGCGTCTCGACGTCGCCGTACTTCGCGCGCAGGTGGTCGGCGAACCGCTGGAAGACGCCGTGGTTGTGGAGCAGCTCTAGCCCCGGCTCGTTGTCCACCTGGAACCCGATGATGGCCGGGTGTTCCGCGTAGCGGGCGAGGATCCGGTGGATCACGCGCTCGGCGTGGAACCGGAACGCCGGGTGGGTGAAGTCGACCTCCTGGCGGGCGCCCCAGCCGATGCGCTGCCCGGTGGCGCGTTCGCCGGCGATCTCCGGGTACTGCCGGGCCAGCCAGGGTGGCACGGCGTACGTCGGTGTCCCGAGGACCACGGAGATCCCGCGCTCGTGGGCCCCGTCGAGGACCGGCTGCAGCCAGTCGAGGTCGAAGCGGCCGTTCTCGGGCTCCCAGGTGGACCAGACCGACTCGCCGACGCGGATCACGGTGAACTTCGCCTCGGCCATCAGGTCGAGGTCGGTCTTGAGCCGTTCGCAGGGCTGGTACTCGTGGTAGTAGGCGGCACCGAACAGGACGCGGGCGGGCAGGACCGCCATGGGGGTACCTCCAGGAAGGGTCGATGTCACTGCTTGACGGCGCCGGCGGCGAGCCCGCTCTGCCAGTACCGCTGCAGGAACAGGAAAGCCACGACGAGGGGGATGATCGAGAGCAGCGATCCGGTCAGCACCAGCGGCAGCATCTCGCCGCTGGCGCCGGCGCCGCCGTTCTGGGCCTGCTCCGCCCAGAAGGCGAGCCCGAGGGTGACCGGGTACAGGCGCTGGTCGTTGAGCATGATCAGCGGCAGGAAGTAGTTGTTCCAGGTGGCCACCAGCGTGAAGAGCACGACGGTGACCAGCCCCGGCGCCAGCATCCGCAACCCGATGCGGAAGAAGATCCGGGCCTCCCCCGCGCCGTCGATCCGGGCGGCTTCGATGATGCTGTCCGGGACCGCGTCCTGGGCGTAGATCCGCATCAGGTACAGCCCGAACGGGTTGACCAGCGACGGCAGGATCACCGCCCACGGCGTGTTGACCAGGCCCACCTGGGAGAACAGCAGGTAGGTCGGGATCGCCAGCGCCGTCGCCGGCACCATCACCGCGCCGAGCACGAGGTTGAACCCGGCGCCGTGGCCGCGGAAGCGGTACTTCGCGAACCCGTAGCCGGCGGCCGCCGCGAGCAGCGCGGCCCCGAGCGCGCTGACCACGGCGTAGCCGATCGTGTTCAGCAGCCAGCGGCCGAAGATGCCGTCCTGGTGCGTCAGCGTGTCCCCGATGTTGGTGAGCAGCTGCGGCACCTTGGAGAACCACAGCCCGAACGTCGTGAACAGGTCCTGGGTGCTCTTGGTCGAGGCGACGACCAGCCAGAACAGCGGCAGCAGGAAGTAGGCCAGCGCGGCCAGCATGGCGACGGTCAGCGGGACGCTGTGCCGGCGGGTCATGCGGTGGGTCATGCGGCGGCCCTCCGGCTCCGGCGGTTGGCGGTGATCAGGATCGTGTAGGAGATGACGACGATGATCAGGCCCAGCAGGAACGACACGGTGGCCGCGTAGTTGACCTGCTGACCCGTGAAGGCCAGCGAATACGCGTACAGGTTCGCCGTGTACCCGCTGTCGATGACGTTGGGCGCGATGGTCTTCAGCAGCTTGGGTTCGTTGAACAGCTGGAAACTGCCGATCACGGAGAACAGCAGGGTCAGCAGCAGCGCCGGGCGCAGGGCCGGGAGCTTGATCGACCAGGCCGTGCGCCAGGCACCGGCACCGTCCACTTCGGCCGCTTCGTAGAGCTCGGCCGGAATGGTCCGCAGGGCGGCGTAGAGGATGATCATGTTGTAGCCGACGAACTCCCACGTGACGACGTTCGCGAGGCTGCCGAGCATCCAGCTGTCGCTGAGGAACTTCGGCACCGGCAGCCCGAAGAACCGGCTCAGCTGGGCGAACGGCCCGTAGTCCTGGCCGTAGAGGTAGCCCCACATCAGCGTCGCGACCACGCTGGGCACGGCGTACGGGACGAAGACACCCAGGCGGACCACCTTCGAGAGCCACATCAGCCCGCTGTCCAGCGCGAGCGCGAACAGCAGCGCCAGCAACAGCATGACCGGCACCTGGATGACGAAGAACGTCGCCACCCGCAGCACGCCGCGGAGGAACTGGGGGTCGGCGACGGCCTTGGCGTAGTTGTCCAGCCCGACGAAGACCGTGCCGCCGATCAGCTTGTGCTGGAAGAAGCTGAGGTAGGCGGCGTAGCCCAGCGGGGTGACGAAGAACAGCACGAACAGGACGAGGAACGGGGCGACGAACCACGGCCCCGCGGAACGGTGCTTCACCGCGCTCACCCGCCCTGGACCGTGAAGCCCTGGTTCTTGGCGAACGTCGTGATCCGCGTCTGCCACTGGTCGAGCGCGGCGACCGTGTCGGTCTTGTCGGCCAGCGACTTGCCGACGGTCTCGGTCCAGTCGGTCACCGCCTGGTCCAGGAACGGCGGCCACTGGAACGACGGCGAAACGGTCTCGCCGATCGCGCTGAAGACCTCGTTGACCTTCTGGCCGCCGTAGAACGACGGGGTGTCACCGGCGAAGGACGGGTCGGCGAGCAGCGCCTTGGTCGCCGGGAAGAAGAGCTGCTTGGTGGCGAACATCTTCGCCGATCCGGGGTCGCTGTTGAGGAACTGCGCGAACATCGCCGCGGCGATCGGGTTCTTCGTGCTCTTCAGCACCGCGGTCGTCGAGCCGCCCCAGTTGCCGGAGCTCGGCTTGGCCGCGTCCCACTGCGGGAGCGGCGCGGCCCGCCACTTGCCCGCGGTGGCCTTGGCCGAGCCGGACAGGAAGGCCGGGCCCCACGCCGCGGTGATCCAGGTGGCGTACTTCCCGTTGTTGAGCGAGGCGTACCAGGAGTCGGTGAAGTCCGTCTCGGTCGCGATGACGCCTTCCTTGGCCAGCCCGCCCCAGTAGCCGGCGAGCTTCTTGGCGGCCGGGCTGTTGACGGCGACCGTGATGTCGCTCTTGCCCGACAGCGTGTACGGCTTGTCCCCGGCCTGCCAGAGCAGGCCGTGCCAGGCCGCGGCCTGGTTCGCGGCGAGGTTGGTCAGGTAGACGTCCGGGGCGGCGGCGTGCAGCTTCCGCGCCGCGGCCGCGAATTCGTCCCACGTCTTCGGCACGGTGATGCCGTGGGCGTCGAAGATGTCCTGCCGGTACAGCAGTCCCATCGGGCCGGTGTCCTGCGGGATCGCGAAGACCTCCCCGTTCGGTCCGCTGACCTGGCCCCACGTCCAGTCGACGAACTTCGCCTTCAGCGCGTCGGCGCCGTAGGGCCGCAGGTCGAGCAGGCTGTCGAGAACGGTGAAGGTCGGGAGGTACTGGAACTCGACCTGCGCCACGTCGGGTGCGCCGGTGCCGGCCTGCAACGCGGTCCGCAGCTTGGTGTACTGCGGTGTCCCCTGGCCGGCGTTCTGCACCGTGACCTTGATCGCCGGGTACTTCTTCGTGAACAGGGCGACTTCCTGCTCGATTTCCGGGGCCCAGCTCCAGAAGACCAGTTCGGTGGGCGTCGACATCGCCTTGTCGACGTCGGCTTGGCTCACCGGCGCGGCGGCGGGCGCGGCGGTGCTTCCGCCGCCGGTGCACGCGGCCAGTGCGGCGCCGAGCGAGACCGCGCCGGCCGCGGCGAGGAAGGACCGGCGGCTGAGGGCGTGGTTCGGGACGAATTCGGGCATGACGGAACTCCTGCCGGAGGATGGAGGCGTGCCGGGCACGCCGGTGCTGGGGAAGGGAGCGCGGATTCCGGGCGGTCAGCCCGGATTTCCGCCGGAACGGGAGATCGCCGGCCGCCCGCTCCCGGAGGTCTTCCGGGACGACGGCGGAGCGGTCGAGGCGCGGACGACGAGTTCGAGCGGCGGGTCCTCCGGATCGAGGTCGCCCGCCTGCGGCTGTTCGACGGCGTGCACGAGCAGGCGCAGGCCCGCGGCCGCCATCGCGTCGAACGGCTGCCGCACGGTGGTCAGGGGCGGGGTCACGTACGCGGAGATGGGCGTGTCGTCGAAGCCGACGACGCTCACGTCTTCGGGAACCCGTTTGCCCGCTTCGAGCAGCGCGCGGATCAGCCCGATGGCCATGTCGTCGTTGGCCGCGAAGACCGCGGTGACGTCGCCGGCGGCCAGCGCCCGCCCGGCGGCGTAGCCGGACCGGGCCGACCAGTCGCCGTCGACGACCGGGGGCTCGGCCGCGCCGCGTGCCCGCACCGCCTTGCGCCAGCCCTCGGTCCGGTCCCGGGCCGCGTACCAGCGCCGGGGACCCGCGATGTGGTGGACGGTCCGGTGCCCGAGGTCGAGCAGGTGCTCCGTGGCGAGCCGGGCCAGCTCTTCCGAGACCACGCCCGCGGTGATCAGCCGGGGCGCGGTGAAGGACGGCGGTGCGCCGAACACCAGGACCGGGACGTCCACCTGCAGGGCCAGCGGGCCCTCGTCGATCGGTTCGGAGATGACGATCCCGTCGACGCCCTGCTCGAGCAGCGACTCGACGGCACCGGCGACGCCCGACGGATCGCCCTCGAGGGTGCTGACCACGCGCAGCGCGTAGCCGGCGTTCTGCACCGCGCGTTCGATGCCCACGAGCAGGGACGCGGGTCCGTAGAGCCCGGTCCCCAGCGTGACGACCCCGATCGAGCGGGTCCGCCCGGACGCGAGCGCCCGAGCGGCGTTGTTCGGCCGGTACCCGATCTCTTCGGCGGCCGCCAGCACCCGGCGGCGCACGTCGGCGGAGACGTACTGCTCGTTGTTGAAGACCCGGGAGACGGTCTTTTGCGAGACACCGGCGGCCAGCGCCACGTCCTTGCTGCTGGGTGCGGGCGAATTCCCGCCCCGGCCCGATCGCGTCATTGCTCTCTCCCGGTCTCCGCTCACCATCGTGCCTGGTGAGCCGTGTGACTGCGCTGACATGTCTACGCAGTCATGCCGGTTGTCGTCAAGAGTCGAGTTGCCGGGCCGGGTAACGAATCAGCCTGTTCGACGGATTCGACGGCCGATGCGCGCGGCGGAATCCGCCTGGCGTGGCAGCGGTCCGGCGGGTGGAGAACTCGCCGAAGCGGGCCGGTGCGCCGAGCCCGGGCGGGTCCGGATCACCAGGGCGGCGGGCCGGTGCTCGCCCGGACGACGAGCGTCACCGGCACGCTCTCGGGGGTCGCGATCCGCACCCCGGACCGCAGCTCGCCCAGCACCGTCTGCACCACCCGGGCGCCCAGCTCGGCGAAGGGCTGGCGGATCGTGGTCAGCGGCGGCCAGAAACTCGCCGCCTCCGCCATGTCGTCGAACCCGACCACACTGACCTCACCCGGCACCGAACGACCGGCCTCGTGCAGCGCCCGCAACAACCCCAGCGCCATCTGATCGTTCGCCGCGAACACCGCCGTCACCGCGGGATCGTGCGCCAGCACCCGGCCCAGCGTGTAGCCCGACTCGGCCGTCCAGTCCCCCACCACCGGCAACGGGACCCGCCGGTCGAACCGCGTCAACGTCCGCCGCCAAGCCCGCTCGCGGTGGTCCGCCGCGCACGAATCCGACGGGCCCGCGATGTGCCACACCGTCTCGTGGCCGAGCTTGAGCAGGTGCTCGGTCGCCAGCACCGCACCCTGCGCCTGATCCGTGTCCACCGTCGGATATCCGGCACGGGCGTTCGAATCGACGACCACCACCGGAACATCCTCCGGGAAAACAATTCCGGGCCAATCCAGGGCGTATTCCTCGACCAGCACCACCAAACCGTCGACGTCGTGCTTCGCGAGCTCCCGGAACGCGTCGGTCACCGCCGGCCGGGACGGCCGGCCCAGCGATATCAGCTTGACCGCGTACTCCTCGGCCGCGGCCGCCTGCGCGATGGCGTCGAACGTCCGGCTGTTGCCGAGGGTCGCCAGCGTCGAGGTCACCACCCCGATCGAACGTCCCGGGTCCGGCAGCACGACGGCCGAGCCGGTGGCTTGCCTGCTGGGCAGCACCGGCTCACCGCCCGGCGGCGGTCGCCGGCGCGGACGGCGGCCGGACGTCCGGCGGCAGCGGCGTTTCGGCGGCCCGGCCGCACGAGGCCAGGAAAACCACGACGACACCGAAGGCGACGACGGCCCCGGAAGCGCTCAACCGGCACCTGCGCCGTCGCGGCGCCCCGCGCCGGGACAGCTCCCCTTCGGCCTGGACCCGGCGCACCAGCTCGTCGACCGAGAGCCGCTCCCGCCGTACCCGCGTCACGTACGCCACGCGGCCACCTCCCGAACACCCCCGCGCGAAGGATTCGCGCGGCCCCAGTCCGCGTGGAGACTAAGCCGCGCGCGGCCGATTTGTAAATCTCATGATCGCCATCCGGTCGTGACCTTTCCGAAACAACCGGATCGGCCGTTCCGCCGTATCGGCTCCCATTGTCGAAACACTCGAATTTGCAACCCGCTTGACCAGGGGCAGGAGGAGCACTACCGTCGGATTTCGCATTTTATGCCACCGGTCACTCGACCCGGACAACGAACCGGACAATCGCGCGGTCCGGAAGGTCATCGGCGGTGGAGAAATCCGGCGCCGTCACGAGTCGCCGGCCGGGTCGGCGCGGTCGAGGATCCAGGCACTCCAAGCCGTGTCGGCGCGCGGCTCGGGCAGCTCGAGCGCCGTCGACACCGTCTGGACGAGGCCCGTGGCGAAGAACGTCCGCACCCGCAACGCGTCCGCGCCCGTCAACCGGGCGATCGAGTCCATCAGAGCGAGGTGCCGCCGGCGGACCGCCTCGCGGACCGGCTCGTCCGCCGCCGCCGCGTAGCCCTGCAGCACCACCAGGCCGACCGTCGGATCGCCCTGCAGGAGCCGCACGTAGGCGACGCCCAGCGCGGCCAGCTCCGGCTCGGCGCCTTCGAACGCCGCCTCGATGCGGTCGAAGGCGGCGTGCACGACTTCGAGGAACAGCTTCCGCTTGGAGCCGAACATCTGCACGATCCGCGGGTGCGAGATGCCGGCCCGGCCGGCGATGGCCTCCAGCCGGGTGCCCGCCAGCCCGTGCGCGGCGAACTCGGCGTCGGCCGCTTCGATGATCCCCGCCCGGCGCGCCGCGGCGGGCAGGCGGGCCGGGCCCGCGTCGCTCACCGGTCCCCCGCGCCACCGCCGAGCTGACCGAGCACGAACTTGTTGTCGTACAGGCACCGGTACGCGTGGATCAGCCCGTCCTCGCCCAGCTCCAGCCGGTCGTCGCCGTGGAACTCGACGCGGCTGCCGGTCTTGGCGAACGTGCCGGTGAAGCGCCACGCGACGAGCACGGCGCGGCGGGTCACCTCGGTGTAGAGCCCCATGCGCGCGAACGAGTAGTCCGGGTAGGCCCGCGCCATGTGCGTCACGAACTCGCGGATCGAGCCGGGCCCATGCGCGGTCCGCCCCAGCGCCGGTTCGTCGTAGACGAGGTCGTCCGCGCACATCGCGGCGACCGCGCCGGCGTCATGGCCGTTCCACGCCTTCTCCCACTGGTCGCACAGCGTCTCGGCCTCGTCGATAGTGAAAGTCGTCATGTCTGCTAACTTACAAGTAAGTAAGCACGCGGTACAGACATCACATGTCTTAAGGCGCAGTCGTCATCGAAACTGGCGAATCAGCCAACCTGACGGAACACCGATGCCTCCTCAGCAGACATACATCATACGAATGTTAGACTGATTCCCCAGGTGAGCTGTCCGAGGAGGACCATGGCGAGGTCGTTGACCGACGAAGCGATCGACCGGATCCGGGAGTTCGTCCGGTCCGGCCGGTTCCCGGCGGGCGCCAAGCTGCCCCCCGAGCACGAACTGGCCACCGAGCTGGGGATTTCCCGCAGTCCCACGCGGGAGGCCGTGAAGGCGCTCGCGCTGGCCAGGGTGCTCGAAGTCCGCCGTGGCGACGGCACGTACGTCACCAGTCTCGCGCCGAGCCTGCTCCTGGAAGGCCTCGGCAACGCCGTGGC
This sequence comes from Amycolatopsis sp. NPDC051716, assembly GCF_040681595.1. Classification (NCBI taxonomy): domain Bacteria; kingdom Bacillati; phylum Actinomycetota; class Actinomycetes; order Pseudonocardiales; family Pseudonocardiaceae; genus Amycolatopsis; species Amycolatopsis sp. NPDC051716. The sequence continues at coordinate 209,265 of NZ_JBFAZA010000009.1, read as the reverse complement.
GCTCATGCAGGACGGCAGCATCCTCGAGCTCACCGAGGTGCGCCGGCTCCTCGAGCCCGCGGCGACCGGCCTGGCCGCCACCCGGATCACCGACGCCCAGCTGCGCGCGGTCGGCGAGCTGCTCGACGCGATGCACGACGCGGTCGAGGACGTCGAACGCCTCACCGTGCTCGACGCCGCCTTCCACCGGGCGGTCGTCACCGCGGCGGGCAACGAGACCCTCACCGCGCTGCTGGACGGGATCTCCTCGCGCACCCTGCGCGCGCGGGTCTGGCGCGGCACGGTCGAGCGGGGCGCGACGCACGTGACGCTGGCGCAGCACAAGGCCATCTACGACGCGCTCGCCGACCGGGATCCCGCGGTGGCCACCGCCGCCGCGCTGATGCACGTCGACACGTCCGAACGCTGGCTGCGCGCGCACCTGGCCGAAATCCGGGAGCTCGACGGCCGGGTGCCGTGACCGGCGACCGGTCACGGCACCCGGAAGTACCTCAGACAGAAGTACCTCAGACAACGGAGAACAGCCACCGGAGGTTGGAACTGCCGTCGTCGGACCACACCTTGAGCGGGGAGCCCGAGGGCACGCTCCCGCCGCCGTCGAGGACCAGCCCGCTCGCCCGGTTCGCGATCACGCAGACACCGCCGCCGGTGTCGGTGATCGACCACTGCTGGCTCGCCGCGCCGGTGTAGGCCGACTGCACCGGATTGCCGCCCGCGGTGGTCGCGCCCGCGCCGTCGATCACCAGGCCGTCGGTGCGGTTGGTCAGCTTGACGAACCCGTCGCCGGCGTCCTCGACGCGGAACTGGAGGTTCGTGCTGCCGTCCGGGGTCCAGACCTTGAGCGGGCTGCCCGCCGCGACCGCGCCACCGCCGTCCACGGCCAGGCCGCTGGTGACGTTGACGATGCGGAACCACCGGGCGGGGTCGAACGCGATGCGCAGCGAAACGATCGTGTCGTTGAACCCGGAGGTGCGCAGGTCCGGCGTCGCCGTCACGTACTTGCCCGGGGTGCCGGCGAGGTCGTCCCCGGGATAGCCGAGGGCCTGGTAACCGTCTCCCGGCCAGATCGAGGAAATGGTCCGGGGCCGGATGTTCCTGGCCTGCAACTGGGCCGCTGTGTAGCTGCCGACCCCCAGCGCCGCGCTCGCGCCACGGTAACCGACGTCGGCGAACACGGTCGCGCCGGACGCCGGGCCCACCGCCGGGATCGGGCCGTCGAACGTCAGCTTCAGCACGTAGGCGGGTGATTCGTACGGCTTCGCCGCCGGCAGGGTGACGTGCAGCGCGCTCGCGTCCTGGGTGTACTTCAGCGCGCCGGGAGCACCGAGCAGTTCGACGCGCCGCAGGCTGTTCAGGTCGATCCGCTTGCCGGACAGCGTGGTGAGGTCCGCCGTGGCCCCGGGCCAGGCCAGCACGGTCGCGTAGAGCACGCGGGCCGCCTTGTCGCGGGTGAACCGGAAGTCCTTGGCCGTGCCCACCTTCGGCGAAACGAACGAACCGCCGCCCATCTTGGTCGGGCCCTCGCCGTAGACGTCCCAGGCGCGCGTGGCGTAGATCGACTCGCCGACACGGCCGAGGTAGGTGCCGAAGTCGGCGAGCACGGCCCGCTGCTCGGCCGGGATGGTGCCTTCGAGCGTCGGGGAGATGTTGAGCAGCATATTGCCGCCCTTGCTGACCCGGTCGATCAGCGCGTGGATCATCTGGGTGCTCGAGTAGTAGCCGATGCCCCGGGTGTAGCTCCAGCTGCTGCTGCTGATCGCGTCGTCGGTGAGCCAGTACGGCGTGACGATGTCGGCCGGGCCGCCGCGCTCGTAGTCGGCGACCTCGCCGTTGGTGGTGAACCCGTGGTCGAAGTGCTTGAACGTCGAGACGACGTCCTTGCCCCACTTTTCGGCCTGGTTGTAGTAGTAGGCCAGGAATTCGAGGCGCTGCCGCTCCCCCACCGCGCACGGGCCGCTGTTGATGCAGTAGCCGGGCGAGTTCAGCGAGAAGTCCTGCCAGAGGACGTCCGGCTGCGCGCGGTCGATCACTTCCTTGAGCTTGGCCAGCCAGAGCGCGTCCTCGTCGGCGCGCGGCAGCTGGCCGTACAGCTTGCGCAGGCTCGGGGTGGGCTGCGGCGGGGCGAAGTCGTAGAAACCGTTGTAGTTGAACGCGTGGTGCATCGCGACCAGCAGCTTGAGCCCCTGCCCGCGGATGGCCTTGCCGAACAGGTCCAGCAGGTTCAGCCGCGGCCCGCGCGCCACCGAGTTCCACTCGTTGACCTTGCTGTCCCACATCGAGAACCCGTCGTGGTGCTCGGCGACCGGGCCGGCGAACTTCGCCCCGGACGCCTTGACCACCCGCGCCCAGTCCTCCGGGTCGAACCGGCCGCCCTGGGAAACCGGCTTCGGCGCGAACTGCACGGGGTTGCCGGCCACGTCGGTGCCGCCGTCGATGAACCGGTCGTAGCCCCACACCGCCGGGTCGCCGTAGGTCGCCTTGTGGTGCTTGTTCTCGCCGCTGTCCGGGATGTACATGTTCCGGCCGTACCACTCGCTGCCGAACTCCGGGGTGGTGAACGCGCCCCAGTGCCAGTAGATGCCGAACTTGGCGTCCTGGAACCATTCCGGCGCGGGCGGGTGCCGGTCGACCGACGGCCAGGTGGGCTGGTACGGCTCGGCCGCCGTGGCGGCGGCCGCCGGGCCGGCCAGCGCGGGCGGCACGGCCGCGGCGGCGAGCCCGGCGGCCGCGAGGGCGCCGAACTGCCGGCGGGAGAACGGGTTCTGGGCAGGGGGCGTCATCGCACTCTCCAGAGGGTGATGGGGAGCTAGCAGGAAACCAGCCGGTGCAGCAGATCCGGCGGCACCGCGTGGCGGAAGGCCTCGGCGTTCGCCCGCACCTGCTCGGCGCTCGTGGCACCGACCAGGACCGAGGTGACGGCGGGGTGCGCGGCGGCGAACGCGAGTGCGCACGCGGCCAGGTCGTACCCCGCCGAAGCGGCGACCTCGCGCATGCGCTGCGCGCGGGCCAGCAGGTCCGCCGACGCGGGGGCGTAGTCGAACCAGGCGCCCGGCCGGGGGTCGATGAGCAGGCCGGAGTTGAACACCCCGCCGAGCACGACGTCGACCCCGCGCTCGCCGCACAAGTCGAGCAACCGCGCACCGCTGCGGTCGAGCAGCGTGTACCGGCCGGCGAGCAGGACGACGTCGACGTCGAGCCGTTCGACGAACCGGGCGGGCATCTCCCACTGGTTCATCCCGACGCCGATCGCGGAGACCACGCCTTCGTCGCGCAGCCGGCGCAGTTCCGGCCACGCCTCGGAAGCGGCTTGCTCTTCGTGGTCGTCGGGATCGTGCAGGTACACGATGTCGACGCGGTCGAGGCCCAGCCGGTCGAGGCTGCCTTCGATCCCCCGGCGGACGGCGGCCGCGGAGAAGTCGAAGAAGCAGCCGCCGTCGGTGAGCGTCCGGCCCACCTTCGTCGACACCGCGAACGAACCCGCGGGCAGCCGCGCCAGCGCCGGGCCGAGCCGGCGTTCGGCCAGCCCGAAACCGTAGTAGGGCGCGGTGTCGAAGTACCGCACCCCGGCACCGGCCGCCGCGGCGACGACCTCCGCGGCGGCCTCGTCGTCGACGTCGCCGAAGACGTTGCCCAGGCCCGCGGTGCCCAGGCCGAGGTCCGCCATCAGGTCTGCCGCTTGCCGCTGGTGATGCGGGACATCACCAGCGCGATGAGGATGATCGCGCCGTTGAGCGCACCGATCCACTGGGCCGGCACCCCGGCCAGGGTCAGCACGTTCTGGATCATGTACAGCAGCAGGATGCCGGTGAAGGCACCGAAGAGCGTGCCGCGGCCGCCGTTCAGGCTGACCCCGCCGATCACGGCGGCGGCGAACACCGTGAAGATGTAGCCGTTGCCCTGCGCCGCGGCCACGGACGCGAGCCGCCCCGAGAGCAGCAGCCCGCCGAGCGCGGCCAGGACGCTGGCCCCGATCAGCACGATCCACACGATGCGGTCGGTCCGGATGCCCGCGGCCTTCGCCGCGTCCTCGTTGCCGCCGATCGCGTAGAGGCTGCGGCCGAACCGGGTGTAGCCGAGCAGCACGATCCCGCCGGCGAACAGCAGGACGCAGATCCAGATCGACGCCGGGATCCCGGCCCACAACGTGGTGCCGAGGTAGAGCAGCGAATCGGGCAGGCCGAAGAAGGTCTGGCCGCCGGAGATCCCGGTCAGCAGGCCGCGCAGCACGATCAGCATGCCGAGGGTGACGACGAACCCGCTCAGCCCGAACCGGACGATCAGCAGGGCGTTGAGCGCCCCCACCACCGCGCCGACCAGGAGCACCACGGGCACGGCGGTCCACGACGGCAGCAGCCCGAGCGAATGGCCGCCGCCGATCGTCAGCCACGCCGCGACGCCCGGCGCGAGCCCGAAGGTCGATTCCAGCGAGAGGTCCATCTTGCCGACGACCAGGACCATCGTCTGGGCGAGCACCAGCAGGGCGATCTCCGACATCGTCTGCAGGATGTTGATCACGTTGTCGTACTGGAGGAACACCGGGTTCACCAGCTGGCCGACGACGGCGATCGCGATGATCCCGGGCACCAGCGCGAAGTCGCGCAGCCGGGCCAGTGCGATGCGCCGGGGCGCGGGGCCGGATCCGGTCCGTGGCGGGGCGCCCACCGCGGCGGGGCTTTCAGGCATCGAGGTCGACTCCTTCCATGGCGGCCACGACCTCGCGGTCCTGCCAGCCTGCGGGGATTTCGGTGGTGAGCCGGCCGTGCACCACGACCAGCAGCCGGTCGCACAGGCGCAGGTCGTCCAGTTCGTCCGAGGCGATCAGCACCGCGGTGCCCGCCGCGGCGGCCTCCGCGACCTTGCCCTGGAGGAACTCCTTCGACCGCACGTCGACCCCGGCGGTGGGGGTGATCAGCACGAGCAGGCGGGGGTCGCCGGCCAGCGCCCGGGCCATGACGACCTTCTGCTGGTTGCCGCCGGACAGCGCGGACACCGGCAGCTCCGGGCCGGGGGTCTTCACCGCCAGGCGCGTGATCAGCTGCCCGGCGAGCCGGTCGCGCAGGCCCGACCGGACGAAGATGCCGGGACCGAGCCGGTCCATGACGCTCATCGTGGAGTTGTCCGCAATGGACATCTCCGGCACGAAACCCTGGTGGTGGCGGTCTTCCGGGACGAAGCCCACCCCCGCGGCCAGCGCGGCCGGGACGTCGCCGGGCCGGGGGCGGGAGTCCCCGACGAAGACCGTGCCGGCGGTGGGCTTGCGCAGCCCAGCCAGTGCCTCGGCGAGCTCGGTCTTGCCGCTGCCGCCCGACCCGGCCAGCCCGACGATCTCCCCGGGCGCGACGTCGAACGACACGTCCTCGAAGTACGGGGCGAGGCTCAGGTCGTCCACGCGCAGCACGGGTTCGGCGCCGTGGCGGGCCGACGACGTCCGCTCCTGGGCGATGACGGCGTTCTCGCCGGTCATCGCGGCCACGAGGTCGGCCTTCGGCAGCTCGGCGACCGGCGCGGTGAGGACGTGCCGGGCGTCCCGGTACACCGTCACCGTGTCGCAGATTTCGTACACCTCCTGGAGGTGGTGGCTGATGAACAGGAAGGTGACGCCTTGGCGCTGCAGCTCGGCGATGTGGCCGAACAGCCGGGTGATCGCGGCCCCGTCGAGCTGCGCGGTCGGTTCGTCGAGGATGACGAACCGGGCGCCGAACGACAGGGCCCGCGCGATCTCGACGAACTGCCGCTGCTCGACGCTCAGCTCCCGGGCCGGGCGGTGCACGTCGACGTCCACCGACCAGCGCTCGAGCAGCTCGGTGGCCGAGCGGCGCAGCGCGGCCCAGCGGACGAACCCGCCGCGGGTCTCCTGCCGGTTGAGGAACAGGTTCTCCGCCACCGACAGCTCGGGGATGATCGTCGACCGCTGGTACACGCAGGCCACCCGGGAGCGCCAGCCGTCCCGGTCGGCCAGGGCCGGCGCCGGTTCCCCGTCCAGCCGCACGGTTCCGGCGTCCGGCTCGGTCAGTCCGGTGAGGACGGACACCAGGGTCGACTTGCCGGCCCCGTTGCGGCCGACGAGCGCGTGCGTCTGTCCGGGTAGGACGGTCAGGTCGGCGTGGTCCAGTGCGACCGTGGCGCCGTAGCGCTTGACCACCTGACGGGCCTCGACGACCGGCACGGTGTTCATGTTCGGTTCCTCTCCGGAAAGCGCCTCAGCTCTTGCTGTTGCCCCACAGGGACTGGTCGTCGACCTTGACGCTGCTCACCGGCCCGAACTTGGCGCCGTCCGCGGTGACCAGCGGCGCGGCCAGCTGGTCCTCCATCAGGCCGTCGCGGACCTGGATGACGGTGCTGTCGTGGTCGGTCTTGCCCGGGGCCGGCGTCTTGCCGGCGATCGCGTCCTTGACGTACTGCAGGGCGTACTTGGCGAACAGGTCCGCGGGCTGGGACACGGTCGCGTCCATTTCCCCGGCCCGGATCTTGGCGAGTTCCTCGGGGATGCCGTCGTTGGACACGATGAACACGTGCTTCGGGTCGCTCGCCGGGACCGCCAGGCCGCGCTGCTTGAGCAGCTGCAGCGTGCCGGCCAGGGCGAAGCTGGACTGCATGTAGACGCCCTTGATGTCCGGGTTCGCCGTCAGCCGGGTCTGCAGCTTCTGGGCCGCGGTGTTGGCGTCCCAGTTGGTGGCCTCGCCGAAGACCGTGATGCCCGGGAAGGTCTTCTTCATGCAGTCGTTGAAGGCTTCGGTGCGGTCCCGGCCGTTGATCGAGGCGAGGTCGCCCTGCAGCATGACGACCTTGCCCTGGCCGCCGAGCTTGGTGCCGAGGAACTGGCAGGCCTTCTCGCCGTAGGCGCGGTTGTCGGCCCGCACGACCATGTAGACGTTGCCCTGGTCGGGCCGGGTGTCGACGGACACGACCGGGATCTTCTTGCTCGCGAGCTGCTGCAGCGTCGGGATGATCGCCGCGGTGTCCTGCGGCGCCATCACCACGCCCTTGACGCCCTGGCTGATCATCGTCTGCACGTTCGCCGTCAGGTTCGCGACGTCGTTCTGCGAGTTCGTGGTCTTGAGGTCGAGCCCGAACTGGCCGGCGAACTGGGGCACGTACTTGATGTAGGCGTTCCAGAAGTCGGTGTCCGAGCGCGGGTAGTCGACCCCCACGACGGTTTTGCCCCCCGAAGCGGCGGTCGAGCCGCCGCCGCTGCAGCCGGCCAGTGCGGCCGCGGACAGGACACCGGCTGTGACGACAGCGGCGGCGCGCAGGTGCTGGAACTTCATGACCTCTCCTCGTTGACAGGTTTCGGGCGGAGCCGCAGGCCGGACATTCCGCCGTCCACGGCGAGATCGGTGCCGGTGGTGGCGCCGGCGTCCGGGCCGGCCAGGTAGCAGATCGCCGCGGCGACCTCGTCGGCGGTGACGAGCCGCCCGGTGGGCTGGCGCGCGGCGAGCGCGGCCAGCTCGGCGTCGGGATCGTCGGCCGTGGCCAGCAGCCGGTCGATCCACGGGGTGTGCGCGGTGCCGGGATTCACGCAGCACACGCGGATCCCCTCGGCCAGGTGGTCGGCGGCCATCGCGCGGGTGAGCGCGAGGACCGCGCCCTTGGTGGCGCTGTAGAGCGCTCGTTGCGGCAGCCCGGCGGTGGCCGCGATCGAGCAGGTGTTCACGATCGCCGCGGCGGGCGACTCCCTCAGGTGCGGCAGGGCCGCCCGGCTCACCCGGACCATGCCCACGACGTTGACGTCGAACACGCGGTGCCACTCGGCGTCGTCGTTGCCCTCGACGGTTCCTTGCGCGCCGATCCCGGCGTTGTTGACCAGGACGTCCAGGCCGCCGAGGTGGTCCACCGCGGCGGCGACCGCGGCTCGCACCGAGTCGTCGTCCGAGACGTCGGCCCGCACCCCGGTCAGGGGTTCCTCGACCTTCTCGTTCAGGTCGAGGCAGACGACCTGGGCGCCCCGCCGGGACAGCATCCGCGCGGTGGCGAGCCCGATCCCGGAGGCGCCGCCCGTCACGATCGCCCGGAAGCCGTCGAACTCCCCGCCGGTCACGCGACCACCACCGCGTCCCGCTGCCAGACCGGTCCGTCGGGGAACCGGTACCGGGCCACGGATTCGGTGTGCAGCCGCGCTCCGAGTCCCGGCTCGACCGGGGCCAGGTAGCGGCCGCGCTCGATCCGCACCGGGTCGACGAAGTGCTCGTGCAGGTGGTCGACGTACTCGATGACGCGGTCGGTCTGGGTGCCGCTCACCGCGACGAAGTCGAACATCGACAGGTGCTGCACCATTTCGCACAGCCCGACCCCGCCGGCGTGCGGGCACACCGGGACGCCGAACTTCGCGGCCAGCAACAGGATCGCGATGTTCTCGGTCACCCCGGCGACGCGGCTCGCGTCGAGCTGGAGGACGTCGATCGCCTCGGCCTGCAGGAGTTGCTTGAACATGACCGCGTTGTGGGTGTGCTCGCCGGTGGCCACCTTGATCGGCGCGACCGCCCGGCGGATCGCCGCGTGGCCGAGCACGTCGTCGGGCGAGGTCGGCTCCTCGATCCAGTACGGGTCGAACTCCGCGAGCGGGCGCAGCCATTCGATGGCCTGGCCGACGCCCCAGGCTTGGTTGGCGTCGATGGCGATCCGGATGTCCGGCCCGACGACGTCCCGGGCCAGGCGCAGCCGGCGGATGTCTTCGTCGAGATCGGCGCCGACCTTGAGCTTGATCTGGGTGAACCCGTCCTCGACCGCCTCCTTCGCGAGCGCCGCCAGCTTCTCGGGCGAGTACCCAAGCCAGCCGGGAGTGGTGGTGTAGGCGGGAAACCCGGTTTCCAGGAGTTCGGCCTGGCGGGCCGCGCGGCCCGGTTCGGCGCGGCGGAGGATGTCGAGGGCTTCGTCGCGGGTCAGCGCGTCCCGCAGGTACCGGAAGTCGACCAGGTCGACCAGTTCCTCCGGCGGCAGTTCGGCCAGCAGCCGCCAGACCGGCTTTCCTTCGCGGCGGGCCCGCAGGTCCCAGGCCGCGTTGACGATGGCGGCGGCGGCCATGTGGATCGCGCCTTTGTCCGGGCCCAGCCACCGGAGCTGGCTGTCCCCGGTCAGCCGGCGGGAAAAGGCGCCGAGGTCGCCGAGCGCGTCGGCCACCGGCATTCCGACGACCAGGGGTACCAGCGCCCGGACCGCGGCGACCTCGACGTCGTTGCCGCGGCCCACGGTGAAGGCGAGCCCGTAGCCCTCGTCGCCGTCGCTCGTGCGGATCGTCACGTAGGCCGCCGAGTAGTCGGGTTCCGGGTTCATCGCGTCCGACCCGTCCAGGCTCAGCGAAGTCGGGAAGCGCACGTCCACGGCGTCGATCGCGCTGATCACTTCGGCCAACGGGGCCACCTCTCATTCGGCGCAGACAACATATGTATGGCTACGCGCTGGCTCATGGATTGTCCAGAGTTGGTCCGTAACACGGCAATAACTTGGACTTACAGTGATTGGCTACTACGCAACGTGGTTTAACATATGATGACTCGGCGAACCTTTGAAAGAGACATCATACGTCTGCTACGGTCCCCGCCATGCGCTTCCAACGCCTCGGCGATCGCGGCCACGAGATCCCCGTCGTCCTCGACGAAACCGGTGCGGCGCGGGACCTGCGGTCGCTGACCCCGGACATCGACGGCGCCTTCTTCACCGCCGGCGGCGTCGCGCGGGCGCGGGCGGCGCTGCGCGAGGGCACGCTGCCCGTCCTGGACGTCACCGGCTTGCGCGTCGGCGCCCCGGTGGCCCGGCCCGGCCTGCTCGCCTGCATCGGGCTGAACTACTCCGACCACGCGGCGGAAACCGGCGCGCAGCCGCCCGCCGAGCCGGTGGTGTTCCTCAAGGCCACCAACACGATCGTCGGCCCGGACGACACCGTGCTCATCCCGCGGACCAGTACCCGGACCGACTACGAGGTCGAACTCGCCGTGGTGCTCGGCGGGCGGGCGCGGTACCTCGCGACGCCGGAAGACGCCGACGCGGTCATCGCCGGGTACACGGTCTCGGACGACGTCAGCGAGCGCGACTTCCAGCACGAACGCGGCGGCCAGTGGACCAAGGGCAAGTCCTGCGAAACGTTCAACCCGCTCGGGCCTTGGCTGGTCACCCCGGACGAGGCCGGCGACCCGCAGGACCTCCGCCTGCGGCTGGCCGTCAACGGGCAGCCGCGCCAGGACGGCACCACGCGGAACATGCTCTTCGGGGTCCGGCACATCGTCTGGTACCTCAGCCAGTTCATGGTTCTCGAACCGGGCGACGTCGTGAACACCGGCACGCCGGCCGGCGTTGCCTTCGGCGCCAACGACTTCCCCTATCTGTCCGAAGGGGACGAAGTGACGGTGGAGGTCGGCGGCCTCGGCCGCCAGCACCACCGGATCGGCCGGGCGTGACCGGCCGGCGCGTCGACGCGCACCACCACCTGTGGCAGACCTCCGTCCGCCGCCACGCGTGGCTGGACGGCGACGAAACCGCCGCGATCCGGCGCGACTTCACCCCGGACGACCTGCGGGCGGCCGCCCTGGGGATCGACGCGACCGTGCTCGTCCAGGTTCTGCCGGACTTCGAGGAGTCGGTCGAGTTCCTCGCGACGGCGGCCGCGGAGCCGCTCATCGCCGGCGTGGTCGGCTGGATCGACCTCACCGGCTCCCCGTCGGAGGACCTCGGCCGGCTGCGTTCGGCGCCGGGCGGCGAACTGCTGGCCGGCATCCGGCACCTCGTCCAGGCCGAGCCCGATCCCCGCTGGCTGGAACGGGAAGACGTGCTGGCCGGGCTCGCGGCGGTGCGCGACGCCGGGCTGGTGTACGACCTGCTCGTGCTGCCGCACCAGCTCCCGGCGGCCACCGCGGCGGTCCGGGCGCTGCCGGAGCTCACCTTCGTCCTCGATCACCTCGCGAAACCGCCGATCGCGAGCGGGCAGCTCGAGCCCTGGGCGACCGAACTCGCCACCTTGGCCACGGAACCCAACGTCGTCGCCAAGCTGTCCGGCCTGGTGACGGAAGCCGGCCGGCCTTGGCGGGCCGAGGATCTGCGGCCCTACGCGGAAACCGCGCTGACCGCGTTCGGCCCGGACCGGCTGATGCTCGGCTCCGACTGGCCGGTGTGCCTGCTCGCGGGGACGTACGCGGAAGTCATGGACGCCGCCGACAGCCTCCTGGCCGGGCTGACGCCGGCCGAACGCGACGCCGTCCGCGGCGGGACCGCGAGCCGCGTCTACGGGCTGGCGCCGTGACGGCCCGGACCGTCCGGCTCGCGTACGGCGAGACCGGTCTCGAGCTCGCCATCGACCCGGCGGTCACCACCGTGGTGACGCCGGTGCACCACCCGGTCACCGAACCCGCGGACGTGCTGCTGCGCCGGGCGTTGCGGGCACCGGTCGCCGGGCCGCCGCTGCGCGAGCGGGTGCGGCCGGGGCAGACGGTCGCGATCTCGGCGTGCGACGGAACCCGGCCCCAGCCGCGCGAACTGATGATCCCGGCGATCCTCGCCGAACTCGATGGCGTCGTCCGCCTCGAAGACGTCGTCATCCTGGTCGCCACCGGCACCCACCGCGGCAACTCCGGCGCCGAGCTGCGCGCGATGTTCGGCGACGAAGTCGCCGACACCGTCCGGATCGTCAACCACGACGCCCGCGACCGCGCGAGCCTCACCTGGCTGGGCCGCCACGGCGACGACGTCCCGGTGTGGCTGAACAGCGAATGGGTGAACGCGGACGTGCGGATCACCACCGGGTTCGTCGAACCGCACTTCTTCGCGGGCTTTTCGGGCGGCCCCAAGCTCGTCGCGCCCGGGCTGGCGGCCCTGGAAACCGTGCTGGTGCTGCACGACGCCCGCCGGATCGGGCACCGCGACGCCACCTGGGGGATCACCGAAGGCAATCCCGTGCACGACGACGTCCGCGCGATCGCCGCGGCCACCGGCGTCACCTTCGCCCTCGACGTCATCCTCAACCGCGACAAGGCCGTCATCGGGGCCTTCGGCGGCGACCTGCTCGCCATGCACGCGGCCGCGGTCCGCGCCGCCCGCGACGTCGCCATGCGGCCGGTGCCGGTGCCGTTCGACGTGGTGGTGACGACCAATTCCGGCTATCCCCTCGACCAGAACCTCTACCAGTCGGTCAAAGGGATGTCGGCGGCGCACCGGATCACCAAGCCGGGCGGGACGATCGTCTGCGCCGCGGAGTGCCGGGACGGGTTCCCCGACCACGGGTCCTACCGGGAAGTCCTCGCCTCGGCGAGTTCGCCGGCGGCCCTGCTCGCGGAGATCGCGGCCCGGCCGGTGACCGTGCCCGACCAGTGGCAGGTCCAGATCCAGGCGAAGATCCAGGACGACTGCCGGGTCGTCATGCACACCGGCACGCTGACCGAGGCCGACCTCGCGACGGCCCACCTGACCCGGACCACCGACATCGCGGCCACCGTGGCCGAGGCCCTCGACCGCGCCGGGCCGGGCGCGCGGGCCTGTGTCCTCCCCGAAGGTCCCCTGACGATCCCGTACGTGGCATGAGCACCGCCGACCTCGGTTTCGCGCGCGTCGACCTGGACCGCGAAGACCGGCAGGGACTTCCGGAAGTCGTTTACGGGCCGGGGAAAACTCCCGCGCAGATCGCGGCCATCGTGCGGACGCTGCTCGCGCACAACACCGGGCCGGTGCTGGTCACCCGGGTCGACGCCGAGCCGGCTCATGCGGTGCTGGCCGAGGTTCCCGGCGGCCGCCACGCCCCCGGCGCGCGGCTGCTGGTCTGGCGCCCGGCCCCGGCGACCGCCTTCACGGTCGCGGTGGCCGCGGCCGGGACGTCCGACGGCCCGGTCGCCGAGGAAGCCGCGGAAGTCGCCGCGGCCATCGGCCTCGCGGTGCGGACGGTCACCGACGTCGGCGTCGCCGGGATCCACCGGCTGCTGGCCGAGGCGGACCGGCTGCGCGAGGCCGACACGGTCATCGTCGTCGCGGGTATGGAGGGCGCGCTGGCCTCGGCCGTCGGCGGGCTGGTCGCCGGCCCGGTGATCGCCGTGCCCACCTCCACCGGGTACGGCGCGGGCCTCGAAGGCGTCACCGCGCTGCTGGCGATGCACGCCTCCTGCGCGGCCGGCATCACCGTCGTCAACATCGACTCCGGGTTCGGCGCCGCGATGGCCGCGTTCCGGCTCGCCCAGGTCCTGCGGAGGCCGGTCCCGGGGAGTGCACCGTGACGATCTGCGTCATCACGCCGTTCACCGGCCTGGCCGGGGACATGCTGCTGGCCGCCCTCGTCGCCGCCGGCGCGCCCCTGGAGCGCATCCGCTCCGCCGTCGCCGCCAGCGGGCTGACGGGGTGGGACCTGCGCGTGGAATCCTTGCTCACCCACGGGTTGACGGCGGCTCGCGCGCTCGTGGACGTCACCGACGAAGCCACCAGCCGTCCCGCGGCCGAGCTGATCGCCATGGCCGGGCGGGTGCGGCCCGCGCCGGTCGCGGACCGGGCGGTCGCCGCGCTCCGCGCGATCGCCGAGGTGGAAGCCAGGCTCCACGGGGAAGCGCCCGAGCGCGTCCACCTCCACGAACTCGGCGGCCACGACACGCTCGTCGACGTCATCGGCGTCTGCGCCGCGCTGGACGCCCTGGAAGTGTCCACTGTGTACTGTGGCGCGCTGCCCCTCGGCACCGGCACCGTCCGCACCGCGCACGGGATTCTCCCCTGCCCCGCCCCCGCGACCGCCGCGCTGCTGCAGGGCGCGCGGACGATCGGGAGCGACCTGGTGGGCGAGACGGTCACGCCCACCGCGGCCGCGCTGCTGAAGGCCACCGGCGCCCGGTTCGAGCCGCCGCCGGAGTTCCGCCTGCTGGCCACCGGCTACGGCGCGGGCACCCGGACCCTGCCGGACCGGCCGAACATCACCGTCGTGCACCTCGGCGAGCCGGTGGACGCCGGGCACCGCACGCTGGTCGTGCTGGAAACGAACCTCGACGACGTCACCGGCGAAGTCCTCGGGCACGTCGTCGCCGAGCTGCTGGCGGCCGGCGCGCTCGACGCGTGGATCAGCCCGGTGACGATGAAGAAGGGCCGGCCGGCCCACGTCCTGCACGTGCTCGCCGAGCCGGAACACGCCGCCCGGCTCGGGGCCCTGGTCCTCGCCGAAACCGGCAGTCTCGGCTTCCGCGAGTACCCGGTCCGCCGGACCGCGCTCCCCCGGGAGACCGAAACGGTCGACGTCCTCGGCATGCCGGTGCGGCGCAAGCGCGGGCCGCACGGCGCGAAACCCGAGCACGCCGACGTCGTGGCCGCCGCGCGCGCGCTCGGCCTGCCGGCGCGTGTCGTCGCGACGATCGCCGCGGGGCGCTGATGGACTCCACGAGGCTCGTCGCCTACCTCGCCGGTGTCGGCCGGCTCGCGGTGGCGTTCTCCGGCGGCGCCGATTCGGCGCTGGTGCTCGCGGCCGCCGTCCGCGCCCTCGGCCCGGCGGACGTGCTCGCCGTGACGGCGAACTCGGCCAGCCTGGCCGCGGTGGAATTGGCCGGCGCGCGGAAGATCGCGGCGGACCTCGGGGTCCGCCATCTCACCCCGTCGACCGGCGAGCTGGCCGAGCCCGGGTACGCGGCCAACGGCCGTCAGCGCTGTTACTTCTGCAAGACCACGGTGCTCACGACGATCGCGGAAGTGGCCGTCGCCCAGGGTTTTCCGGCGCTGGCCACCGGCACGAACGCCGACGACGCCGCCGACCCGTTCCGGCCGGGCATCCGCGCCGGGGACGAACTCGGCGTGCACACCCCGCTGCGGACGCTCGGCCTGTCCAAAGAGGACGTCCGAGCCATTGCCCGGCGGTGGGGCCTGGCCTGGGCGGACAAACCGGCGGCGCCCTGCCTGGCGAGCCGGGTCCGGTACGGCATCCCGATCACGACGGCCACGCTGGCCCGGATCGAACAGGCCGAAGCGGCGGTACGCGCGGTCCTCGACGACCGCGGCCTGCGCTACCGCGACGTGCGGGTCCGCGACCTCGGCGGCACGGCCCGCATCGAGCTCGACGCCACCGTGGCCGCCGCACTCCACGACGACCCACGGCTGCTCGATGCCGTGCGAGCAATCGGGTTCACCGACGCCGCCATCTCGCCCTTCCGCTCCGGCGCCCTCAACCACGAACCGGGCTGACCTCCCGGACGCGAACGCTCAGCGGTCGTTCGCCGCACGGGTCGCCCGGCCGGCCAGCTCGGCGAAGGCGGCCCGCCTCGCAGTCGAAGCGCTCGACGTGCGGGTCCGCGACCTCGGCCGCACGGCCCGGATCGAACTCGACGCCACCGTATCCGCCGCACTCCACGACGCCCCACGGCTGCTCGATGCCGTGCGGGCGACCGGGCTGACCTCCCGGACGCGGACGCTCAGCGGTCGTTCCCCGCACGGGTCGCCCGGCCCGCCAGCTCGGCGAAGGCGTCCCGCAGCTCCGGCGGCCCGACCACTTCGATCTCGCAGTCGAACCGCAGCAGGCCGGCCGCGAGCGCCGGCCAGGACCAGGATCCGGTCAGCAGCCGGGTCCTGCCGGGAGCGACCTCTTCGACGATCCCGTCGCCGGCGAACGGTGCCACGTCGGCCGGAGGACGGCCGAGGACCACTTCGCCCCGGCACGGCCAGACGTCGGCGGTGGCGGAACCCTTGAACCGGGCGGCGAGGAACGTCGCGACGTCACCGCCCGGCACCTCCCGCGGGGTGAACCGCGGCCCGTTCGGCACGCGCGGGCGCAGCCGGTCCACGCGGTAGGTCCGCCAGTCCTCCCGGACGGCGTCCCAGCCGATCAGGTACCACCGGCCGTTCCGGACGACGAGGTGGTGCGGCTGCACCCGTCGCGGCGGCCGGGGCCCGCCGTCCGCCGACGGTGCCTCGTAGTCGAACCGCACTTCCTCGGTGGCCCGGATCGCCGAGCTCAGCGCGAGCAGGACGTCCGTGGCGACCTGGACCGCGGGACCGCCGGCCGCGGCGATCTCGAGCACGTCGACGCGCTGCCGCAGCCGCGACGGCATCACCTGGCGCACGGTGGCCAGCGCGCGCAGCGCGGCTTCCTCGATGCCCGCGCCGGTCCCGGCGGCGATCCGCAGCGCCACGGCGAGCGCGACCGCCTGCTCCTCGTCGAACAACAGGGGCGGCATCCGGCCCCCGGCTTCGAGCCGGTAGCCACCCTCCGGCCCCTTGACCGCCTGGACGGGATAGCCGAGCTCCCGCAGCCGGTCGACGTCCCGGCGCACGGTCCGGTCGCTGACGCCCAGCCGGTCGGCGAGCAGCGCGCCCGGCCAGTCCCGGCGCGCCTGCAGCAGGGACAGCAGCGAGAGCAGGCGACCCGAGGTCGCCGTCGAGGAAGCGACCGGCATGACTTCCATGGTGCCACGAGAAGCGGACGTTCCCTGGCCGCTACTGCTGCGATCGTCGCTTCACCGCCGGAACCCTTCCGGCGGTGAACCCCTCGAGAAAGACCGGAACACATGTCCCTCACCGCTGTCGCCCACCTCAACTTCACCGGCCAGGCCCGCGAGGCGCTCGCCTTCTACCAGTCGGTCTTCGGCGGCCAGGCCACGGTCGTCACCTACGGCGACTTCGGGCTGCCCGCCGGGCTCCCCGACGCGGACAAGGTGGTGTTCGGCCAGGTCACCGCGGACAACGGCTTCAGCGTGATGGCCTACGACGTCCCCGGCACCGACGGCCCGGCCACCCCGGCGGCCCCCAGCACCCGCCGCGAAAACGGCACGACGATCACCCGGGAGCCGTTCTTCCTGTCGGTCCGCGGCGCCACCGTCGACGAGGTCACGCCGGTGTGGAAGGGCCTCGCCGAGGGCGCGACCGTCATCGAAGAGTTCGGGCCGGCCCGGTGGGCCCCGGCGTTCGGCATGCTGACCGACCGCTTCGGCGTCACCTGGATCATCGACGTCGCGGCCGAATACCGGGGCTGACCGGGCCGGGCGGGGTGCGGCCGCACACCCCGTCCGTCACCGCGGCCGGAACGTCTTGCGGTACGCGCTCGGGCTGACCCGCACGGTCTGGGCGAACTGGACCCGGAAGTTGCTCGGCGACGGAAACCCGACCTGGCCGGCGATCCGGTCGATCGTGTGGTCGGTGAGCTCCAGCAGCTCCTGGGCGTGCCGGATGCGCACCCCGGTCAGCCACTGGATCGGGCTCTGCCCGGTCTCGGCGTGGAAGTGCCGGGTCAGCGTGCGGGTGCTCATGCCCGCCGCGTCCGCGATGTCGGCCAGGGTGAGCGGGCGGTGGGCGTTCTCCTCGATCCACGCGAGCGCCTTCTCCAGCGTCGCGGTCTGGTACGTCGGGCGGTTGCGGAGGATGTACTGGCCCTGGCCGCCGGTGCGCTGCAGCGGCGCGACGGCGAGCCGCGCGGCGTCGGCGGCGACCGCGGCGCCGTAGTCGCGCTCCACGATGTGCAGGCACATGTCCAGCCCCGCCGACGCACCGGCGGAGGTCAGGATCTGCCCGTTGTCGACGTACAGCGCGTCCGGCTCGACCCGCACGGCCGGGTACCGGCGGGCCAGCTCGTCGGTGGCGAGCCAGTGCGTGGTCGCCCGCCGCCCGTCGAGCAGGCCGGCCTCGGCGAGGGTGAACGCGCCGACGCAGATCGAGGCGACCCGCGTTCCGCGCGCGACCGAGGCCCGCAGGAACTCGGCCACGCCGTCCGGGGTCGGCCGGTCCGGGTCGTTCCGGCCGGGGACGACGACGAGATCGGCGTGGGCGACCTCGTCCAGCCCCACCTCGACGGCGAGCCGCAGCGGACCGGCGTCGACCACCGGCTCCGGCCCGGCGACGACGATCCGGTAGCCGCCGCGGCCGTCCGGCAGCCGGACCCGCCCGAGCGTCTCGATCGGGGTGGCCAGATCGAAGGCGATCACATCGTCGAGAGCCAGCACCGCCACCGTGTACATGCCGCAAAACTACGCCGCCGGCCCGGTGGCTGGATACCGGCGTCCCGTACTGATCTGGTCAACCCAGGCTGACGTCCATCGAGCGGGCCGGGATTGCGTCCAGCGCGGCCAGCGTCTCGCCGTCGAGCTCGATGTCCGAGGTGGCGAGGTTGGCTTCGAGGTGCGCCGCGCTCGCGGTGCCGGGGATGAGGTGGACGTTCGGGGCGCGGTGCAGCAGCCAGGCCAGGCCGATCTGCGCCGGGCTGTGGCCGAGGGCCTGCGCGGCGGCCCGGACCGCGGGCTCGTCGGTCACCTTCGGCATCCCGGGGAAATCGCCGCCCAGCGGGAAGAACGGCACCCAGGCGATGCCCTCCGCGAGACACAGCTCGAGCATGTCGTCGTCGGCCCGGCCGACGAGGCTGTAGGCGTTCTGCACGCAGGCGATCCCCGCCGGGAGCGCCCGGCGCAGGACGTCGAGGGTGACGGCGCTGAGCCCGATCGCGCCGATCTTGCCCTCGTCGCGCAGGGCGGTCAGCACCGCGAGCTGGTCGTCGAGGTCGACGAGCTGCTCCCCCTCGGCCAGCACGCCGGGCCGCCGGTCCGCGCGACGCAGGTTGACCAGCGCGAGCCGGTCGACCCCGAGTGCCCGCAGGTTGTCCTCGACGCTCGCGCGCAGCTCTTCGGGCCGTTGCGCCATGCGGAGCGGGATCGGGGCGCCGGGGTCGGGGTCGGCGCCGACCTTGGTGGCGACCAGGAGGTCTTCGCCGGACCGGAGGACGTCGCGGATGACTCCGTTGACGAAGCCGTTGCCGTAGAACTGGGCGGTGTCGACGTGGTCGACGCCGAGCTCGACCGCGCGGTGCAGGAGGGCGACGGCCGCGGCGCGGTCGTCGTGCAGGCGCTCGAGCTGCATCGCGCCGTAGCCGACGCGGGAGACGGTGCGGCCGGCGAGCGCGGCTCGTGCGGTGGAAGGCATGGGGATCCCCGTCCTCGTGCGATGATGGCGAAGCGGAGGAGCCTCCGCTCGAGCCGACCGTAGCACAACCGGAGGTGCCTCCGCTTTGCCTTCGCCCGAACCCGCCCGGCCGGTGCGCTCGGACGCGCGCCGCAACCGGGACAAGCTCGTCGCGGTGGCGCGCGCCGCGTTCGCCACCGCCGACGGCCCCGTCGCGCTCGAAGCCGTCGCCCGCGAGGCCGGCGTCGGGATCGGCACGCTCTACCGGCACTTCCCGACCCGCGAGGCGCTCGTCGAAGCCGTCTACGCGGCGGAACTCGACGATGTCACCGGCAACGCGGCGGCTCTGCTCGCCGAACTCCCGCCGGAGCAGGCCCTCCGCGCGTGGATGGACCGCTACGCGGCGTTCGTGGCGACCAAGCGCGGAATGGGGGACGTGCTGCGCGCGAGCGTGGCGTCGGGCCGCATCGCGACACCGGCGACGCGACAGCGCATCACCGCCGCGATCGGGACGATCCTCGACGCCGGCGCGAAGGCGGGCACGCTGCGCGCTGCCGACCCGGAGGACGTGACCCTGCTCCTGCTGGGTGTGTTCCTGTCCACGGTGGATGAACGTGATCCCGAACGGGCCGGCCGGATGCTCGACCTGATCCTCGACGCACTGCGCGTAGACCGCTGAGCCGCTCTCAGCCGCGCGGCTTGGCGGCCGCGAGCGAGATCACCGCCAGCACCGTGTTGACAGCGGAGATCGCGACGGTGAACTTGGCGGCCTTGCCCGCGAGTTCACCACGGGCACCGGCGTACACGGCGGCCGCGGTGTCCGTCGCGTGGATCAGGACGGCCTGCTGCAGGATCCGGCGGGCCGAGGGGTCATCGGCCTTCAGCAGCAGCAGGTCCGTCCCGAGGACCAGGGTGCGGATCCCGAACATCCGAGCGGGGTAGCCGAACCGCCGGTCCTCCCCCGGCGTGCTGCCCAGGCTCGCCGCCATCCGGGCCGGGGCGAGCAGCCCGGCCGCGCCGTTGAAGATCCGCACGCAAGCCAGGGTCTTTCGTGCCATTTCGCCCGGTTCCATCGGTCCCACCTTCTGTCGGGTGCTCGACGCCTTCGAGACGTTTCGCACGACGTGAAGGTACCGCGACCCACGATGACTTACCGGGCAGCTCCTAGGACGCGGAAACGGAATAGCTGTTCGAGGTGAAGTTCAACCCGCCCGAAGAGGACGTGATTTCGAAGCCGAACTGGACTTCGCCGAGGGTCACGTCCCCGAACCAGCCGCGGGCCTTGATCCAGTTCATGACCGCGAGGACGTCGACGGTGCCGGCGTCGGTGTTCGACGTCCTCAGGAACGAAAACACCGCGTTCGACCCGTTCGATCCCTTGTAGACGTCCCAGGTGTGGCCACCGACGCTCACCGTCGTCTGCTTGCTGCCCAGCGGGCCGACCGCGCCCTGCTTGTTGACCCACAACATGATTTCGTAGGCGTTGTTGTTCGCCCAGATGTCATAGGCGGTCTCGTAGGCGCCACTGCCCGGGCGGCTCACGTTGAAACTGCTGGAAACCTGCCGCAACGAGCTGAGCGTCCGGCCGACGTTCTTCGCCGAGTGCGGGTACGACTTGATGCCGCCGGTGTTCGGGTGGCTCGCCCAGACTCCCCAGTTGCTGTAGGAATTCGCCCAGATCGTCTGGGGACCGGCGCCACTGCCCCAGACGTCGTTGCGGACGGTGTACCCGCCGTTGGACCAGGTCGCCCATTTGTCCGAAGACGACCAGGTGGCCGCTTCGGCCACTCCGGCGGTGGTCGCCACCACGGCGGCCGCGGTCAGCGAGACGAACAGGGAACGCACGACGTTGTGCATGGCAATCGTCCTTTACCGGTGATCGAACGGGAGGCCTTTATGACTATTACAGGCCACTTGTCCACCGGTCAAGATTCTGTCCGTGATTTGCCGACACACCACCCACCCGAACAATGGCATCGATGATTTCAATACCGGCGCTCGTCGATTTGGTCGAATAAACCGCCGTATTACCCGGCCTGCGCGAGCCGGTGTTCGGCGTCGCCGGCGAGCACGAGGTAGGCGGCGGCCGTCCACGTGTAGGCGCGATCGCGCAGCCCGTCGCCGGTCAGCGCGTCGAAGTTCTCGGCGAACCCGGACTTTTCGCACACCGCGCGGAACCGGGCACTGACGCGGTCGGCGAGGTCGGTCGCGCCGGCGCGGCGGAGGCCGTCTTCGATCAGCACGGTGACGGGCGCCCACACCGGCCCGCGCCAGTAGCCGTCCGGCTCGTAGAACGCCGACTCCGGCCGCTCGGTCGCGAGGCCGACGCCGGTGAGGTGCGCCTCCAGCCCGGCCACGACCTTGTCCCGGACCTCCGGCGGCAGGTGCTCGCCGAGCACGATCGGCATCAGGTCCAGCAGGCTCGCCCCGGCGTGCACCGCCCCGGTCGCGGCCGAGCGGCTGACGAACTTCGTGCCGTCCCACAGCTCGCCGAGCAGCGCCGCCAGCATGCTGTCCGCTTCGGCGTCCCACCGGGCGGCCGCGCCGGGATCGCCCTCCCCGGCGGCGAGCACGGCCAGTTCCTTCAGCTGCAGCACCAGGAACGCCGCGAGGTCGGGCGTCTGCACGAGCCGCCGTTCGGCGAACGGCGTCGCGTTGTCCCAGCCGCTGTCGTTGCCGTGCTCGTAGTGGGCGAGCGGTCCGCCGGGCACGCGGCGGTGCTCGAGCCAGAAGGTCGTCCACGCCGCCAGCTGCCGGTAGGCGAGCCCGGTTTCGGGCAGGCCACTCCGAAGGCGGCCGCGCAGGCGGCCCAGCGCCCAGCCGTGGATGGGCGGTTTGACGAAGTTGCGCAGCACCTCGGCGTGGGTGATCGAGTCGGGCAGCGCGCCCCGGTCGTCCTGGTGGTCGAAGACGACCTGGACCTGGTCCCAGGCCAGCTCCGGCCGGCCCCCGGCCAGCGCGAGCGCGTTGAAGCAGTGGTCCCAGCTCCACACCTTGTCCATCCAGTGCTTCGACATCAGCACGGCCGGGCGGCCGACGAACCCGGCCGGGGCCACGATGGCCGACCAGAGCACGTAACAGGCGAGCTCGGCCGCCGGCGTGCGCTCGCCGCGCCACGGCGCGACCGCGTCGGCGAAGGTGGCGAAGCCGGTCCGGGCGGCCGTGACCACGTCGTCGAACGCCGGTGCCGGCGAGTACGGCTCGCGGGCGCCGGGGAGTTCCTCGATCGCCACCTCCCAGGCGTCGCCGCTCACCACGACGGCCCGCTCGGCCGTGCCGAGCGCTTCGGCGCCGACGTGCCGCACCTGTCCGGAAAGGACGGTGACGCGGTAGCGGTGCCCGGTTTCGTAGGAGGTGAACACGGCCGAGCCGTCGACCGGATCGGCGAAGAAGTAGGTGCCGGTGAACGGGGTCAGCGTGGGCTCCGCCGCGCGGATCCGCAAGGCCAGGCCACGCCCGGCGATCCGGAGCGCGTCCGGCGTCGCGAACGCCGCCGTGATCCGCTCCTCGCCGGCTTCCCAGGTGAGCGCGGACGGCGTCGCGGCGGCCGAGACCGCCGCCCGCTCGCCGTCGCGTTCGGGGACCAGCGCCAGCACGGCGTGCATGCCGTGGCGGTGGGACACCAGGTGCAGGTCGTCGGCGTAGGTGGCCTGGGCCACCACCGGGGAGACGTCGAACCACGATCCCGGGTAGCTGAACGGGATTTCCCGCAGCGAAAATTCGCCCGTGGGCACAGGGGTCGTCCTTTCGGAAGAGGGGCTCAGTCCTTGACGGCGCCCGCGGTGACGCCGGCGGCGACGAACCGTTGCGCCAGCACGAGGAGCACGGCGGCCGGCACGGAGGCGACCACCGCCGTCGCCATGATGGAGTTCCACTCCTGGTTGTTGTTGCCGATGTAGCGGTAGATACCCAGGGTCAGCGGCCGCAGCGAGCCGCCGCCGTCGAGCGTCGCCGCGAAGACGAAGTCCGACCAGGCCCAAAGGAACGAGAACAGCCCCGCCGTGACGACCCCGTTGCGGCTCGCGGGCAGCACCACCGACCAGAACGCGCGCACCGGGCCCGCGCCGTCGATGGTGGCCGCCTGGACGAGCTCGTCCGGCACCGATGCCATGAAGGAGGTGAGGATCAGCACGGCGAACGGCACCGCGATCGTCGAATCGGCGAGGACCAGGCCCCAGGCGGTGTTGGTGATGCCCAGCGAGACGTAGATGCCGTAGAAGCCCAGCGCCATGATGATGCCGGGGATCATCTGGGCGACGAGCAGCACGAACCCGAGCGCCCGGTGCCCGCGCGGGCGCAGCTTGGCCAGCGCGTACGCCGAAGGTGCGGCCAGGGCCAGCGTCAGCGCCACGGTGCCGAGCGCGACGACCAGGCTGGTGGCGAAGTACGGGAGCTGCTCGCGCAGGACCCGCTCGTAGCCTTCGAACGTCGGCGCGGCGGGGAACCAGTCGGGCGGCGACTTGCGCATCCGCCCGGCCGGGGTCAGCGACACGTTGACCATCCAGTAGACCGGGAACAGCATCACGGCGGTGAGGACCAGCCCCACCGCGGTGCGCCAGTGCCGGATCACGGTGCCTCCTGCCTGCGCTGCGCGCGGATGTAGAGCAGCCCCGCGACCAGGGCCAGCAGGATGAGCACGTTGCCCACGGCCGCGCTGGGCCCGAACCGCGGCAGCATGCTGCCGAACCCGAGCTGGTAGGACCAGGTGGCGAGGGTGGTCGACGACCCGCCGGGCCCGCCCTTGGTCATGATCCAGATGACGTCGAACACCTTCAGCGTGTAGACCAGCCCCAGCAGCAGGGTGATCGCCGAAACCGGCCGCAGCAGCGGGAAGGTGACGTGCCGGAACCGCTGCCACGCCCCGGCGCCGTCGAGCGACGCCGCCTCGTACACCTCGGCCGGGATGTTCTGCAGGCCGCTGTGCAGCACGACGAGGTTGAACGGCACGCCGATCCAGATGTTGGCGATGATCACCGAGACCAGCGACCACGACGGCGACGTCAGCCAGTCGATCCGGCCGGCGCCGAACCAGCCCAGCACGGAGTTGACCACCCCGGACTCGCTGTTGAGCAGCCACGCCCAGGTCGACCCCGAGACGATCAGCGGCAGCAGCCACGGCACGAGGAACAGCGCGCGCAACGTCGGGCCCAAGCGGAAGTGGCGGGCGAAGAACACCGCCATCGCCAGGCCGATCCCGTACTGGAAGAGCAGCGACGCGGCCGTGAAGACGAGCGTGTCGAGCAACGCGGTGCGGAAGGTCGGATCGGTGAACACCGCCGCGTAGTTGTCGAACCAGACCAGCGGCGCCCCGCCGTGGACGAAGGTGCGGACGGTGTAGTTGCGCAGGCTCAGATCGACGTTCGTGACGAGCGGATAGCCGTAGCACAGCACGAGGTAGGCGACGAGCGGTGCGAGGAACGCCCACGCGAGCAGCTGCGGCCGCCGGCGCCCCGTCCGTCCGGGCGCGGGCGCGGCCGGACGGACGGTGACCGGTTCACGGATGTCCTGCACGAGCGGGCCTACTTCGCCGACGCGGCGGTCGCCTGCGCGGCCGCGAGCGCGGCGTCCGGGGCCTTCGCGCCGGTGAGCGCGGCCTGCACGGCACCCCAGAGCGGTTCGGAGATCCGCGGGTATCGGGTGCCGAGGTTGTCGCCGGTGCGGCCCTTCGCGACCTTGACCGCGTCGACCCAGACCTTCAGCTCCGGCTGGGCGGCGACCTGCTTCTCCTGCACGGACGGCACGGCGGAGACGTAGGTCAAGGCGGTGTCGGAGTCTCCGACGTTGGCCGGGCTGGTCAGGCAGGACGCGATCTTGCCCGCGGTCTTCTCGGCGTCCGGGCTGCTCTGGGCGGGCACGGTGACGAATTCGCCGCCGGTCGGCGCCGGGGCCGCTCCCCCGGCCCGCGCCGGGATCGGGAGGACGCCGTAGTCGAAGCCGGCCTTCTTCGCGTTCTGCAGCTGCCAGGTGCCGTTCTCGGCGAAGGCGTAGTCGCCGGTCGCGAACTCCTGCCAGCTGGTGGTCTGCGTGTTGCCGACCACCGAATTCGGGGCGTACCCCTTGTCCAGCCACGACTTCCACTGCGCGAGCGCCGAGACGGCGCCGGCCGAGGCGAGGTCGGTCAGGTTCGCGCCCGAGCCCCAGAACCACGGCAGGAACTGGAAGCTGCCCTCTTCGGTGCCGATGGCGGAGAAGGTGATGCCCTTCTTGCCCGCGGTGTGCACCTTGGCCAGCGCGGCGTCGAGACTCGCCCAGTCCTTCACCGACGCCGGGTCGACGCCGGCCGCGGTGAGCACGGCCTTGTTGTAGTAGAGGGCGAGCGTGTTCGCCCCGATCGGGACGCCGTACACCTGGCCCTTGACGTCGGCGGCGGCGAGCAGGTTCGGGGCGACCTGCGCACCGTCCAGCCCGGTGTCCGCATTGGACTTGAGCACACCGCCTTCGGCCAGGGTGGAGACGACGGGGTTGTCGACCACGAGGACGTTTGGCGCGGTGTTCTGCTGGGCGGCGAGCAGCACCTTGTTGGTGAGATCGGTCGTGTCGAAGGCCTGCCGCGCGATCTTGACCCCGGCGTCGGCACCGCACTTGTCGACGACCTTCGCCCAGGCGGAGCTCGCGTCGAACTGGGGGTAGGGGTCCCAGACGGTGAAGGCGCCGCCGGCACCCGTCCCGCCCGTTCCCCCGCTGGGGGCTGTCCCGGAGGAGCAGGCGGCCAGCGTCGTCGCGGCGACGGCCACCGACAGCAACCGGATGATCGGGTGACGCTTCATGGAGGGGTCCTTCCTGTCGGCACCAGCGACGACCTGGAGGCGGTCGGTCCATCATCGAACCGGTTCGATGATGGAGGCCGCGTCACCGTAAACCCCGCGAGCACTCCTGCGCAATACTGCGTGTACTACGATCGAACCGGTTCTGGAAAATGGTCAGGAGTGGCATGAACATCGGGGAGATCGCGCGCCGCGCCGGGGTTTCGCGCAGCACCGTGTCGTACGCGCTGAGCGGCAAGCGCCCGGTGTCGGCGGCCACCGTGCAGCGCATCAACGACGTCATCGCCGAACTCGGCTACCGGCCCAACGCCAGCGCCCGGGCCCTGGCCGAAGGCCGCACGCGCACCCTGGGTCTGGTGGTGCCGCCCGCCAGCCGCCGGCTGACCGACGTCCAGCTGGGGTTCGTCGGCAGCGTCGTCGACGCGGCCGCCGCCCACGACCTCGACGTCCTGCTCTCCCCCAGCGGCGGCGACCACGACCGGTCGTTCGAGCGCATCGTGACCGGCCGGCGGGTCGACGGCGTGATCCTGATGGAGATCCTCCTCGAAGACCCGCGGGTCGAGCGCCTGAGCCAGGCGAGCCTGCCGTTCGTGACGATCGGCCACGTCGAGCACCCGGGGGCGTCCTGGTGGGTCGACGTCGATTACGGCGCCCTGATCACCCGCTGCGTGCACCACCTGGCGGACCTCGGCCACGAAGAGGTGGTGCTCATCAACCGTTCGGCCGAGCTCGTCGCGGCGGGCTACGGCCCCGCCCTGCGCTCGGCGACGGGGTTCCTCGACGCCACCGCGGCGCGGGGCCTGACGGCCCGAACGGTGTGCTGCGCGGACGAAGCGGCCGCGGGCCTGGCCTGCTTCGAGCAGATCCGGACGCAGTGGCCTTCGGTGACGGCGGCGGTGACGATCAACGAAGCGGCCCTGCCGGGCGTCCAGCGCGCGCTGCACCGGGCCGGCCTCGAGGTCCCTCGCGACTTTTCGCTGACGGGGGTGATCGCGGAGCGCCTGGCGGAGGACTTCCACCCCCCGCTGACGGCGGCGGACGTGCCCGCGGTCGAACTGGGCCGGCTGGCGGTGGACCTGCTGCTGGCACAGATCGCGGACGCGGGCGCGGAGCCGCGGCACGCGCTGCTGGAGCCGCCGATCTCGCTGCGGTCGAGCACGGGCGCCCGGCGCCGCCACGGCTGATCCGGCCGCCGGAACCGGCCGACCGGGCACTACCCGGACACCACGCTCGCCTGGCCGACCCGCCCACTCGCTCGCCCGGCCGACCCGCCCCCACCCGCCCCACTCGCTCGCCCGGCCGACCCGCCCCATTCGATCGCCCGGCCGCCCACCCAGCCGAACCGCCCCACCGGCCGACCCATCCCACCCAGCCGACCCGCTCGCCCAGCCGACCGCCCCACCCAGCCGAGCCGCTCACCCAGCCGACCCGCCCCACCCAGCCGAGCCGCTCACCCGACCGCCCCACCCGGCCGACCCGCCTCATCCAGCCGACCCGCCCCACCGGCCGACCCGCCGCACCCAGCCGACCCGCCCCACCGGCCGACCGCCCCACCCAGCCGACCTGCTCGCCCGACCGGCCCCACCCAGCCGAGCCGCTGGCCTGGCCGGTGCCTCGCCGCGGCACGGCCGAGTCGTCGTTTCGCGGTAGTACACTCCGATCGAACCGGTTCGACGGTCCCCTGACCTGCCCTCGACCCGCACGGAGGCCTCACAGTTCACCGGCCGGCTGAGCGTCACCCCTCCGGGTTTCGGGCCGCCGTACGGCGGGAAGCCCGGAATCCGGAGGGGGACGCCCGAGTTGCGGAGAGACCTCGATGTCACCCATCGACCACTTGATCGTCACCGTCATCGGCCGCCACCGGGCCCAGGCCCAGGAGCCGGGCCCCGCTCCGGCACCGGCCGTCGGCGGCCCCCGCCGGCAGCCCCCGCAGCCTCCACCCGGCCGGCGCCCGGCGGCCTCCGGCAAGACGTAGCCGCGGCCGCGGGGTCAGCGGGCGAACACCTTCAGGTCGATCGAATCGCCGAGGAGCCGGTCGCCTGCCGCGTTGGGGTGGTAGCAGTCGGTGCGCCGGTCCGCGAGGATGACCGTCGGGTCCGCCGGGTCGCGCAGCACGGCGTCGAAGTCGAGCACCGCGTCGAACGTGCCGGACGTGCGGATCCACGCGTTGACCGCGAGCCGCGCCTGTTCCTTCGGGCTGCCGGCGGCGTTGCACATCGGCAGGATCGTCGCGCCGACGATCCGGCGGCCCGCCGCGTGCACCCGCCCGGCGATGGTGCGCATGGCCCCGATGACCTGCGCGGCCGGGGCCGGTGGGGCGTTGTCGCCGCCGCCGAGGTCGTTCGTTCCCTCCAGGAGCAGGACGTACCGCACGCCGGGCAGCGAAAGCACGTCCCGGTCGAGCCGGGCCGGCGCGGGCGGGCCGCAGCACTGGCCGGTGGGGTCGTACGGGTTCGGCTGGACGCTGACGGTGTTGCCGCTGATCCCCGCGTTGGCCACCGACAGCCGCCGTGCCGGCGGGAGCGTCCCGAGGCGCTCGGCGAGCACGTCGGTCCAGCGCGGACCGCCGCCGAAAGCGTTGTAGCCGTCGGTGATCGAGTCACCGAGGGCGACGATCGTGCCGCGGACGGGCGACACCGCGCTGATCGCGTCCGCCCACCACAGGACGCCGGGAGCGAAGGGCCCATAGGCACTCCCCGACTCGTCCGCCCCGGCGTCGCCGGGCCCGGCCGAGGTGAACGACCCCGGCGTGAACGTCTCCGGCGGCGGGAACGTGTGGTCGTTGATCGGCGCACCCGGCGCGTACACGCTCACCGCGACGTGGTCGCCGCGCCGGACCGCCAGCGGCAGCGGGTCCGTCCACGCACTGGCACCGGGCGGAATCGTCACCGCGTGCCGGAAGCCGAAGGTGGCCCGGTGGTTCGATCCCGGCACCAGCGCGGGCGAATTCGTCGACGGCTGCCGGCCGACCCAGACCGACCGCACGGTCATCGGGGTGCTGCCGAACGGGTTGCTCAGCCGCACCCGCAGCGCCACCCCGGTGGCGGTCACGGTGAGCACGTTGCGGATGGTGGCGTCGGGGGCGGTGCCGTGCACGCCTTCGAGCGAGGATTCCGTCAGGGTCACCGAACCCGGTGGCGCCCAGCCCGAGGGCGCGGCCTCCGCCGGCGCGGGACTCAGCAGCGACGCGGAAACGACCAGGACCACAGCGGTTCGGCGGATACGCATTCCGAGGCGTCCTTTCGACGAGGGCCGCGGAGAAAGGAAACACTTCCGCTGGAGCACTCCGCGCCGAGCGTAACGCAGCATTCACAGTCCGGGCAAGACAACCGGGAAAGCGCTATCACGCGCCCTGCCCGTCGACCGGGCAGGGCGCGTGAAAACGGTTCCGATCAGGACGACCACGGTGCGCTGACGAGCCAGCTCACGTCGTCGCTGTAGGCGTTGGCGCTGTCGAAGGTGTTCGAACCGCCGTTGGCGGCGATGTAGACGAGGTTGTCGTAGTGGCGGACGTACCGGTCGGCGAAGTTGAGCGATCTGAGTGAGGCACCTTGGCCGTTGCGGCCGGCCTCCGGGCAGAAGGTCGCGTCCTGGGCGAACAGCGAGCTCCCGTCGTTGGCCTGCAAGGACAACTTGTAGTTCTGGTGCCGCAGGTACTGCCCGGCGACGTTCTTCGACTCGAACGACACGCACGAGCCGCTGCCGAGCCCGGTCCGGACGGTCCAGGACGCGTTGCCCTTCTCCGTGGCCGAGCTGCCGCTGCCGATCACCGCGGTGTCCACAGTGGACCCGTTGTGGTGGATGTAGCGGTCGGTGCAGCAGGCGGTGGTGGCGCGCAGCGAGACGGACGTGCCCGGCGTCAGCCCGGTGTTCGCGGAACCCGTGGCGTAGCCGGCCGCGGTGATGTTGGCCTGCACCGCGTTTTCGGTGGCTTCCGACGGATAGCCGGACGTCATCACGCCTTCGTAGAAGGTGCCGCGGGCGCCGACGCTGTTGTCACCGCCGATACCCAGGATGATGGCGCCTTCCTTCTTCATCGGGTTGTAGCCCGAGACGTTCGGGCGCACGCCGTCGTAGAAGGTGGACACGCCGCCGGACTGGGCGTTGCCGCCGCGGATGGCCCACCGGTTCGGGCCACCCTTGACGATGGCGGTCAGGAAGCGGTGGTTGACGGTGGGATCGTTGGCGTTGTAGTGCTGGTTGACCCCGGAGAACAGGCCGTTTTCCAGGTCGGCCATGATCCACGGGCCGTTGCCGGCGCCGTAGCCCCAGACCTTGATGTTGCCGAAGTAGATGGCTTCCATCGTGCCGTTGCCGTTGTCGCGGCTGTTGCGTTCGGCGTTGCCGTAGTCGAAGCAGCAGCCGCCGTTGTAGTGCGTGCCATCGAAGATCGCGTACATGCCTTCCGGCTGGTCACCGGTCGCGATCCCGTTGGTGTTGTTGTTGCGGTAACCCGTTCCCGGGGCCACGTAGACGCCGTAGGCCTTGTGGCCGCCGACGGTGACCGGTGCCGCGGTGGCGTTGGCGAGGTTGTCGTACCCGCCCGCGGCCGGCCCCTGGAACCCGCCCGGTGGCGCCTGCGTGAGGCGGTTGTTCCGGCCGGACTGGTCGTAGATGACGGTGATCAGGCAGGTGGTTCCCGCGCAGAACGAATCCTGCGTCGAGGCGTTGGCCACGCCGCCCGCGGCCAATGGCGCGATGTCGCGCGTGGCGCTGTCCGACGCGCGCCGGACCTGGTACAGCGGACCGGTGTAGGCGCCGTACAGGGCCCGGGTCGTGGAATGCGCGGCCACACAGGGCGTGCCGCCGGCGGCGTAGATGTCGCACGGCCCTTGGGTGGCCGCCTGGGACGTACCGCCGCTGACGAGAAGGCCGGTGACGAGCGTGCCGGCGACGATCAGGGCGGATGCGATGCGGTGCTTACGGACGTGTCTCGGCTGTCGTGACATGAATGATCTCCCGCTGGAGTACGGAAATCGTCGAATCGACAGATGCGCGGGCCGGCGTCATTGCCAACCTCCTCCTTGATCACCGACACGCAGGAACGGCACAAGCGGAGCGATTGTGAGCGCTAACATAACCCTCGGGCCGACGGAGTGCAATGGCCGGTTTTCCCGCCGCGGACCGACGCGAGGGCATCGGATCCGTTGGCGCCCTTGCCCTCCACACCGGTCGTCGCCGCCGGGGGCACGTCTGACGACGAGCGCGGTGAGTGGCCGGGTCGCTCTCGGATGTCCGGTGGCGGTGGTCGAAGATCTGCCGCCGGGTCGCTCTCGGATGCCCAGTGGGCGTTGACCGAGGATCTGCGGCCGGTCAGCGCGATCGGCCCTGTTCCGATGCGGGGTTCGCGCCGCCGCAGACCGACGCGGGGGCATCGGATCCGTTGGCGCGCTTGCCCTCCGCGTCGGTCGCCGCCGCCAGGGGCACGTCTGACGAGGAGCGCGGTGAGTGGCTGGGTCGCTCTCGGATGCCCGGCGGTCGAAGATCTGCCGCCGGTCCGCCCCGATCAGCGGGATCGACCCGTTTCCGATGCGCGGGGTCGCGCCGCCGCGGACCAACCCGGGGCATCGGATCCGTTGCGCCCCTGCCCTCCGCACCGGTCGTCACCGCCAGGGGTACCTCTAACGAGGAGCGTGGTGAGTGGCCGGGTCGCTCTCGGATGCCCAGTGGGCGTTGACCGAGGATCTGCGGCCGGTCAGCGGGGTCGGCCCATTCCCGATGCGCGGGTTCGCGCCGACCGAGAACCCCGGCGGGCGGCGCGGTAAGAGTTCGGTAATCGCCGCACGACCCGGATCGCCGATACCGTCAGCCGATGCTTCGCTCTCGATGGTCGCGTGCCGCGGGGTACGCCGCGCCCGGGCTCCTGCTGGCCGGAGCCGGTCTGGCGCACCCGCTCGCGCTGAGCCCGGCGAGTGCCCCGTGGTGGACCAGCCTGCACGTCGTCCTGCTGCCGGTGTTCCCCCTGCTCGCGGTGGCCCAGTGGCTGCTGCTCTCTCCCGCACCGGCAGTGCTCCGCCGTCCGGGCCGGCTCGCCGCGTTCGGATTCGCCGCCTTCTACGGCGGGCTCGACGCCGTGGCCGGCATCGCCGCCGGAACCGTGGTGCACGCCGAGCACGCGGTCACCCCGGTCACCGGCGCGGTGTTCGGCATCGGCGACAGCCTCGGCTACACCGGCGCGCTGTGCTTTCTCGCGGCGAATGTCCTGATCGTCGCGGCCGTCGCGCGGGAAGCCGCGTGGCGGGCGGCCCCGGGGGCCGTGGTGCTGCTGGCCGCGAGCGTGTCCTTCTTCGACAGCCACATCTTCTGGCCGCGGGGCGTGCTGACGATGCTCGGCGTCGCGGCGGGGATGTTCCTGCTCGCCGCGGTCCGGGAACCGTTGCCCGCACGGACATCCGGCTAGGCCGGCCTCACGCGCCCGCTGCCTTCGCCGCGTCGTAGCGGGCCTGAGCCGCCATCACGTCGGGCACGCTCGCCTCGAGGACTTCGATCAGCCCCATCAGCCGCCGCGCGACCTCCTGCCCGGCGGGCGTGAGGCTGTACTCGACGTGCGGCGGGATCGTCGGACGCGCCTCCCGGTGCACGAAGCCGTCGCGCTCGAGGGCCTGCAGCGTCTGGGCGAGCATCTTCTCGCTGACCCCCTGCACCCGGCGGCGCAGCGCGTTGAACCGGAACACACCTTCGTGGAGCGCGACGAGGGCGAGCGCTCCCCACCGGCCCGTGACGTGGTCCAGCACCGCCCGGGACGTACACGCGGCACTGAACACGTCGGCCACCAGCGCCTCGTGCTCGGCGTCGGTCACCTCGTCACCTCGTCGTTCATCCACGCCTCGATACTACCTAAGAGTTTGCACGATGGATGTGACAGCACTAACAATGAGTTGGTACTTTCTAAAAGTTAGTACATGCTCCAGGAGACCAGGTACTTGAACCTTCAAGGAGTCGTCATGATCGTCGTCACCGGTGCCACCGGCCACCTCGGCCGCCTCGTCGTCAAAGGCCTGCTCGAGAAGCTGCCCGCCGACCAGGTCGTCGCCGCGGTCCGCACCCCGGAGAAGGCCGCCGACCTGGCCGAACGCGGCGTCGACGTCCGGCACGCGGACTACACCGACCCCGAAAGCCTGGTCGCCGCGTTCAAGGACGCCGACAAGGTGCTGCTGGTCTCCAGCAGCGAGGTCGGCCGGCGCGTCGCGCAGCACCAGGCGGTCATCGAAGCGGCGAAGCAGGCCGGTGTCCGCCACCTCGTCTACACCAGCGCATCCCGGGCGACGACGTCGAAGCTCGCGGTGAACCCGGAGCACAAGGCGACCGAGGAACTCATCGAGGCCTCCGGCCTGACCGCCACGATCCTGCGCAACAACTGGTACAACGAGAACTACGCCGACACGATCAAGCAGGCCGCCCGGACCGGCAGCTTCGTGGGCAGCGCCGGTGACGGCCGCGTGGCCAGCGCCACCCGGGCCGACTACGCCGCGGCCGCGGTCGCGGTGCTGACCGGCGAGGGCCACGAGGGCAAGATCTACGAGCTCGCCGGCGACGTCACCTGGACGAACGCGGACCTCGCCGCCGAGATCGGCAAGGCCGCCGGCCGCGAGGTCACCTACACCGACCTGCCGGCCGACGAGCACGCCAAGGTCCTCACCCAGGCCGGCCTGCCGGAGCCGCTCGTCGGCTTCATCGTGGCGATCGACGGCGACATCAAGGACGGCTTGCTCGCCGAGACCACGACCGACCTGCGCACCCTGACCGGCCGCCCCAGCACGCCGATCGGCGTGACCGTGGCCGAGGTCGTCGGCACGCTCTGACCCACGCCGCGGTGGGGAGCCTCCTGGCGAGGCTCCCCACCGGCGTCACCCGGGCCGGCCGGGTTTCCGCTGCGAAACGCTGTTCTCCCGCAACGGCGGCTGCCACACCCGGGGAGCCGGCGACTCGCCGTCGTCGCCCGGCTGGTCGAGCGGGTCGGTCCCGTTCTGCCAGCGAGCCCAGTGAGCCGCGCACATCCTCCGCCAGAGGGCCGGCTCGTCGCACTGGTACCGCCGGCAGGCCGGCACCCGCTCCTGGTGATCGCTCACGTATCGCTCCACTCGCCATCGAACGTTCCGCGTTCAACTACCACAGCGACGGTGGCGTTGTCGATCCTCACCGGGCTTCGGTGATCGACGTGGTTAACCCTCCGCTAACCGGGAAAGCCCCCTGGACCGCCGGCCCCCGCCGGTGCGACCCCGGACGACGGAGGGAATTCTCGTGTTCCGTCACACGAAGTTGCTGCAGTTCGAAGCCAAGCCCGAAAAGCCCGATGCCGTCTACGCTCACAAGCTCCAGGAGCTGATCGGCGGCGCGTTCGGTGAGATGACCGTGACGATGCAGTACCTGTTCCAGGGCTGGAACTGCCGCATCGAAGGCAAGTACAAAGACCTGATCATGGACACCGCGACCGAAGAAATCGGCCACGTCGAAATGCTCGCCACCATGGTCGCCCGGTTGCTCGAAGGCGCTCCGGCCACCGCCACCGCCGAAGCGGTGAAGGACCCGGTGATGGCCGCCACCCTCGGCGGCATGGACGTCCAGCAGGCCATCGTCGCCGGCGGCGGAGCCCTCCCCGCCGACAGCAACGGCTACCCCTGGAACGGCCGGTACATCATCGCCTCCGGCAACCTCCTCGCCGACTTCCGCGCCAACGCAGCCGCCGAAGCCCAGGGCCGGCTGCAGACCGCCCGGCTCTACAACATGACCGATGACCCCGGCGTCAAGGCGATGCTCCAGTTCAACCTCGCCCGCGACACCGTCCACCAGAAGCAGTGGCTGGCCGCCATCGAAGAGCTCAAGGCCGACGGGCTCGAAGGCGACATCGTCCCCGACGCCTTGCTCGACGAAGAGGACCAGACGCACAACCACACGATCTGGCACCTGTCCGACGGCCCCGACGGAGCCAAGGGCGCCAGCTGGACCACCGACGCCGGCATCGAATACCTCATGGACCCCGAACCGCTCGGCGGGCCGGGCACCGCACCGAAGCCCGACCCGGCGCTCTTCGGCACCTACGCGCCCTTGCAGGACGCCAAGGGCACGGCCAAGGGCAAGGCCAAGGAAGTCAAGAACAAGCTGACCTGACCCACCGTCGGATCGGCGCGGACCGTTGAACAGACAGCGGTCCTGCGCCGGGGTGGTGCGTCCGGGTGAGGAGGGCGACGTCACGGTGTCCGGGGCTCTCCGGCTGGGTATTCCTGCCGGAGATCACTCGCACCTGTGGAGGCCCAGTGCAGCCTTGGCCCGGTTCCCCCTACCCGCTCGGGGCCGATTACGACGGCGTCGGCACCAATTTCGCGCTCTTCTCCGAGGTCGCCGACCGCGTCGACCTGTGCCTGTTCGCCCCGGACGGAACCGAGACCCGGATCCGGCTGCCGGAGGTCGATGGCTTCGTCCACCACGGCTACGTGACCGGCGTCGGTCCCGGCCAGGAATACGGCTTCCGGGTCCACGGTCCGCACGACCCCGCCGCCGGGCTGCGGTGCAACCCCGCCAAGCTGCTGCTCGACCCGTACGCCAAGGCCGTCACCGGCCGGGTGGACTGGGACGAGTCCGTGTTCGGCTACCGCTTCGGCCGGCCCGAGGAGCGCAACGACGACGACTCGGCGGCGCACACCGTCCGCGCGGTCGTCGTCAACCCGTACTTCGACTGGGCCAACGACCGGCCGCCGAAGGTCCCGTACAACGAGAGCGTCGTCTACGAGGCCCACGTCCGCGGGCTGACGAAGCTCCACCCGGACATCCCGGAGGAGCTGCGGGGGACGTACTCCGGGCTGGCGCACCCGGTGATGATCGAGTACCTCAAGACCCTCGGCGTCACGGCCGTCGAGCTGATGCCGGTCCACCAGTTCCTGCACGACCACGCCCTCACCGAGCGCGGCCTCGCCAACTACTGGGGCTACAACACCATCGCCTACCTGGCGCCGCACAACGGGTACGCCGCCTCGATCATGCCCGAAACCCCGGGCAGTGAAGTGCACGAATTCAAGGCGATGGTGCGGACGCTGCACGAGGCGGGCATCGAGGTCATCCTCGACGTCGTCTACAACCACACGGCCGAGGGCAACCACCTCGGGCCCACGCTGTCCATGCGCGGTATCGACAACCAGGCCTACTACCGGCTGGTCGAGAACGACCCGCAGTACTACATGGACTACACCGGCACCGGGAACTCGCTCAACGTGCGCCAGCCGCACACCCTGCAGCTGATCATGGACTCGCTGCGCTACTGGGTGACGGAGATGCACGTCGACGGCTTCCGGTTCGACCTCGCCGCCACCCTCGCCCGCGAGTTCTACGACGTCGACCGGCTGGCCACGTTCTTCGACCTGGTGCAGCAGGACCCCGTGGTGAGCCAGGTGAAGCTGATCGCCGAGCCGTGGGACGTCGGTCCGGGTGGCTACCAGGTCGGCAACTTCCCGCCGCTGTGGACCGAGTGGAACGGCGCCTACCGGGACACCGTCCGCGACTTCTGGCGCGGCGAGCCGGCGACGCTGGGCGAGTTCGCCTCCCGGATCACCGGCTCGTCGGACCTCTACCAGAACGACGGCCGCCGCCCGTTCGCGTCGATCAACTTCGTCACCGCGCACGACGGCTTCACGCTGAACGACCTGGTGTCCTACAACGAAAAGCACAACGAGGCCAACGGCGAAGACGGCCGCGACGGCGCCGACGACAACCGGTCGTGGAACTGCGGCGCGGAAGGCCCGACCGAGGACGAGAAGGTCCTCGACCTGCGCGCCCGCCAGCGCCGGAACCTGATCGCCACCCTGCTGCTGTCGCAGGGCGTGCCGATGCTCCTGCACGGCGACGAGTTCGGCCGCACCCAGCAGGGCAACAACAACGCCTACTGCCAGGACAACGAGCTGTCCTGGGTGGACTGGTCACTGCTGGAGCGCAACCGGGAGTTGTTCGAGTTCACCTCGGCGGTGGTGGATCTGCGCCACCAGCACCCGGTGTTCCGCCGCCGCCGCTTCTTCGCCGGCCGCCCGATCCGCCGCGGCGACGAGCTGCGCGACATCGCCTGGTTCACCCCGGCGGGCGAGGAGATGACCGACCAGGACTGGGAGGCGGGCTTCGGCCGCAGCATCATGGTCTTCCTCAACGGAACGGCGATCCCCGACCTCGACGCCCGCGGAGAGCGCGTGGTGGACGACTCGTTCCTGCTCTGCTTCAACGCCCACGACGACGACATCACGATGACGGTCCCGGACGGCGAGTACGGCGAGGAGTGGGCGATCGTGCTGGACTCGGCCACGGGCGAGGTGTTCCACCGGTCCGTGGGCGGCGTCCTGGTCGGCGGCGTGGCGGGCGACCAGCTCGCGACCCCGCGCACGATCCCGGGCCACGGCGAGCTGGTCGTCGCCGGCCGGTCGCTGACCGTTCTGCTGCGCACGAAGGACCAGGAGGCGTAACCCCGGCACGCGGGTAGCCGGATCGCGGCGGTCGGCGATCCGGCTACCCGGCGTGCACCGAAGGGGACGGCCGGCCCCGAAAACAGGTACCGCTCCCGTGTGTATCTCCGCCCGGACCGGGGTACGCGCGCGTGAACAGCACGTTCCCCGGCCGCAGCAGGTGGGAGTCCGATGACCGACACGGTGACGCGCCCGGCTCCGATCCCCCACCGGCCGGTGTGGCGGGGTGCCAAGGGCGCGACCCTCCTCAAGACCATCCGCACCACCGATCACAAGACGATCGGCGTGCTGTACCTGACGACGTCGTTCGGGTTCTTCCTGATCGGCGGCCTGACCGCCCTGCTGATGCGCGGCGAGCTGGCCCGGCCCGGGCTGCAGTTCCTGTCGCCGGAGCAGTACAACCAGCTCTTCACCATGCACGGCACGATCATGCTGCTGCTCTACGCCACGCCGAACCTGTTCGGGTTCGCCAACTTCGTCCTGCCGCTGCAGATCGGCTCGCCGGACGTGGCGTTCCCGCGGCTCAACGCGTTCTCCTACTGGCTGTACCTGTTCGGCGGCACGATCGTGCTCTCCGCCTACGCCACGCCCGGCGGCCCGCCCGACTTCGGCTGGACCGCCTACACGCCGCTGTCCAGCGCCATCCACTCCCCCGGCGTCGGCGGGGACCTGTGGATCACCGGGCTGATCGTCACCGGTCTCGGCACCATCCTCGGCGCGGTCAACATGATCACGACCGTGGTGTGCCTGCGCTGTCCCGGGATGCTCATGTGGCGGATGCCGATCTTCACCTGGAACATCCTGTTCACCTCGATCCTCATCCTGCTCGCGTTCCCCATCCTCACCGCGGCGCTGTTCGCGCTCCTGGCCGACCGGCACCTCGGCGCGCACGTGTTCGACCCGGAGAACGGCGGCGCGGTCCTGTGGCAGCACCTCTTCTGGTTCTTCGGCCATCCCGAGGTGTACGTGGTCGCGTTGCCCTACTTCGGGATCGTCACCGAGATCATCCCGGTGTTCAGCCGGAAACCGCTGTTCGGCTACAAGCTCATGGTGTTCGCGACCATCGGCATCACCGGGCTGTCGGCGGTGGTCTGGGCGCACCACATGTTCGCCACCGGCGCCGTGCTGCTGCCGTTCTTCTCGATCATGACGTTCCTCATCGCGGTACCCACCGGGATCAAGTTCTTCAACTGGATCGGCACGATGTGGAAGGGCGCGATCACGTTCGAGTCGCCGATGCTGTGGTCGGTCGGCTTCATGGTGACCTTCCTGCTCGGCGGCCTGACCGGGGTCATCCTCGCGTCCCCGCCGCTGGACTTCCACATCCACGACAGCTACTTCGTCGTCGCCCACTTCCACTACGTGCTCTTCGGCACGATCGTCTTCGCGACCTTCGCCGGCATCTACTTCTGGTTCCCCAAGATCACCGGCCGGATGCTCGACGAGAGGCTGGCGAAGTGGCACTTCTGGACGACCTTCATCGGCTTCCACACGACGTTCCTCATCCAGCACTGGCTCGGCGACGCGGGCATGCCGCGTCGCTACGCCGACTACCTCTCCAGCGACGGCTTCACCTGGATGCACATGGTGTCCACGATCGGCGCGTTCGTGCTGGGCCTTTCGGTGCTGCCGTTCATCTGGAACGTCTTCAAGAGCTACCGCTACGGGGAACCGATCGCGGTCGACGACCCGTGGGGCTACGGCAACTCGCTCGAGTGGGCGACGACCAGCCCGCCACCCCGGCACAACTTCCTCGCGCTGCCCCGCATCCGGTCCGAGCGCCCGGCGTTCGAGCTGCACTACCCGCACATGGTCGAGCGGATGCGCGCGGAAGGCCACGTGACCCGGGGTCACCCCGGTGACAAGGCGTCGCCGGCGGAGGTCGTCGCCGCCGCCACCCAGCCCGACGAGCAGGGCGAAAGTGACGACCCCCGCGGCCGCTGACCCCGGGCCCGCCGGTCACCTCCGGCCGCGCTGAGCACCGGAAAGCCGCCGGGGCCGGGGGGCTCCGGCGGCTTTCCGGCCCGTCCGGAACTCAGAGGATCGGCACGCCACCCGTCACCGCGACGCGGGCCCCGGACACGTAACTGCCGTCGTCGGAGGCCAGCAGCACGTACACCGGCGCCAGCTCGGCCGGCTGGCCGGCGCGGCCCAGCGGCACCTGCTCGCCGAAGGACTTCACCTGCTCCTCCGGCATGGTGGCCGGGATCAGCGGCGTCCAGATCGGCCCCGGCGCGACGCTGTTGGCCCGGATCCCCCTCGGCCCGAGCAGCTGCGCCAGGGCCGCGGTCATGTTGGCGATGCCCGCCTTCGTCACGTCGTAGGGCAGCAGCTGCGGGGTCGGGTTGTCGGAGTTCACCGAAGAGCTGCCGATGATCGACGCCCCCGGCTTCATGTGCGGCACCGCCGCCTTGGCGAGGTGGAAGAACGCGCTCAGGTTGATGGCGAGGGTGCGGTCCCACTCCTCGTCCGGGATCTCTTCCAGGGTTTCGTGGCTCATCTGGAAGGCGGCGTTGTTCACCAGGACGTCGAGCCGGCCGAACTCCTCCACCGCGCGGGCGACCAGGGCCCGGCAGTGTGCCGGGTCGGCGACGTCACCGGGCACGACGACGGCCTTGCGCCCGGCCTCTTCGACCCAGCGCCGCGTCTCTTCGGCGTCTTCGTGCTCGTCGAGGTAGGAGATCAGCACGTCGGCACCTTCGCGCGCGTACGCGATCGCGACCGCGCGGCCGATGCCGCTGTCCGCCCCGGTGATGAGCGCCGCCTTGCCGGTCAGCTTGCCGGAGCCGCGGTAGGAGTGTTCGCCGTGGTCGGGCCGCGGCGTCATCGCGGCGGTCGTCCCGGGCGGGGTCTGCTGCTGAGCGGGCTGCTCGGACACGGTGGCTCCTCGGATGCGGGAAGGGATCTCCCTCCCGTGTTCCCAGCGCCACGCGGATCATTCTGTCATCTTGATGATGACTTAGGACTTGTCATCGTTTGGATGACATGTTAGAACAGTAGTGCGTGTTGACACCCACCGTCGAAGCCAGAAGGAGGACACGATGTTGATGCGCACCGACCCGTTCCGTGAGCTGGACCGCCTCACCCAGCAGGTCCTCGGCACCGCCGGAACCTGGTCGAAGCCGGCCGCGATGCCGATGGACGCCTACCGCGCCGGCGACGAGTTCGTGGTCTGCTTCGATCTGCCCGGCGTCGCCCCGGACGCCATCGACCTCGACATCGAGCGCAACGTGCTGACGGTCAAGGCCGAGCGCCGCCCGCTCCCCGGCGGGGACGACGTCGAGATGCACGTCTCCGAACGGCCGCTGGGCGTCTTCTCCCGCCAGCTGTTCCTCGGCGACGGCCTCGACACCGACCACATTGCCGCCGACTACGAGGCCGGCGTGCTGACGCTGCGCATCCCGGTCGCCGAGAAGGCCAAGCCGCGGCGCATCGAGATCGGCGGCGACCGGTCCGACCGCAGGGAAATCCAGGCCTGACGGGCGGCCCGATGAACGACCAGGCGCGCGCCGCGGCGGAGCGCATCTTCGCCGCGGCCGCGGAACTCGGCACCACCCGCCAGGAGGCGATCCTCGTGACCCGGGCGGTCCACGCGGTCAAGAAGGGCCGCCCTACCGAGGTCGCCCTCACCGACACCCCGCAGCACCGGCGGCGCAAGCTGGCCCACGTCGTCGGCTGCGCGCTGTGGGACCCGGCCCTCGACGCGGACGAAGTGCTCGCCGCCGTCACCACCGCGGGCCGGACGGTCCCCCGCGAGCGGCAGCCCTCGGTGGCCGCCTGACCCGAGCTGCCGCTACCGGTCCGCGTCGGTGCGCCGTACCGTCACCGCGGGCCCGATCCCGGTGCCGGACAACGGCGTCGAGCCGAACCAGTCGAGGCACACCACCATCGCGTCGTCCTCGGCCTGGCTGCCGTGGCGGCGGGTGGACAGCTCCCGCAGCACCGCCCCCGGCACGTGGGCCGCCGGCAGTTCCGCCGTCGCCGTCACCGCTTCGGCGAGCTCGCGATCCCCGTAGCGCTCGCCGTGCGGGCCGAGCGCGTTGTAGACGCCGTCGCTGACGAAGACGAACCGGTCGCCGTCGGCCGCCTGGAAGCCCTCCACCGTGTAGATCGTGCCGTCGAAGGTGCCGAGCGGGAGCTGTTCGTCGAACAGGATCCGCTCGGCCTTCCCGTCCCGCAGCCGCCAGAGCCGGGGCGAGCCGGCGTCGACCACGGCGACCGCACCGGTGCCGAGGTCGAACTCCAGCAGCAGCGCGGCCACGTGCTCGGCGCCGCGATAGTGCGCGTAGAGCGCCTGGTCGGCGAGTTCGGCCTGCGCGTCGAGCGGGATCCCGGCGCGCCGGGCGTTGCGCAGCGCGTTCACCGCGAGATTCGTCAGCAGCGCCGCTTCGCTGCCCTCCCCCATGCCGTTGATCAGCGTGACGGCGAGCTTCCGGGCGGACGCCGACCAGTCGAAGCAGTCCCCGTAGATGGCGTAGGCGGGCTCCAGCTGGCCGCCGAGCGCGAATTCGGCGCGGGTGCAGGCCCGCCCGGGCAGCAGCTGCCACTGCATTTCCGCGGCCAGCGTCAGCCGCGAAGACCGCCGCGCCTGGATGTAGAGGTCGGTGTCCCGGTCGGCGACGAACAGTTCGTGGGCCACCGCTTCGGCGAACCGCTGGAGCTCGGCCCACACCGGCGGTTCGGGTTCGCCGGGCAGGGTGACGGCCAGGACGCCGAGCCGGTCGCCGCGGACGCTGACCGGCAGGAAGCCGGTGACCTGGTCGCCGTCGTGGGTGAACGTCGCCGTCTGGGCGAGGAACGCCGCCCCCGGGGTCGTGCCCTCGACCGGAATCGGCTCCGCCGTGTAGGGCTGCTCGCCCACCTGGCAGAGTTCCGTCAGTGCGTAGTCGGCCATCAGCAGCTCGACCGCCAGCGTGCCGAAGTGCTCGCCGAGACCCGAGCGCAGGGCACGGGGCAGGTCGTGCGGCGGTACGTCACGGAGGAGACGTTCCACCGCCAGGGATCTGTCCAACGCCTGCCTCCTGCTCACGGGCCCGCCCGCGCCGGCGCCGGGTCGGTTCTGTCGAGTCTGCGCCGCTCCGGCGCGCCGATCCACGGCGAGTCGCGTGAGCTGTGCTGCCGGTTCAGCATAGGGATGCCAGAGTGGACGCCGTGGATCGATCCCGCGAGCAGCCCGGCCCGGACGGGACGGCTGCCGTGTCGGAACTCGCCCGCCTCCTGGAGGCGGTGGTCGAGGGCGAGCGGGACGTGTCGCCGCGTCCGCTGTCGGTTTCGCAGCTGCGCGCGGTCGTCGCGCTGGATCGCCACGACGGGGTCAACCTGCGGCAGCTGGCCGAGCAGCTGGGCTCGACGCCGCCGCTGGTCAGCAGGCTCTGCGACCGGCTGGAGGCGGTCGGGTTCCTCGAACGCCTGCCCAGCGCGCGCAGCCGGCGGGAGCTGACGCTGCGGCTGTCCGACCGCGGGCGCGCCTACCTGCAGGACCTGCGGGCGCGGCGGCGGGACCGGGTCGAGGCGCTGGTGGCGAAGATGAGCCCGGCCGGCCGGACCGCGCTGGCCGCCGGGCTGCAGGAGTACCGGGCCCTGGCGGAGGCGGCCGGGGACCCCCCGGATTTGCATTCCTGATACAACTGTTGTTATATGGCAATAATCAGGCCGGCGTACAGCAGAGCGCGCCCCGAACACCGAAGGAGAAGTCGGTGCTGGGCACGGACGACAGCCAGGTCCGCACGGTCTTGGCGCGCATGCTGGAAGAAGACCGGGCCACGCTGGCCCGCGACTGGGCGGGGCAGGAGCCGCGCGAAGGCGACCGAAGCGGGCAGGAGCTGCGGCGCGAGGCCGTCGAACTGCTGGAGGCCCTCCGGGCCGCGCTGGGCGGCACGCTCCCGGTGTCCCGGATCGTCGACCAGGATCCCGCGGTGCGGGACGCGCTGACGTCGCTGTCGGAGCGCCGGGCCCGCGCGGGCGCCCAGCCGTCGGCCACCGCCATGGCGATCCTCGCGCTCAAGCGCACGATGCTGAGCGCGATCGAGCGGCACACCGACGATTCCGCGCTGCGCTACCGGGCCGCGCTGCTGGTGAACGAACTGCTCGACAGCGCGGGTGTGCTGACGTTCGAGGTCTACTCCGCCGGTCGCGAGCGGATCATCCGCGAGCAGCACAGCCAGATGCTCGAGCTGTCCACGCCCGTCGTGCGGCTGTGGCGTCACGTCCTCGCGGTGCCGCTGATCGGCACGCTCGACAGCGCCCGGACCCAGGTCGTGATGAACAACCTCCTGGAGTCGATCCAGGCCAACGAAGCCCGGGTGGCGATCATCGACATCACCGGCGTCCCGACCGTCGACACCGCGGTGGCGCAGCACCTGCTGCAGACCGTCAGCGCGGTCCGGCTGATGGGCGCGGAGTGCGTGATCAGCGGCATCCGGCCGTCGATCGCCCAGACCATCACCCAGCTGGGCATCGACCTCTCGCACATCGTCACCCGCGGCTCGCTGGCCGACGCGCTGGCGACCGCGATGCAGTTGCTCGGCGACAACGGCCGCCCGGGTGCGGTGACCGGGTGAACACCGGCGTGCCGATCCTGCGGCTCGGCGACATCCTGCTCGGCGGCCTGCTGAGCGACCTGGACGACAAGACCGCGCTCGCGTTCACCGACGAGCTGACCACGCGAATCGCGAACGAGAGCATCCGCGGCGTCATCGTCGACATCTCCCGGCTGGAGATCATCGACTCGTTCATCGCCCGGGTGCTCATGCAGCTGGCCGGCACCGGGCGGCTGCTCGGCACGCGGATGATCGTGGCGGGGATGCGCCCGGCCGTCGCGCTGACGCTGACCGAGCTCGGGCTGCAGCTGACCGGCGTGCAGACCGCCCTCAACGCGGAACAGGCGATGGAGCTGCTGGGCTGGCGCCGTCCCGCCGGAGAAGCGCCCCATGCTTTCTGACGAACGGACCGTCCCCTCCGGCGAGCACCCGGTCCGGGTGGAGGAGGACCTCCTCGCGGCCCGGCACGCCGTGCGGGCGGCCGCGGTCGCCGCCGGGTTCACCATCGTCGACCAGAC
Source organism: Amycolatopsis sp. NPDC051716 (assembly GCF_040681595.1). Taxonomy (NCBI): domain Bacteria; kingdom Bacillati; phylum Actinomycetota; class Actinomycetes; order Pseudonocardiales; family Pseudonocardiaceae; genus Amycolatopsis; species Amycolatopsis sp. NPDC051716. Next base: position 165,190 of record NZ_JBFAZA010000009.1, on the reverse strand, counting down.
GAAGATCGTGACCGCGGCCAGCGAGCTGGTCCGCAACGCCTACATCCACGGCGGGGGCGGCACCATGACCGTCGAGGCCGTGCGGGACCCGGGCGGGCGGCTCGGGCTCCGGCTCCGGGTACGCGACGAGGGGCCCGGGATCGCCGACGTCGACCAGGCGATGACCGACGGCTTCAGCACCGGCGCGGGGCTCGGGCACGGCCTCGGCGGCACCCGGCGGCTGGTCGACGAGTTCGACCTCGACACCGCGCCCGGCCGGGGCACCACCGTCACCGTCGTGCGCTGGAAGCCATGACCGCGACCATCGCCGGCCTGACGCGCCAGATCCGCGTCGACCACCCGAGCGCCGGGTACGCCGCCGCCCGCGTCGCCCGCGAAGCCGCGCACGAAGCCGGCTTCGCGGGCGTGCTCGCCGACCGCGCCGCGGTGGTGGCGGCCGAGCTCGCGGGCAACATCGACAAGCACACCCGGGGCGGCTCGGTATTCGTGCAGCGCTCGCTCGTCGGCCGCGGCGTCGACGTGCTGGCCGCCGACGACGGCCCCGGCATGACCGACCTCGACCACTGGCTGCTCGACGGCAACACGACCACCGCCACGATGGGCACCGGCCTCGGCGCGGTGAAGCGGATGGCGGCCGAGTTCCGGATCACGTCCTCGCCCACGGCCGGGACCCTCGCCGCCGCGCGCCTGCTCGACCCCGCGGTGCCACCGCCCCGCCGCGCGATCGGGCACTTCCGCCTGCCGCGCGACGGCGAGGAGTACTGCGGTGACGCCGTCGCGCTGGCCGACGTCACCGGCAGCCGGACCGCCGTCGTCGCCGACGGGCTCGGCCACGGCCCCGACGCCGCCGAAGCCGCGGACGCCGCGCTGCGCGTGTTCACCGAAAACCCGGACCGCCCGCTGTCGCACCAGCTGACCAACATGCACCGCGCGCTGCGCACGACCCGCGGCGCGGCGGTCGCGCTCGTGCGGATCGCGCCGCGGCGGCTCGAGTTCTGCGGCGTCGGCAACGTCAGCGGCGCGAGCCTCGGCGACGGGCCGTCCCGGCTGCTGCTCAGCACCCCCGGCATCGTCGGGTTCACCCTGCCCTCGGCACCGGTCCGGCACCTGACGCTGACCGACGAGGACGTCGTCGTCCTGCACACCGACGGCGTCGGCACCGGCTGGCGCGTCCCCGGCCGGGCCCCGGACCTGCTGCTGCTCGCCGCGGACCTCGCCCACCGGCACCGGAACGCCCGCGACGACGCGGCGATGCTCGCCCTCAGCGCGGACCGGTCCGCCTGATGCGCCCCGACCTGGCCCGGATCCGGCGGCGCCTCCGCACGGCCTGCACCGAGGCCGGCGTGCCCGCCGACGACCGCGGGCGGCTGGTCCTCGCCGTCACCCTGCTCGCCGAGCCCGCCCTCACCGCGGGCGAAACGGTGGACGTGGCCACGGCGGCTTCAGACCGGCGGCTCGCCGTCACCGTGCAGCTCGACCACGCGGTCAGCCAGGGCAGCCGCGACGCCCTGCCGCTGCTGCCCGAGCGCGGCGACGGCCGGACGCTGACCTGGCACCTCACCGGCGGCGGGCCGGCGGCCCCGGCCGACCCCGACGACGACCGGGCGACGCGCGAAGAGATGCTGGCGCTGGTGGCCCGCGCCGACACCCTCGCGCACGAACAACGGGACCTCAAGCACGAGATCGCGGAGACCAACAGCGGCGTGCTGGCGATGTACGTCGAGCTCGAACAGCGCGACGAGCAGCTCCGCCGGGCGCACGCGGCCATCTTCCGCGAGCTGGAGGACGCGCTGCGCCCGCGGCCGCCGGTGGTGCCGGGCCTGGAGCTGGCCGTCCACTATTCGCCGACCGACCAGGACTCCCCGACCGGTGGCGACCTGTACGACTGGTTCGTCCTGCCCGACGGCCACGTCCACGTGACCCTGGTCGACGCGGTCGGCCACGGCGTCACCTCGACCCGGCACGCCCTGACGGTCACGCACGCCATCCGCACGCTCGCCTTGGAGGGCCACCCGTTCCGCGACCTGATCGCGCACGCGTCCCACACCCTGGCGGCGATCGAACCGGGCCTGATGGCCACGGTCCTGCTGGCCCGGATGGACCCGGCGACGGGCCGCACCCGGTTCGCGAACGGCGGTCACCCGGAGCCGGTGCTGGTCACGGCGGCCGAGCCGGCGCGGCTGCTGCCGGCGCCGGTGCCGGGCCGCGGGGTCGGCTTCCCCGACCCGGGCAGCCGCGAGCTGGTCGACGTGGTCCTGGCCGAGGGCGACACGGTGCTGCTCTACACGGACGGCCTGGTCGAGAGCCGCAAGGACGTCGACGAAGGCCAGGCCCGGCTGTTGAAGCTGGCCGAAGCCCACCGGAGCCGGCCGACGGCGGGCCTGCCGCGCGAGCTGGTGACCCGGATGCACGACGTGGTGCTGCACGCCGACGACACGGTCGTCCTGGCGCTGCGCCGGACCGCCGCGTCGTAGGCCGCGGTTAGCCCCACCGGACCCGGGTATGCGCCGACGACCCGTCGGAAGGAGGCGCTGTGCGTGCGATGGTGTACCGCGGGCCGTACAAGGTCCGCGTCGAAGAAAAGGACGTCCCGGCGATCGAGCATCCCGGTGATGCGATCGTCCGGGTGAAGCTGGCCGCGATCTGCGGTTCGGACCTGCACCTGTACCACGGGATGATGCCGGACACGCGGGTCGGCATGACCTTCGGCCACGAGTTCATCGGCGTGGTCGAGGAAGTCGGCTCCGGCGTGCGGAACCTGCGGCGCGGCGACCGCGTCATGGTGCCGTTCAACGTCTTCTGCGGGACGTGCTGGTTCTGCGCGCGGGGGTTGTATTCCAACTGCCACAACGTCAACCCGAACGCCACCGCCGTCGGCGGCATCTACGGCTACTCCCATACCTGCGGCGGGTACGACGGCGGGCAGGCCGAGTTCGTCCGGGTGCCGTTCGCCGACGTGGGGCCCACGGTGATCCCGGACTGGCTGGACGACGAAGACGCCGTCCTGCTCACCGACGCACTTTCCACCGGCTACTTCGGCGCCCAGCTCGGCGAAATCGCCGAGGGCGACGTCGTGGTGGTGTTCGGGGCCGGGCCGGTGGGCCTGTTCGCGGCGAAGTCGGCGTGGCTGATGGGCGCGGGCCGGGTGATCGTCATCGACCACTTGGAAAACCGGCTGGAGAAGGCGCGCACCTTCGCCCACGCCGAGACCTACAACTTCACCGAATACGACGACATCGTCGTGCACCTCAAGAAGCTCACCGACCACCTCGGCGCCGACGTCGCCATCGACGCGGTGGGCGCGGAGGCCGACGGCAACCTCACCCAGCACGTCACCTCGGCCAAGCTGAAGCTGCAGGGCGGCTCCCCGGTGGCGCTCAACTGGTGCATCGACGGCGTCCGCAAGGGCGGCACGATCTCGGTGATGGGCGCCTACGGCCCGATGTTCAGCGCCGTCAAGTTCGGCGACGCGATGAACAAGGGCCTCACGCTGCGGATGAACCAGTGCCCGGTGAAGCGGCAGTGGCCGCGGTTGTTCGAGCACATCCGCAACGGCTACCTCAAGCCGAGCGACATCGTCACCCACCGGATCCCGCTCGAGCACATCGCCGAGGGCTACCACATCTTTTCCGCCAAGCTGGACGGCTGCATCAAGCCGCTCATCGTCCCGGACGCCGGCTGAGGAAGGAACGACCATGACCTACACGTCGGAGCGGCCGCCGATCGCCGAGTCGAGCGACAGCCTGCGCGCGCGGATCCCGGGCTGGGGTGCGGACCTGGACCCGAAGGACCGGCCGTCGGTGCCGAAGCTGCGGTGGCAGGAGGACAAGACCGGCGCCCACTGGGAGTTTCCCGAGCGGCAGCCGGAAAAATGGCCGCGGGAGCGCTCGATCGAGCACGAGTTCCTGACCCCGGTCTTCGGGACGTCCTGTCCCCCGAAGGGACTTTCCGGTGCCCTGCGCCGGTTTTCCTACCGGAAGTACAGCGAAGGGCGGGCCGCGCACTGGCTGCTCCTGCTGGCCGCCGACCGCGTGGACGCCTGGGAGAGCCACCTGCGCTCGTTCGCCACGCTCCGCCCGGACAACCCGATCACCGAAACCGGCGTGCTGAGCGAGTTCACCCGGCACGGTTTCTCGTCGCGGGCGGGGAAGAACCGCGCGGACGTCAAGCACCACCTGGCGGACCCGCTCATCATCGCCGGTCCTTGGGTGCTGGCGGCGGGCCTGGCCTGTTCGGCGGTCCGGAAGGTGCTGCGGTGGCGCCGCCGCTGATCGCCCGGCTCGCGGCGGCGGGGCTCCTCGCGCTCGCCGTCGCGGCCGGTGCCCCGGCGGACCGGCCCGCGGCCACGCCCGGGAAGGCGCACGGCGTCGCCGTCGACGGCAAGCTCACGACGAAAGCGGGAGTCCGGGAAGGAACCGGGGTCGCCGCGGGCACGGCTGACGTCTTTACTGAGGTCCGTTGGTCAGCGAGAGGTTGAAGGTGTACCGGGACGCCCGGTACACGTGCCACCCGTACTCGACCACCCGGCCGGAGTCGTCGTAGGTCGTGCGCTGCATCGTGAGCAACGCCGCCCCCGGCTCCTCCCGCAGCAGTTCCGCGTCCTCTTCGGTCGCGAGCCGGGCACCGATGTTCTGCTCGGCCGCGTGCAGCCGCACCCCCGCCGACCGCAGGAGCTGGTAGAGCCCGCGCTCGCGCAGCTCGTCGTCGTCGGCATCGAGAACGCCGTCGGGCAGGTAGTTGTTCATCAGGGCGAGCGGCTCGCCATCGGTCGAGCGGAGCCGCTTCAGCCGCCGCACGTGCGTCAGCCCGGGCGCTTCGAGCAGCTCGGCCACCTCGGCGCCGGCCTCCTCGACCCGGTTGACCAGCACCGCCGACTCCGGCTTGCCGCCCAGCCCGGTGAGGTCGTCGAACAGGCTGCTCAGCCGCAGCGGCCGGGCGACCTTCGTGCGGACGACCTGCGTGCCGACCCCGCGCCGCCGCACGAGCAGGCCCTGGTTGACCAGCGTCTGGATCGCCTGGCGGATCGTCGGCCGCGACAGGCGCAGCTTCGCGGCGAGGTCGACCTCGTTGCCCAGCCGCGCCCCCGCCGGCAGCCTGCCGTCCTCGATCGCCGCGTGCAGCTGCCGGGACACCTGGAAGTACAGCGGCTCGGGGCTGCCCGGGTCCAGGACGATCTCACGCCCCGCGTCCCAGGCCGGGAAGATCACGTCCGGCTTGCTCATCCGCGAAGCCTACCGCCTCCGCGCCACCTGTTGGGATGACGTGTTGTCCATATGTCTTGACAAAGTCCTCCGGCGCTGGAATCGTCGGCGACAGGGACACGAAGGGCGTGTCCGGGGAACAGCGGGGAGCGGACCTGTGACCGACGTGGTGCGGCGCATCGTCGCCCGGCGCGTGCACGACCCGGGAGCGATCGCCGAGGCGGCCGCGAACCGCATCCGCGCGGGGTCGCCCTTCAACGACCGGGGCCGCACCATGATCATCGCGGCGGATCACCCCGCCCGCGGGGCGAACGCGGTGGGCGGCAACCCGTCGGCGATGGCCGATCGCGGCGAACTGCTGGAGCGGCTGTGCCTGGCGCTGGAACGCCCGGGCGTCACCGGCGTCCTGGCGACCGCGGACGTCATCGACGACCTGCTGCTGCTCGGCGTGCTCGACGGCAAGACGGTGATCGGGTCGATGAACCGCACCGGGCTGGCCGGGTCGAGCTTCGAGATCGACGATCGCTTCGCCTGCTACGACGCCGAAGCGATCGAGCGGATGCGCTTCGACGGCGGCAAGACCCTGACCCGGATCTGCCTGGAGGACCCGGCCACGCCCAGCGTCCTGGAGAACACCGCGAAGGCGGTCAACGAGCTGGCCGACCGCAAGCTGATGGCGCTGGTCGAGCCGTTCCTGTCGAGGTGGGTCGACGGGCGCGTGCAGAACGACCTCTCCCCCGACGCCGTCATCAAGTCGATTACGATCGCCGCCGGACTCGGCCGCTCCTCGGCCTACACCTGGCTCAAGCTCCCGGTCGTGGACGACATGGAACGTGTCCTCGCGTCCTCGACCCTGCCGGCCGTCCTGCTCGGCGGCGAGGTGAAGGACCCGGACGCGGCCTTCGCCGCCTGGCAGCGGGCCCTGACCCAGCCGACCGTGCAGGGCCTGGTCGTCGGCCGGTCGCTGCTCTACCCCCACGACGGCGACGTCGCCAAGGCCGTCGACACCGCGGTGGGCCTGCTGTGAACCCGCCCCACCGCACCGGCGCCACTACCCGGAGGAACCCCGTGCACACCATCGAACACTGGATCAACGGCACCGCGACACCGGCGGGCTCGACCCGCACGGCGCCGGTCTACGACCCGGCCACCGGGCAGCGGCAGGCGTCGGTTCTTCTCGCCGAAGCGTCCGATCTGGACATCGCGGTCGCGGCCGCCGGCAAGGCCTTCGAGTCCTGGGGCGATTCCTCGCTGTCCCAGCGCACCAAGGTCATGTTCGCCTTCCGTGAGCTGCTGGTGCGGCACGAAGACGAGCTCGCCCGCATCATCTCCGCCGAGCACGGCAAGGTGATCGAGGACGCCCGGGGCGAGATCGTCCGCGGCCGCGAGGTCGTCGAGTACGCCTGCGGCATCGCCGACGCGCTCAAGGGCAGCTTCTCCGACCAGGTCTCCCGCGACGTCGACGTGCACGACTTCCGCCAGCCCCTGGGCGTGGTCGCCGGGATCACCCCGTTCAACTTCCCGATCATGGTGCCGCTGTGGATGCACCCGATCGCCATCGCCACCGGAAACACCTTCGTCCTCAAGCCGAGCGAACGCGACCCATCGGCCTCGAACTTCGTCGCGCGGCTGTACGCCGAAGCCGGGTTGCCGGATGGCGTCTTCAACGTGGTGCACGGCGACAAGACCGCGGTCGACGCGATCCTCGACCACCCCGGCATCGCGGCGGTGTCCTTCGTCGGCTCGACACCCATCGCCAAGTACGTCCACGAACGCGGCACCGCGGCGGGCAAGCGCGTCCAAGCCCTCGGCGGCGCGAAGAACCACGCCGTCGTGCTGCCCGACGCCGACCTCGAGTACGCCGCCGACCACCTCACGGCCGCCGCGTTCGGCTCGGCCGGCCAGCGGTGCATGGCGATCTCCGTCGGCGTCGCCGTCGGCTCGGCCGGCGACAAGCTGGTGGAGATCCTCGAACGCAAGGCCCACGAGGTGAAGGTCGGCCCCGGCACCGACCCGGCCAGCGACATGGGCCCGGTCGTCACCGAGGCCGCCCGCGAGCGCGTGGTCCACTCCGTCGCCCGCGGCGCGGAGCAAGGCGCGAAGGTCGTCGTCGACGGCCGCGACCTGAAGGTCGAAGGCCACGAGGAAGGCTTCTTCGTCGGTCCGTCCCTGCTCGACGCCGTCACCCCCGAGATGGACGCCTACCGCGAGGAGATCTTCGGCCCGGTGCTGGCGATCGTCCGCGCCGGAACGCTGGACGAGGCGATCGCCGTCATCAATGCCAACCCCTACGGCAACGGCACCGCCGTCTTCACCGCAAGCGGCGAAGCAGCGCGCAAGTTCCAGCGCGAGGTGAAGGTCGGCATGATCGGCGTCAACGTCCCGATCCCGGTCCCGATGTCGTACTACTCCTTCGGCGGCTGGAAGGATTCCCTCATCGGCGACAGCCCGATCCACGGCCCCGCGGGCGTCCGCTTCTACACCCGCGCGAAGGTGGTCACCACCCGCTGGCCGCACTCCGAGGCCGCCTTCAACTTCCCCACGTCCAGCTAGCGCCTCGGCAAGGAAGGTGGGCGTTGTAACCGTGTCGCGCGGACTCGAGGCTGGTGACCGCGAAGCTTCGATCCGGGATCGGGTGCGGCCGCGGCGGTCCGGGATCGTCGCGCCGCATTTCTGACGCAGGACACTGGTACGGCAGCAGCCCTTGCTGTGCCGCTGTCGTACTTTCACGACACGTTACGTTCTATTGCTGCCTTGTGCCCGTCGCGCTGATGCTGCGGCCGCTCACGACAGTGGGTGTGTCGCGCAGCAGTCCGCGCGGGCCGTGAACTCGTCGGTTCTCGTCTCCAGGGTGCGTAGTGCGACGCTGAACCGACGCCCCAGCAGCGTCGGTTCAGCGTATCCGGTCGCGAAGGCCATGAGGTCGTTCACCGCGAGCCCTGCCATCGTGGACAAGGAGGGCGCGCTCTGCCAGTTCTCGGTCCGCCGCAATGGTGTCACGCTCAGCTGGGCCTTGCGCAGCTCCGACGTTGTCGTGCCCGGCCCCCACCACAATGACTGGAGCTGTGGCCGCACACATCGGAAGCACGGTCCGGTGCCATCGTTCGGATAGAGCGGACCGACGGTGACGTCGAAGGGATCTCCCGCCACCTCCAGCACGGCGATGCGCGCCCGCCTCGCCACTTCATGGACCATCTCCCCGGTCGTGCCGGGGACGAAATGCGCGTCGTTGGTCCAGCACAGGCAAATCAGGGTCGTGTCCCGCAGCAGTCGTTCAACTTGGGCGCGGTCGGGACCGACGAACTCCGGCACTTCCTCGACGGCGACGTGGGGGTTGATCCGCCTCAGTGCGTCGCGTGCCGCCGTCACCTTGAGCTCGCCAACGGCGGAGGTGTCGTAGAGCACCTGCCGGCCGAGGTTGGACAGCTCGACCCGGTCACCGTCGACGAGACGCAACGTGCCGAAGCCGGTCAGTGCGAGGTTCAGCGCCAGCCACGATCCCCAGCCGCCCATGCCAAGCAGACACACCCGTTGGACACGCAGACGTTCCTGGTAGGCGAACCCCGGCAGCGAATCCCGTTCGTACGCGGAGAACTGGAGCAGCTGGCGGTCATACCGCTCCAGCTCGACCGCGCTCAACGCGGACTCGGCGGCCCCGTCGTCCAACAACCCCGCCCCGGCCAGCTGCCCGACGAGCCGGCGCACCTGCTCTTCGTCGGCCAGCAGCTCGTCGGCCAGTTGCGCTGTTGTGCGCGTGCCGTCGAGGAGCAACAGCAAGTCGACAAAGGCCTGCGGCGCATCCCGCACCACATAGGAGTTACGAGCCAGCTTGCCGATGACGACGTCACCGGCGGCGGTGCGGATCACCGGATGAGAAGGCTTGAGCCTGGGCTTCTCCAAGCCCACGGACGAGGTCCTCCCGGCCGCGTTCGGTCAGGCGTCCCGCTGTTCGCCTGCGACGACCGGCCACTCGAAGATGCCCTGGTCGGCGACCAGCGCGGTGCGCTCCGGCGCGGCCTGGAGCACGAGCGGAACGTCCCACATGCCCTGGTCGGCGGCTGCGGCGATGCGGTCGGCGAGTGGTTCCAGCACAATTGCGTCGATCATGATGTCCTCCCCAGTCGATGCGAAATCGACCATACACTCCACGACACACCTCGCCCAGTTCCCATGCGCCGGACAACACCACCCGTAGCAGGGCTACACGCCGGGTGTCGCCCTGGCGATCTCGACCAGGCGCTGCGCTTCGTCGTGCTCCCTTCCTTGGCGAGGTACTAGGACGAGTCCGCGATTGACTGCTCGGCGCACGTCGGCTCGGTCGTTCGGCACGGCGGCCGCAACCGGAACATCCTTCTCCGTTTTCCGGTACCGTGGCGGCAGCCCGCCGAAGGAGGCCGCTGTGGGATACCGAGTCCCCTTCCCGAAGAACGCCGTCCACCGCTTCAACACCTGTGTGGGCGCGCTCCGGACGTCGCCGCGCTGGGGACCGATGGTCCGCCGCCACCTCACCGAGATCACCTACACGGGCCGGCGGTCGGGGCGCACCTTCCGCACTCCGGTCGGCTATCGGCAAGCCGGCGACGTCGTCACCATCGGCGTGATGATGCCCGACGCGAAGTCGTGGTGGCGCAACTTCACCGGCGACGGTGCCCCGCTCACCCTCGAACTCGGCGACACCGGCCGCACCGGGCACGCGGTCGCGCGCCGCGATGCGAAGGGGCGGGTCACCGTGACCGTCCACCTCGACGGCGAAGCCTAGCCGGGCTGCGCGGCCATCCCGTGCCAGAGCAGATCGGCGAGGTCCGCCGCATCGCCCTTCCAGTCACCCTCCGGGTCGAGCCACAGGAGGCCGCCCAGTCCGCGCATGACCAGCACCGGGGTCAGGCCCGGCCGGACCGTGCCGGCCGCGACGTTGGCTCCGAGCATCGCCGACACCGCGCCGAGCATGTCCTCGTAGGCGTCGCCCGGCAGCTCGCCCCGGAACGCCGTCGCGGTCCGCAGCGCGTCGGCCAGCCCCTTCTTCGTCATCATGTAGTGGGCGACGTGGTCGGTCACCCAGACCCGGAAGGCTTGGTCCGGGGCGTGCTTCTCCAGCAGCACCGGCACGACTTCCACGATGTGCCGGACCTCGCGCCGGTAGACCGCCAGGATCAGCGACTCCGGCGTCGGGAAGTGCCGGTAGACCGTGCCGACGCCGACCTCGGCCTGCTTGGCGATCGCGTTGAACGAGACCTCGCCCGTGTCGGCCAGCGAGGCCGCCGCGGCGGCGAGGATGCGCTCGTGGTTGCGCCGCGTGTCCGCGCGGCGCGGGCTGACCGATCCGGTCGTCATCGTTCCTCCCGGTGGTCGTGCCGTCCCGCTGAATCTAGCCGAGTGCTGGAGCAGCTCCAGCCTCTGCGGTTCATTGCCAAGCGGATTGTAATCCGCTAGCCTCGCGACCGAGTGAAGCGGATGAGTATCCGCTCCCGCCCTTCACCGCCCCACCACACCGTCGGGCAGTCCGCCCGGCTCCGCGGAAAGAGACCAGTGGAAATCTCACTCCAAGTCAACGGCAAAACCGAACACCTGGACGTCGATCCCGGCGTCACGCTCCTGGACGCCCTGCGCGAGCGCCTCGCCGTCACCGGCCCGAAGAAGGGCTGCGACCGCGGGCAGTGCGGCGCCTGCACCGTGCACGTCGACGGCCGGCCCGTGCTGTCGTGCCTCACCCTGGCCGCCACCGTCAAGCAGCCGGTGACCACCGTCGAAGGACTGTCCACTGAGGACGGCCTGCACCCGGTGCAGCAGGCGTTCGTCGACCAGGACGCCCTGCAGTGCGGGTTCTGCACCGCCGGGCAGATCATGTCGGCGGTCGCCGCCGTCGAGCAGGACGTCGACGACGTGCGGGAGTTCATGTCCGGCAACCTCTGCCGGTGCGCGGCCTACCCGAACATCGTCAAGGCCGTCGAGCAGGCGAGGCGGGCCGATGCGTCCCTTTGAGCTGACCGCACCCACCACCGTCGAAGCGGCGGTCGCCACACCCGGCACGTACCTGGCCGGCGGGACGACCCTGGTCGACCTCATGAAGCTGGACGTCCTGACGCCGGACCACGTCCTGGACATCAACGACGTTCCGCTGCGCGGCATCGACACCACCGACGGGCTGCGCTTCGGCGCGCTCGAGCGGATGGGCGCCATCGCCGCCCACCCCGGCGTCTACCCGGCGATTTCGCGTGCCCTGCTGCTGAGCGCGTCCCAGCAGCTGCGGAACATGGCCAGCATCGGCGGGAACCTGCTGCAGCGCACGCGCTGCTCGTACTTCCGCGACGTCGCCATGCCGTGCAACAAGCGCGTTCCGGGCAGCGGCTGTTCCGCGATCACCGGCGCGAACCGGATGCACGCGATCCTCGGCACCAGCGAGTCGTGCGTGGCGACGCACGCCAGCGACGTCGCCGTCGCCCTGGTCGCCCTCGACGCCCGCCTGCGGCTGGCGGACGCGACCGGCACCCGCGAGGTCGCGCTCGGCGACTTCTACCAGCTGCCCGGCGAGACCCCCGCCGTGGAGAACGACCTGCGCCCCGGCGAACTGATCACCGAGGTCGTCGTGCCGCGGCTGGACTGGGCCGCGAACTCCACCTACGTGAAGGTTCGCGACCGGCAGTCCTACGAGTTCGCGCTGTGCTCCGCCGCCGTCGCGCTGGACGTCCGGGACGGGGTCGTCGCCGACGCCCGCGTCGCGGCCGGCGGCGTCGGGACGGTGCCGTGGCGGCTGCCGGCCGTCGAAGCGGCCCTGCGGGGCGGCCCGGCGACCGAGGCCGCCTTCGAAGCGGCCGCGGCCGCGGCCGTCGACGGCGCACAACCGTTGTCCGAGAACGGGTTCAAGGTGACGCTGCTGCAGCGGACCATCATCCGAGCGCTGCTCGAACTGACCGAGGGGAGCTCCCGATGATCACCCGGCTGGACGCGCCGCTGAAGGTCACCGGCGAGGCCAAGTACGGCGCCGACCACGCTTTTTCGGGCATGGTCTACGGCTACGTCCTGCTCAGCACGATCGCGCACGGCGAGATCGAGGCCGTGGACGCCACCGCGGCGAAGAGCGCACCCGGCGTCCTCGAGGTCTACACGCCGTTCGACCCGCTGACGCTGCAGACCCCGAGCATGCCGCCCTTCGGCGAGACGTGGGTTCCGCTGCAGAACAAGGAAGTCACCTACTACGGCCAGCCGATCGGCTTCGTCGTCGCGGAGACGTTCGAGCAGGCCCGGGACGCCGCGACCCTCGTCGAGGTCACCTACCGCGAGCGGCCCGCCCGGACCTCGCTCGCCGAACACCTCGACTCGGCCGAACCCGCGCCCCCGGCCATGGACGGCGCACCGCCGGAAATCGAGGTGCTCGAAGACGGCGTCGAATCCTTCGATGCCGCCCTGGCCGCGAGCCCGGTGGTCGTCGAGGCGACCTACACGACCGCGACGCAGAACCACGCCGCGATGGAGCCGCACTCCGCGGTCGCGGTGTGGGACGACGGCGAGCTGACCGTCTACAGCGGGAACCAGGCGTCCCACATGCAGGCGGCCGAACTGTCCACGGCGCTCGACCTGGCACCGGAAGCCGTCCGCGCGGTCAACCCGTTCGTCGGCGGCGCGTTCGGCGGCAAGGGCCGGACGTCCACGCCGGCGTTCCTGGCCGCGGCTGCGGCCCGCGCCCTCGGCCGGCCGGTGAAGGCCGCGCTCACCCGCGAACAGGTCTTCACCGCCACCGCCGGCCGGGCCGCGACGGTGCAGAAGCTCGCGCTCGGCGCCGAGCCGGACGGCACCCTGGTGGCCCTGCGCCACGACTCGTGGTGCCACACCGACACCGCCCGGTCGTTCGTCGAACCGACGTCGCACGGCACCTCGCGCGAGTGGTACGCCACGAAGAACCTGTCCATCTCCCAGAAGATCGTGCCGCTGAACGTCCCGCCGACGACGTTCATGCGCGCTCCCGGCGAGGCACCCGGATCGTTCGCGCTGGAGAGCGCGGTCGACGAGCTCGCCGTGAAGCTGGGCATGGACCCGATCGAGCTGCGCGTCCGCAACAACTCGACCGCCCCGCCCGGGCACGACCTGCAGTGGTCGAGCAAGCACCTCGACGAGTGCTTCCGCATCGGCGCGGACCGCTTCGGCTGGACGCACCGCCCGGCGGGCTCCCGCACCGACGGCGACTGGCTCGTCGGCATGGGCGTGGCCACCGCGGTGTTCCCCGCCCTGCGGTTCCCGGCCACCGTCGGCATCACGCTGCGGGCGGACGACACCGCCGTCGTCGCGACGAGCGGCGCGGACCCCGGCACCGGCCTGCTGACCGTGCTCTCCCTGGTGGGCGCCGAATCGCTGGACATCCCGGCGGACCGGATCACCCCGCGCCTCGGCGACTCGGCCCTCCCGCCGGGCGGCATGTCCGGCGGCTCGACGGCGACGGCGAGCGCCGGCACGGCGATCATGCTCGCCGCCACCAAGGCGATCGACGAACTGACCGCGCTCGCCGCCGACCCCGGCGCGCCGTTCGACGGGCGGCAGGTCACCTACGCCGACGGCCGCGTCTTCGCCGACGGCGAGTCGATGACCTTCGGCGAGCTGCTGCGGACCGTGGGGCGCGAAACGCTCGAGGTGACCGGGACGTCGGCGCCCGGCGAGGAGCTGACCAAGCACTCCTTCGCCTCGTGGGGCGCCCAGTTCGTCGAGGTCCGGGTGCACAAGTGGACGCGCGAGGCCCGGGTGTCGCGGATGCTCGGGGTGTTCGACGCGGGCCGGATCATCAACGACAAGGCGGCCCGCAGCCAGATCATGGGCGGCATGATCTGGGGTGTCTCGGCCGCGCTGCACGAGGGCCTGGAGATCGAGGCGAACGGCCGGCTCGCCAACGGCGACTTCGCGAGCTACCTGCTGCCGGTCAACGCCGACATCCCCGAGGTCGGCGTCCACTTCGTCGAGTACCCGGACACCCTGCACAACGCGGTCGGCGCGCGGGGCCTCGGCGAGATCGGCACGGTCGGGATGGCGGCGGCGGTCGCCAACGCCGTGTACAACGCCACCGGTGTCCGGGTCCGGCACATCCCGATCACCATCGAGGACCTCCTCGAAGGCTGACCGGCGTGGGCAGGGCGTCCCCGGACGCCCTGCCCACGCCGCACCAGGAACGCACGGCGCCGCCCCTGCTCGGTCGATCCGGGGCGGCGCCGTTATCCATCCGCGACAACCTCGGAGACGGAACGCCCATGACGGCGGCCCGTCCGCGGTCCTAGGCTGACGGGCGCTTCCCCCGACAGTCCACGAAGGGACCCCCGCATGTCCGACCCCGTCGTCCCCACCACATCCGGCGCGGTCCGCGGTCAGGTCACCCCCGCCGGCGTGGTGCTCTTCCGCGGCATCCCGTACGCCGCCGCGCCCGACGGCGAACTGCGCTTCGCCGAACCCGTCCCGGCCCCTCCGTGGGAGGGTGTCCGCGAGACGCGGAGACCCGGACCGACGGCGCCGCAACGCCGTCACGACGTGCCCGGCCTCGACCTGACCCCGCTCTCCGGCACCGGCTGGCGCCCGGGGCCGGAGTACCTGACGGTCGACGTGTGGACGCCGCAGCCGGGCGCCGCCTCCCTGCCGGTGCTGGTGTTCGTGCACGGCGGCGCGTTCCTCGGCGGCACCGGGTCCGCCGCGGTCCACGACGGCACGGCGTTCGCCCACGCCGGCGCGGTGCTGGTGACGGTGCAGTACCGCCTCGGCATCGACGGGTTCCTCCCCCTCGACGGCGGGGCGACCAACCTCGGCCTGCGCGACCAGCTCGCGGCGCTGCACTGGGTGCAGGAGAACATCGCCGCGTTCGGCGGCGACCCCGCCAACGTCACCCTCTTCGGCGCGGCGTCGGGCGCCGTCAGCGTCTCCTGCCTGCTCGGCTCGCCGTTGTCGGCCGGGCTCTTCCACCGCGCGATCGTCCAAAGCGGACACCCGGACATGGTGCGCGACAGCGTCCAGGCCCGGCGGCTGGCCAAGGTGGTCGCCGACGAGCTCAAGGCGGAACCGACGGCGGAGGCGTTCCGCAAGGTGTCGACCGAGCAGCTGCTCGACGCCCAGGACGCGGTCCTCCGCCCGGGCGGCGCACCCGACCTGCGCGACGCACTGGGCTACGACCGCGGCTACGGCCTGAGCCCCTTCCTCCCGATGGTCGGCGACGACGTCCTGCCCCAGCACCCGGCCAAGGCGATCAAGGCGGGCGCGGGCCGGGACGTCGACCTGATCGCCGGCAGCTGCAGCGAAGAGATGCGGCTCTACCTGGTGCCGACGGGTGCCCTCGAAGCGGTCACCGACGACCAGGCGGTGGCCTCCCTGGCGGTCTCGCACCCGGACCCGGCGGGCGTGCTGTACGCGTACGGCCTCGGGTCGGGCCGCACGGCGGGCGAGGTCCTGGTCGAGGCCCTGACGGACCTGGTCTTCCGCGACGGCGTGCGCGACCTCGCCGAGCACCACACCGGCCGGACGTTCAGGTACGAGTTCGAGTGGGGCTCGCCGCTGCTCGAAGGCCGGCTGGGTGCGTGCCACGGGCTGGAGCTGCCGTTCGTGTTCGGAGCGCTGGACACGCTTTCGGGGCCGCGAGGCCTGCTCGGCGAGAACCCCCCGCACGAGCTGGCGGCCGAGCTGAACGGCGCCTGGCACCGCTTCGCCACGACGGGTTCGCCGGGCTGGGCGGAGTACACCGGCGAGGACACGATGTTCCACGCGTACTGACGGCGCGACGCGGGCTCGGCTCGCCGCAACCTCCGCGCGGGGCGGCGCCGACGCACCCTTCATCTCCCTGTGCGACCGGCTGATCACGAACCGGTCGAGGGCTTTGCTCCAGCGGGCTGGCTCCGGGCCGGGACGGTTGACTATCCCCCTGCTCCGCTGCCACGCTCAGGCGCCCGGACGGCCGGATGAATGGGGACCACCGATGTCCGAGGCGGGCTCAGCCGCACCGCCACGCGCTTTCGTCCGCACGCTGCTGCGCAGCGGCACTCCCGCGGACCCCGCCGAACCCGTGTCCGACAGCAGCGACCTCACCGCCGTGGGGGAAGCGACGCTCGCCCGCGCCTCGCGTTACTGGGTTGCCGTGCCGCTGGCGTACCGGGCCGCCGCGTTCGTCAAGGTGTTCATCGGGTTCACCGCCGCGAACGGCGTGCTCGGGCTCGGGCCGGTGCTCGGCGCCACCCTTTTCGCCGTCGCGGCCAACACCGCCGCCGTCGTCTGGGTGCTGCGTTCGGGCGGCCTGCGGGCCCGCCTCACCGGGCGCGCCCTCGGTCTGGACCTTTCCCTCGGCGTGGCCCTCAACTTCGTGGTCGCCATGACCGCCCCGGCCGCGGTGCAGCCGTTCGCCGTCGACGTGTCCTGGACCTGGCTGGTCGGCTCGGTCGCCATGTGGGCGGGCACGTCCGGGCTGCCCGCGGCGCTGTGGCTGTTCGCGGCGGCCGTCCCGCTCCGGGCCGCGCTGACGCTCGCCGGCGGCCTGCCCTTGAGCAACCAGCTCGCCCTCACCCGGTCGATCGGCTGCATGGTGGCGCTGGCGGTGGCGATCGTGCTCGCCGTGGCGATCCTCATCCTGCTCGGCGTCGGCACGCGGTTCGCGGTGGACATCGGGCTGCGGCGCGGACGCGAGGCCGAGCGCCGCCGGACGCGGCGCATCATGCACGACAGCGTGCTGCAGACCCTCGAAGCACTGGCCATTTCGGCGCCGGGCGACGACGCCCAGGCCGTCACGCGGCTGTCGGAGCTGCGTTCGGTCGCCAAGGCGGAAGCGGCCGAGCTGCGCCGCCGGATCACCGAGCCCGTGCCGACCGGGTCGACGCGCGGGTTCGCGGTCGAACTCGCCGACGTCGCCACCGAGCTGGCCCGCGACGGCCTGCGCACCCAGCTCGTCGCCGCGGACTTCGCCGACGACCACAAGGTGTCGCAGGACCGGCGCACCGCATTGTGCGAGGCGGTCCGGGAAGCGTTGCGCAACACGGTGAAGCACTCCGGGACGAAGCAGGTCGTGCTCCGCGTGGAGAAACGCGACGGCGGGATCGCGGTGGTGGCCCGCGACCAGGGCCAGGGCTTCGACGTCGGCGTCCGGCCACCGGGCTTCGGCATCAGCCAGTCCATCATCGGCCGGCTGGCCGAGGTCGGCGGGCACGGCACGGTGGACTCGCAGCCGGGCCGCGGCACCCGCGTCACGATGTGGGTGCCGGGCTGAGCCCCCGCGCTCAGGCCACGCGGCGGGCGGCGCGCTCGGCGGCGAGGCTCGCGCGGCAGGCCGCGGTCAGCCGGGTGGTGGCGGCGCTGCCGCCGTGACCGCAGCGCGGGCAGGACATCGCCACGGCCAGGGCCAGCTCGTCGACGGCGACGGCCAGCTCGGTCCGGCAGCCGCGGCACCAGCGGTGCCGGGTGACCGGGCTGACGTGCGCCGGCGAGGCCACGCACTGGTGGATCCACCGGCCGTGCACGTGACAGGTCAGCCGGTCGTCGGGCGCGAGCAGGCCCATTTCCTCGGCGTCGTCCTCGGTGGCGAGCAGGACCGGCAGGCTCCGGACCCGGCTCGGGGTGCTGGTCGTGGCGGTCATGGCGCTCCCCTTTCCCTTCACCCGGACGTCGAACCGGCGGGCCCCGATTCGACACCCGGGCGCCGGCCGGCCGGATCCCGGCGGGTCGGCGCCCTTCCGGCCACTCCCCCGGGTCGGTGAAGATCGCCGGCGGCTCAGGTGTCGACCGGTGCCTGGACCGCGACCGCGAGGGGCACGCGCACCGCCACGAAGTCCGGCCTGCGCCGCAGCGCGAACCCCAGGGAGAGGTAGAGGCGGATCGCCGAGGTGTTGCCCGCGGCGGCGTGCATCATCGGGATCTCGCCGCGCTCGCGGATGCCCGCGGCCACGGCGAGCACCAGCCGCGTCCCGAAGCCCTGGCCGCGGTACGCCGGATCCGTGCAGACCGCGCTGATCTCCGTGTAGCCGGGCGGGTGCAGCCGCTCGCCGGCCATCGCGACGAGCGCGCCGCCGCGCCGGATGCCGAGGTAGGTGCCGAGCTCGACGGTCCGCTTCCGGAACGGTCCCGGCCGCGTCCGCTCGACGAGGTCCAGCATCTCCGGCACGTCCGCGGGGCCGAGCCGCACGGCCTCCGGCTCGGGCGCGGCCGCGACACCCTCGTCGACCAGCTGCACACCGGGGATCTCGTCGAGCACCGTCCAGCCGGACGGCGGCCGCGCGGCGGTCGCGGCGAGCACGACGGTCGCCCCCGGCCCGGCCAGCCCGGCGACGTCCAGCCAATCCTGCTCGCCCGGGTCGTCGGGCAGGGCCAGGAACGGCGCGACGTCCTCCGGGTAGCGCAGGACGCGCCCCTGCCGTTCCGCGAAGCGGGCGTGCGGACCGGTCAGCGACGCCCAGGTCGGGTTGTCGAGCGGAGAAGCCATGGCTCCAGCATGCGGAGGCGGGCCGGGTGACCGCCGCCACTCCCACATCCTGGGTAGGGTGCGCACGTGGGTTCCCAGGTCCCGGTGTGGATTCCGATCGTCGTCGCGCTGCTCGGCCTCGCCGGGGTGATCTTGACCCAGATCCTGTCCGGCCGGCGGGAGACCCGGCGCATGGCCGAGGAAGCGGCCCGCGAAGAGCGGCGCTGGCAGCGCGAACGCGAGGCCCGCACCCACGAGACCCGCGCCGACGCCTACGCCCAGCTGATGGGCGTCCTCGAAGCGTTCGACGGCGTGCTGTTCCAAGCCCGCGCGATCGTCGAGGCGGACGGCAAGCTCGACGAACACCAGATCACCGAGCTGCGCGAGGTGCGCAGCGAGGCCCAGCACGCGCTCGGGCCCGTCGTGCTGCACGCGCCGGAGGCGGTCCGGCGGCTGGTCAGCGACGCGACGCTGCCCCGGATGCGGCTGGCCATGATGCTGCTGGACCCCGACCCCGACCCCGACCGCGACCGCACCCGGCTGCGGCCTGCCTGGGAGGCCGGCCAGCGCGGCTACCGCGTCATGCGCGCCCGGATGCGGGCCGACCTCGGCTTCGACGCCGAACCGGTGGACGAGCTGTACGGTGCTCAGCCGACCGTGGTCAGTTCCTCGTCGGAGAGCACTTCGGAGCCGGCCGAGACGACCAGCCGGCCGCCGTCGACCTGGTAGCGGTAGTCGCCGTTCACCGCGACGAAGCCGCCGCCCTCGGCCTGGGCCGGCAGCATGATGTGGGTGTCGTCGGAGGCGGCCTGCCCGCGGGCCTGGCCGTCGTAGAAGATCCGGCCGTCGGGGGTCCGGCAGATCGTGACGAGGGATTTCGCGGTCTGCGCGACGAGCAGCGCCGACCCGGTGCCGCCGGGCAGGTAGCGCGCCGCGTCCCCCGGGCACGGCTTGTCCGCCGGGGTCGAGGTGGTCCTCGGCGGCGTGACGGGCGGGGTGACGCCGTTCGCGGTCGTGACCACGGTCTTGGTGGTCGGCAGCGCGGGCGTCGTGTACTCCGGGTACGGCCCCGACGCGGACGGCGAGGGCCGCGAGTCGCCGGCGAAGAGCAGGACCCCGCCCACCGCGGCGCCGGCCACCACCATCAGGGACAGCAGCACCCACAGTGCCCGCGCGCGAGCCCGGCCCGGCGCCAGGCCCGCGCAGGTGCCGCAGCGCCGGGCGGCGGGGTCGTTGACCGCGCCGCACTGCGCACACGTCCAGGGAAAACCCGCCATCGGGCCTCCTTCGGCCCGGCGCCACGCCACGCCGGTCCCTCCATCGTCACCGACGAGGGCACCGGCTGCAACGGCTCGTGGCTAGCCGTGCACGACGTTGACCATCCAGGGGATGCCGAACTTGTCGACGCAGGCGCCGAATTCGTCGCCCCACATCTGCTTTTCGAAGGGAACCGTGACGGTGCCGCCGTCGCTCAGCTTGTCCCAGTAGCCGCGCAGGTCGCCGGCGTCGTCCCCGCTGAGGCTCACCGAGATGTTGGTGCCCGGGTTGTGCTCCATGCCGGCCGGGGTGTCCGACGCCATCAGCGTGAAGCCGTTTTCGGCCTCCAGCTGCGCGTGCATGACCTTGTCCGAGTCCGCCCCTTCGGGTGAACCGAATTCTCCGAACGTGTTCAGGGTGAGCGTGCCGCCGAAGACACCCTTGTAGAACTCCATGGCCTGCCGCGCGTCGTCGCGGAAGCTCAGGTACGGGTTGAGACGAGAAGCCACGGCCATCTCCTTCGATCGGACGAGAGCAGCATCCTCGCAGAATGCCCGGGCTGCGCCAATCGGCGGATTTTCAGTCAGAGCACGAACCGCCGCTGCGCGACGGGTTCCATCGGCAGGGCGCCGTGCAACGCGGCCCGGGCACGCAGCTCCAGCGCCCGGTCCAGCGGCCGGGCTCCCGGCGCCGCGGTGTGGAACGTGCCACGGTCGAACAGGTACACCAGGGCGAGCTTGCCCTCGCGGCGCCCGGCCGTCTCGCCGAATTCGACGGTCGCGAACCGCAGGCAGCCACCGTAACCCGCCCGGGCCAGCCGGTCCGCGACGTCCACCAGGTCGCCGGTCAGCACGCGCAGGTCGCGGTTGCGGCGCCAGCACCGGACCGTCGACCGGCCCTGGAGGTCCTGCGTCACCAGCGGGTGCACCGGCAGCCGCGCCGACGTCGCGGCGATCAGCTCCGCCGCGGTCCGGGCCAGCGCGTCCCCGTCCACCTTGAAGTCGACCGTGCCGCCGCCGGTGGGCGCGAGGCCGAGCGCGGCGCGCATCCGCGGGGCGGCCGCGGCGAGGGTGTAGAGGGACTGCAGGTGCGGGCGGGAGGTCCAGCACCGGACGAGCTTGCTGTCCAGCAGGGTCACGACGAACGTTCCTATCCTCATTTCGGAGGCCGCCGGACCGGGCGCACTGGCAATGTCCACTGTGGACGTCAGACGCGGGGACGCGGGACCGGAAAGGACAGCATGCGCCCGCGCCGCCGATTCCGTACCGCGACCGGCCCGCGACGCGGCGAACGGCACCAGCCCGCCGCCGAACGGTCACTCCGGGTAGGTTCCGCCGATCAGCGGTATTCCTCTCGCCTCACACGGCGGCGACCTCCACCTTGCCGAAGTTTTCCCCGGCTTTCGAACCGCCAGAAGGCCGCTTCGGCGTCCTCGAACGAGTGAACGCTGTCGATGACCGGCTCGACGGGCCACCCGTCGAGCCACCGCGGCAGGTCTTCGGTGTTCCTCGCGGCTGCCGACCCGGATCTTCCGCCCGGTCGCCCCGCTGCGGAACAGCTCCATGAAGTCGACCGGCGGCCCGCTGCGGCCGACGAGCGCGATCTCGGCGTGGTGCGTCCCGCCGCGGCCAGCGACTGCGCGAACGTGCCGGGCCCGCCCACCTCGACGATCCGGTCCGCACCCCGCCCGCCGGTGGCGTCGAGCACCGCCTTGCCCCATTCCGGGGTGGCGACGTAGTCGATCACCGTGCCCGCGCCGAGTCTGGTCAGTTCGGCAACCTTGGCCGCACTCGTCGCCGTTGCCACGACTCGCGCACAGCGCGCCTTCGCCGGCTGCACGGCGAAGAGGGAGACGTCGCCGGTGCCGAGGGTCAGCACGACGTCGCCCGGGCGCACACCGTCGCGCGACGTCCACGCCGTGACCGCCGCACACGGCAGCGTCGCACCCTGCTCGAAGGTCAGCGAATCCGGCAGGGCGACGAGCGCGCGCTCCGGGACGGCGCGGTATTCGGCGAGCCGGCCGTTGCCGCACCCCGCACCGCGACTCCCCTGGACCACCCGGCCCTCGAGGACGTCTCCTTCAGCGCAGCCTTGGAAGCCCTCCGCGACCCGCACCGGCTGACCATGGTCGCCGCCCTCGCCCGGGAACCCGGGCAGTCGTGCGGCGCGATCATGCCGCCGGTCAGCAAGGCCGCCGCGTCCCGGCACTTCAAGATCCTCCGCGCGGCCGGGCTGCTCCGGCAGTGGGACAGCGGCACGCAGCGGCTGAACGCCCTGCGCCGCGAGGAGTTCGACACCCGCTTCCCCGGCTTGCTCGACCTCGCTCTCACCGAAGCCACCCGCGGCTGATTCTCCCCTTTCCTCGCCAACCAGACATTTAGCGTTGCTAATAGATCTGGGTCAGAGCTACCGTCGAAGGCATGACCGAACTCGCCGACCGGCTGCTCGGGGCCGTCCAGGGGATCCGCCGGGTGGTGCGCCGGCGGGTGCGCGCCGACGTGCCGGGCATGCCGCTGCCGGGCGCCCAGGTCGAGCTCCTGCGCGTGGTGGCCGACCACCCCGGCATCGGCGTCGCCGCGGCCGCACGCGAGCTGCACCTGGCGAACAACTCGGTCAGCACACTGGTGAACCAGCTCGCCGACGCCGGCCTGCTGCGCCGCGAGGCCGATCCCGCCGACCGGCGCGCGGCCCGGCTGGAGGTCACCGCCGCGGCCGCCGACCGGATGGCGGCCTGGCGCCGCGCCCGCACCGGGCTCGTCGCCGACGCCCTCGCGCAACTGTCCGAAGAGGACATCGCGGCGATCGACCAGGCGTTGCCGGCACTGGAAAAACTCATGGGCATCCTGAAGGAGGAGCCATGACCGAACCCGCGGCGGTGCGCTGCACCGGCCTGAGCCACTCGTTCGGCGCGACCCGCGCGGTCGACGGCGTCGACCTCGAAATCCACCCGGGCGAGGTGTTCGGCCTGCTCGGTCCGAACGGCGCCGGCAAGACGACCACGCTTCGGATGATCACCACCCTGCTGCCGGCCGCCCCGGACCGCATCACGGTCTTCGGCGTCGACGTCGCGCGCCGCCGGATGGCCGTGCGGCGGCTGATCGGCTACGTCCCGCAGCAGCTGTCCGCCGACAGCGCGCTGACCGGCCGGGAGAACGTCGCCCTGTTCGCCCGGCTCTTCGACGTGCCCCGCCGCGGGCGGGCCGAGCAGGTGCGGCTCGCCCTCGACCTGGTCGGGCTGGCCGGCGACGCCGACCGCACGGCCAAGACGTACTCCGGCGGCATGATCCGCCGGCTCGAGCTCGCCCAGGCCCTGGTGAGCTCGCCGCGGCTGCTCATCCTCGACGAACCGACGATCGGGCTCGACCCGGTCGCGCGGTCGTCGGTGTGGGACCGCATCGCCTCCATCCGCCGGGCGACCGGCATGACGGTGCTCGTCACCACGCACTACATGGACGAGGCCGAGCAGTACTGCGACCGCGTCGCCCTGATGGACGCCGGCCGGATCCGCGCGCTGGGCACGCCCGCCGAACTGGAGGCCGACCTCGGCCCGGAGGCCACGTTGGACGACGTGTTCCGGGCGGTGACGGGGAACCGCCTCGACCACGAAGAAGGAGGGATCCGCGGTGTCCGCGCCACTCGCCGTACCGCCCGCCGCCTCGGCTGACCCGGGCCCGCTGCGCCGGTTGCACGTGCTCGGCGCCCGCGTCGGCGCGATGTGCCTGGTGGAGCTGCAGAAACTGCGCCGCGATCAGACCGAGCTGCTGACCAGGGCGATCCAGCCCGCGTTGTGGCTGCTGATCTTCGGGGAGACGTTCACCCGGCTGCGCGCGATCCCGACCGGTTCGACGCCGTACCTCGACTTCCTGGCACCGGGCATCCTGGCCCAGTCGGCGCTGTTCATCGCGATCTTCTACGGCATCCAGATCATCTGGGAGCGCGACGTGGGCGTGCTCGCCAAGCTCCTGGTGACCCCGACCCCGCGCGCGGCGCTCGTCGCGGGCAAGGCCTTCGCCGCCGGGGTCCGCGCGCTCGTCCAAGCACTGATGGTGCTGATCCTGGCCGCCATTCTCGGCGTCGGGCTGACCGCGAACCCGCTGAAGCTGCTCGCGATGGCCGTCGTCCTCGTGCTCGGTTCGGCGTTCTTCTGCTGCCTGTCCATCGTGATCGCCGGGATCGTGCTGTCACGGGAACGGCTGATGGGCATCGGCCAGGCGATCACGATGCCGCTGTTCTTCGGCTCGAACGCGCTGTACCCGGTGGACCTGATGCCGCCGTGGCTGAAGGTGCTCAGCCACGTCAACCCGCTGAGCTACCAGGTCGACGCGCTGCGCGGCCTGCTCATCGGAACCCCGGCCCACCTCGGGACCGACTTCGCCGTGCTGGCGGTGGCGACGGCGGTGGCCGTTTCGGTCGCCTCGGCCCTGCTCGGCAGGTTGGCCCGGTGAGGGACATGTCTCACCGAACGGAACCTTTATCACCCGATGCCTAATCTCGAATTCGTGAAACGTCGCCGGGGCGTGGTCCCTTTTGCCGGTTTGTGTGTGCTCGCCGGAATTCTGGTGGCCGGGACGATGGCGCCCGCCGCCATCGGGGCGGGCCTGCTGTCCAATCAGGTCAGCGATTCGGTGGACGCCATTTCCGCCCGGCTCGCCGCGGCCGATCTGCCGCTGACCACGACCGTGACCGACCGCGACGGCACCCCCATCGCGACGCTCTACGCGCAGTACCGCCTCCCGGTCACCGCGGCCGGGATCGCGACCACGATGAAGGCCGCGATCATCGCCATCGAGGACCGCCGGTTCTACACCGAAGGCGGCGTCGACCTGCAAGGCATGCTGCGCGCGGCGGTCAACGACAGCACCGGCGGCGCGCTGCAGGGCGCGTCGACGATCACCCAGCAGGACGTCAAGAACTACCTCATCAACGTCGTCGACCGGAACGACCCCGCGGCCCAGCAGGCCGACCGCGAGGATTCGCTCGCCCGCAAGCTGCGGGAGGCGAAGATGGCCGTCCAGCTCAACGACACCATGAGCAAGGACGACATTCTGGCGAATTACCTCAATGTGGTCGAATTCAGCGGAACCGTGTACGGGGTCGGCGCGGCGGCCCAGGCGTATTTCGGGACGACCGCGGACAAACTGACCGTGCCCCAGGCGGCATTGCTCGCGGGAATGGTGAACAACCCCAGCGTCTACAACCCGTACACCCACCCGGACAAGGCGCTGCAGCGCCGCAACCTCGTCATCGACGGCATGGTCGCCAACGGCTCCATCCCGGCCTCGTACGCGGCGACGGCGAAGGCGGCCCCGCTCGGGCTGCTGCCGAACGGCCCGGTCACGCCGTCCGGCACGTGCCTCGGCGCGGCGCCGGACGCCGGATTCTTCTGCGCCTACGCGGAAAGCTACCTGGTGCACGCCGGGTTCACCGCCGACCGGCTGGCCACCGGCGGTTACACGATCAAGACCACCCTCGACCCGCGCGTCTCTCAGGTGGCCAAGGACGCCGTCGACGCGAACGTGCCGACCACCCAGGACGGCGTGGCCAACACCTTCGCCGTCGTCCAGCCGGGCCAGGACGGGCACCAGGTGCTCGCCATGGTCGCGAACCGCGACTACGGCACCGATCCGGCGCGGGGCCAGACGTCGACCGACATCGTCGCCGACGCGAGCAACGAGTTCGGCGCGGGCTCGTCCTTCAAGATCTTCACCTCGGCCGCGGCGCTCGTCACCGGCCAGGCGGGCCTGAACACCCCGCTGCCCAACCCGGACAGCCAGTGCTTCCCGGTGCCGGACGCGCATTCGGCGTGCTACACCGTCCACAACGACGGCCACTACGCCGACCCGATCACCCTCGCCGACGGGCTGGCGACGTCGCCGAACGTCGCCTTCGTCGGGCTCGAGAGCCAGGTCGGGATGCCCGCCGTGCTCGACATGGCCTACAAGCTCGGGCTGCGCACCACCCTCGCGACCAACGACGCCGGCCGCACGCCGGACCCGAAGTCCGGCAACCCGCAGTACCGCGAGCCGCAGTCGCAGTACTTCCGGAACCTGCTGTCGTTCACCCTCGGCAACAGCCCGGTGAGCCCACTGGAGATGGCCAACGTCTCGGCGACGCTGATGAGCGGCGGCGTGTGGTGCCCGCCGAACCCGATCCTGTCGGTGACCGACCGGGACGGCAACGCCGTGCCGGTCGCGCAGCAGGCGTGCGAGCGGGTCATCCCCCAGGGCGTGGCGGACACCCTGGAAGCGGGGCTGAGCAAGGACACCACGAGCGGCACGTCCGCCGAAGCGGCCCGCGCGGCCGGCTGGACCCGGCCCGACATCGGCAAGACGGGCACCACGCAGCTGAGCGAATCGGTCGCGTTCGTCGGCGGTGTCGACGGCTACGCGGTGTCGTCCATGGTGTTCGCCGACGGGCCGCACCCGCGGGAGATCTGCCCGGGCACGCCGGTGCACCTCGGCGACTGCGGCCACGGCGCGTTCGGCGGCACGGTCGCCGCGCCGCCGTACTTCCACGCCATGAGCCGGCTGCTGGCCGGGGTCCCCGACCAGCCGATCCCGCCCGCTGATCCGGCGTACCTGGCGGCGCGGTCGTGAACTACCGCGGTTCGAGGAAGACGAGCGGGATCTCGCGCTCGGTCTTCGTCTGGTACTGCGCGTAGTTCTTGAAGTCGGCGGTGATCTTCGGCCACAGCCGGGCGCGCTCTTCGGTGCCGGCGACGCGGGCACGCATCGGCCGCTTCGGGCCGCCCTTTAGCGAGACCTCGACGTCGGGGTTGTCGCGCAGGTTGAGGAACCACGCGGGGTGCGTGTCGTCGCCACCCCGCGACGCCACGACGACCACCACGTCACCCTCCTGGTGGGGCGAGGTGAGCAGCACCGACCGCGGCTGCCCGCTCTTGCGGCCGACGGTGGTGAGCTCCAGGACGGGCATGGCGACCTGCCAGCCCACCCGCCCACCGGTGAGCTTGATCAGGCCGCGGTGCACGGTGTTCATCGCCTTCAGAGCGAAGTCGCTTGGCATGATCCCAATCTAGTCCCGCGGCTTCCGGCGTCGCGGTACGGCCCGAATGTCCGGTTCGCCGAAGGCAAGTCCGGACAGGATCGGCAAAACCGCCCCGGCAACCGGCAACGGTGTGCGAGGCTGCGCGGCGAAGGAAGAACCGGAAGAGAGAAGA
Organism: Amycolatopsis sp. NPDC051716; assembly: GCF_040681595.1. Classification (NCBI taxonomy): domain Bacteria; kingdom Bacillati; phylum Actinomycetota; class Actinomycetes; order Pseudonocardiales; family Pseudonocardiaceae; genus Amycolatopsis; species Amycolatopsis sp. NPDC051716. Next base: position 138,159 of record NZ_JBFAZA010000009.1, on the reverse strand, counting down.
CCGATGCTGATCTGGGGCTGGCGTACGCGCATCTACGTGCTGGCGATGACGACGTTCTTGTGCGGCCGGTGCGGTAACCCGGCTTCGCACGCGGTGCGCAAGGCGGTCACGAAGTTCACGCTGTTCTTCATCCCGCTGTTCCCGATCAGCGTCAAGTACACGGCGCAGTGCACCTTCTGCGGGATCGAGAACCGCATCCCGAAGGAGGACGCGCTCCGGCTGCAGGCCCAGGAGGAACAGGGCCAGGCCCAGCAGCAGGCGGCGCCGGGGTATCCGCCGCACCCCTCGCAGGGTGGTGCTTCGCAGGGTGGATTCCCGCAGCAGGGGTACCCGCAGCACCCGTCCCAGCCGCAGGGGTTCCCGCAGCCGGGTCCGCAGCAGCAGGGGCAGTTCCCGCAGCAGGGTCAGTAGGGACAGGCCTGTCGGCGGCGGTCCGGTGAGTGCCCGGACCGCCGCCGCGCCTGTCTCCGGTTCGGGGATTCCGGCACCGGCAAGGGGTGGGTTAGGTCGACCGCCGCCTCCGTCTCGGGCCGGGAGTTTCGCGGCAGCGGGACCCGAGCGGGTTTCCCGGTCGGCCGCCTCCTTTCAGGCCCGGCAGACCCGCCGCAGAGAAAACCCCGGGCAGGCCGCCCGGCGGCCGATCCGCCGTCGCGCGCCGTCGCGGCCCCAGCCGTCTTCGTGGCGGTGGGACTTCTCTATGCAATTGTCAAACATCCGCCGGTCGCCGGGTCAGGCGGCCGATCTGTGCTCGGGGTTGATCAGGGCTTGGCCTGCCGGTGTCAGGATCGCCGGGACCAGCTGGCCCGGGTGGCCGGGGCGGGCCGCGCGGACCAGGCCCCGGTGGGCCAGTGCGTGGGCGGCGAACTGGTCGCCGCACGACAGGCCGTCGATGAACAGGTCCGGTTCGCTGCTGCAGGAGACCCGGCCGCGGCCCGCGCCGACTGCTCGGAGCATCGCCCGCACCCGGTGGTTGACGACGGGGCGCGCTGCCGGTGAGCCGGTCTTCTCGTTCCCGTTCATGTCGATCCCTCCCGCTCGTGGTTCGGCCTCTACCCCTGCGTCGAACCGGTGGGCGGGATTTCGACAGCGGGTGCGGCCGGAGCGTCCCCTCATCGTCACCGCAGTCGATCCAGCGCGGGTCGAAGCCTCATCGACAGGTGTTCGGAGGCCGGCCGTGAACGGATGGGGGATCAGAAGGGTGGCCGGCCCGCCCCCACCGGTTCGGGCGTCCAGGCGCTGCTCCCTTCGCCACCCGTCGCGCGGCTGACCTTGGTCACCTTGGCGGTGGCGTACCGCAGGGCCGGCCCGATCTCCTCCACCTCCAGCTCCACGACCGTGCGCTTCTCACCCTCCTTCGTTTCGTACGACCGCTGTCTCAGCCGGCCGTGGACGACCACGCGAGCGCCGCGCACCAGCGACTCGGCGACGTTTTCCGCGTACTCCCGCCACAAACTGCAGCGCAGGAACAGCGCGTCGCCGTCGCGCCAGGCGCCGGACTCGCGGTCGAACAGCCGCGGGGTGCTCGCGACCGTGAAGTTCGCGACCGCCGAGCCGGCCGGGGTGAAGCGCAGGTCGGGGTCGCTCGTCAGGTTGCCGACCACGGTGACCGTCGTTTCGCCTGCCATCGGTCTCTCCTCGTCTTCCGGGTGCGGGGTGCACCGCTCTTGCCGATGAGGAGAGCACGGGGGTCCGACAATTCCGGGCCGGGCGACGAGATGCCGGCACCCGGCCGGGCTGGTTACCTGCCGCCATGCCGACGGCGTTTCAGAAGGAGCTCGTCACGCTCGCCCACCGGCTCGCGGACCTGTGCGACCTTGTCGCGATCGCGCTCGAGGAGGCCACTCGCTCGGTGCTGGAAAGTGACCACACGCTGGGCGGACGTGCGCGGGACCAAGGGGCCGCGGTGACCTCGCTCGGGGCCGCGTGCGAGGACCAGGCGTGTGCGTTGCTGGCCCTGCACGCGCCGCGGGAGGCGGAGGTGAAGGCGGTCGTCGCGGCCGTGCACACCGCCGCGGATCTCACTCGGATGGGTGGTCTTGCGCGGGAAGTCGCCGAGGCGCGGGGGCCCGTGCCGCCGGAGGCGCGGCCCGCGCTGGGCCGGCTGGGCGGGCACGCGGTGGCCGCCGCGCGGGCCCTCCGGGTGGTGCTGGTCGGTGGGGACGGGACCGGGCTCGGTGACGCGGTGTCGCTGGTGGGGTCGGCCGAACGGGAGGTGCGGGCGTGGGCGGACGGCCGGGAGGGACCGCGCGTGGCCGGTTTCGCGGTCGAGCTCGCGTTGCTGGCCGCGGTCTACGGCCGGTTCGCCGCGACGGCGGCCCGGATCGGGCACCGGGCCAAGGGATCCACGCCGTCCGAGGCTTGACGGCTCGGTCGGCGGGGCGCGGGCTTCATGCCGGTTAAGGCTGCCGGTCCGAGCGCCGGGGTTCGCGCCGATCGGGGCTTACTGCCCGAGCGCCGGGCCGCGGGATTCACACCGATTAGGGCTTGCCGGCCCGAGCGCCGGGCCACGAGGTTCACCCCAATCGAGGCCTGACCGCTCGAGCGCCGGCCACGGGATTCGCGCCAATCGAGGCCTGACCGCTCAGGCGCCGCGCCACGAAGTTCACGCCGGTCGAGGCCTGACGGCTCGATCGGTAAGAGCACAGCCGCTGCGGGCCGGTCGGTGCTCAACACCGCCAGGACGCCGCCCTGCCGCGCCCCGGCGGCCATCGCGACTACCGTGGCGGGCATGAGCAACACCGAGGCCGCCCCCGCCGAACTCGCCTGTGGCGATCGGCCCGCGGCCGCCGATCCCGATCGGCCCGTGGTCGAGGTGCTCGCTCCGCGGGCGGTGCCGCTCGGCGGGCCACGGGCGATGCGGGTCCGGCGGACCCTGCCGCAGCGGTCGCGGTCGCTGATCGGCGCCTGGTGCTTCGCCGACCACTACGGCCCCGACGAGGTCAGCGGGCCCGGGGCGATGGACGTCGCGCCGCATCCGCACACCGGGCTGCAGACCGTCAGCTGGCTGTTCTCCGGCGAGATCGAACACCGCGACAGCCTGGGCACGCACGCGATGGTCCGCCCCGGCGAACTGAACCTGATGACCGGCGGGCACGGCATCTGCCACTCCGAAGTCTCGACCGCCGCCACGAAGACGCTGCACGGCGTCCAGCTCTGGGTGGCGCTGCCCGAGCGGCACCGCGACACGGCGCCGGCGTTCGACCACTACGTCCCCTCGGTGAACCGGATCGAAGGCGCGGAGATCCGCGTGTTCCTCGGCTCGCTGGCCGGCCGGACGTCGCCGATCCCGACGTTCACCCCGCTGCTGGGCGCGGAAGTCGTGCTGGGGCCGGACGCCCACATGTCCCTCGGCGTGGACCCCGGCTTCGAACACGGCGTCCTGGCCGACACCGGCGACGTCGAAGTGGCCGGGACCCGCGTCCGGACGGCGGAGCTGGGCTACGTCGGCACCGGGGTGCGGTCCCTGACCCTGAGCAACCGCGGCACCGAACCGGCCCGGTTCCTGCTGCTGGGCGGCACGCCGTTCAACGAAGAGATCCTGATGTGGTGGAACTTCGTCGGCCGCACCCACGAAGAAATCGCCGCGTTCCGCGAAGCGTGGCAAGCCGGGTCGGAGCGGTTCGGCAGCGTCACCGGCTATGCGGGCGAGCGCCTGCCCGCTCCCGCGCTGCCGGCGGTCCGCATCAAACCCCGCCGCAACCCCGGCTCAGGCCAGGAAGCCGCCCACGGCTGACCCGAACGCGGGCGCGTCGTCCAGCCACGGGTAGTGCACGGCGCCGGGCAGGACGACCGCGCGGGCGTCCGGGAACAGCGCGGCGAAGCGGTCCGCGACGGCCGGGCCGGCGATCCAGTCCAGTTCGCCGGCCAGCACCAGCACCGGAGCGGTGACGGCGCCGAGCTCGGCGCGGGTCGTCTCGGGCTCGAAAGCGCCGTCAGAGTTGTAGATCCGGGCGGCCGCACCGTTGCGCTGGCCCGCTTCGCCGGCTTGGTGCTGTCGGGCCGCGGCATCCCAGCGGCCGTAGTACAGCGGCGCGAAGGCGGCCCAGTCCGCACTGGTCGCCTTCTTCGCGGCGATCGATTCGTAGGCGGCGGCCGCGCCGGCGAACCAGGGAGCGCCGGCCCGCTGGGCCATGATCCGCCGCCGTTCCCCGGGCGGCACGTCGAAGCCGACGGCTCGCGGGCTCGGTGCGATCAACGCGAGCCGGCTCAGGCGCCGGGGGTAGCGGGCCGCGTACCGGACGGCCAGGCTCGCCCCGGCCGAGTGCCCGAGGAGGTCGAAACGTTCGAGGCCGAGGTGCTTGCGCAGCGCCTCGACGTCTTCGACCTGACGGTCGCACCGGTAGGTCGCGGGGTCGGCGGGCGTTTCCGAGTCGCCGGTGCCGCGGAGGTCCAGCACGGCGAGGCGGCGCCGGGTGCTCAGGCCGCCGAGATCGCCGAGGTAGCTGCCGGCCCGCATCGGGCCGCCGGGCAGGCAGACCACCGGCGGCCCGGCGCCCGGCCCGGAGAGGTGGACGGCGAGCGCGGTTCCGTCCGGCGCGGAGAAGATCGGCACACCCCGACCCTGGCATCCCCGGGCCCGGGGAAACAAGCTTCACCGCTCCCGGGCGAGGTAGGCCTCCAGCGTCGCCATCCGGTGGCCGCGCGCGAACCGCTCCACCTCGTCCGGTTCCGCCCCGCCCTCGATCAGCGCCAGCAGCCGCTCGTGCTCCTCGACCGACTCCGGCGCCCGGCCCGGCACCGACGTGAACGTGCTGTCGCGGACCGCCGCCAGCCGGGTCCAGCAGCGCTGGACCAGGTCGACCAGGTTCGGGTTGGGACAGGCGCCGAACAGCACCTCGTGGAACTCGGCGTTCAGCGCGGTGAACGCCACCGGGTCGAATTCGGCGAGGCTGCGGCGCATCCGGTCGTTCAGCGCGCGGGCGCGCCCCAGCGCCTCGGCCGTCAGCAGCGGCGCCGCGAGGCCGGTGGCCGCGCCCTCGACGATCGCCACCGTCTGCATCGCGTGCTGGTAGGCGACCGGATCGATGGCCACCACCCGGGCGCCGACGTTCCGCTCGAACTCGATCAGCTCCTCGGCCTCCAGCCGGCGCAGAGCCTCGCGGACCGGCACCGCGCTGACGTCGAGCTCGCGGCCGATCTGGTCGAGCACCAGCCGGTAGCCGGGCCCGTAGCGCCCTTCGAGGATCCGGGCCTTGATCGTCTCGTAGGCCAGCTGTGACTTGGTGACCGGTCTTCCCGCGGACGCGCCAATCATGTAGGAAACCATATATGGTCCGCCGGCGAGCGACCCCCCAAGGAGGCGATGCCGATGTCCCCGGTGATCCCGAGCGCGGCCGACCTGATCGTCGGCGGGCTGCGCGCCCACGGCGTCGACACCGTCTTCGGCCTGCCCGGAGTGCAGACCTACGACCTGTTCGACAGCCTCGCCCGCACCGGTGGCGACATCCGCGTGATCGGCGCCCGGCACGAACAGACCGTCGCCTACATGGCGTTCGGGTACGCGCAGGCGACCGGCCGCACCGGCGTTTGCACCGTCGTCCCCGGCCCCGGCGTCCTCAACGCGTCCGCCGCGTTGCTCTCGGCACATGGTGCCAGCGCACCCGTGCTGTGCCTCACCGCCGAGATCCCGCGCGCGTACCTCGGCCGCGGGCTCGGGCACCTGCACGAAATGCCCGACCAGCTGGCGACCCTGCGCTCGATCACCAAGTGGTCGGCACTCGTCGAGCACCCGGTGGAGGTGCCGGACGCACTGGCGACGGCGTTCCGGCAAGCGGCCGGCGGGCGGCCCCGGCCGGTTTCGCTGGCGGTGCCGTGGGACGTGCTCGGCCTGCGCGCCCCGGCCGCTGTCACCGGCCCGCTGCCGCTGCCCCGGCCGGCCGTCGACCCGGCCGGCGTGGAGGAAGCCGCGGAACTCCTGCACTCGGCGAAACACCCGATGATCATGGTGGGCGGCGGCGCCCGGCACGCCGCCGCCGAGGTGCGGGCGCTGGCGGAGCGGCTGCAGGCGCCGGTGGTGCCGTTCCGCGGCGGACGCGGCATCGTGGGCGACGACCACCCGCTCGGCTTCACCTGCGTCTCGGGCTTCGAACGGTGGGCCGAAACCGACGTCGTGATCGGCATCGGCTCACGGATGGAGCTGTCCTGGTTCCGCTGGCCGGGCAAGCCCGCCGGCCTGAAGACCATCCTGCTCGACATCGACCCGCGGCAGGCGACCCGGCTCGAAGCGGACGTCGCGATCATCGCCGACGCCGCCGACGCGACGGCCGCGCTCACCGCCGCCGCCGGTCCAGAACGGACGGACCGGACGGTGGAGTTCGCCGCGCTGAAGGCCACCGTGGCCGAGCGCGTCACCGACGTCGGGCCGGAACTGGAGTACCTCCGGGCGATCCGGGATGTGCTCCCGCGTGACGGCTTCTTCGTCGAGGAGATCTGCCAGGTCGGCTTCGCGTCCTACTTCGGGTTCGAGGTCTACGCCCCGCGCACGTTCGTCACCTGCGGCCACCAGGGCACGCTCGGCTTCGGCTACCCGACGGCGCTGGGCGTGCAGGCGGCCTTCCCCGGCCGTCCGGTGGTTTCGGTGGCCGGCGACGGCGGTTTCATGTTCGCCGCGCAGGAACTCGCCACCGCAGTCCAATATGGACTCAACGTCGTCGCGGTGGTGTTCGACAACGGCTACTACGGCAACGTCCACCTCGACCAGGAGCGGTTGTTCGAGGGCCGCGCGCTGGGCGGGCGGCTGGGCAATCCGGATTTCGCCCGGCTCGCGGACACGTTCGGCGCGCTCGGCCTGACCGCCCGCACCCCGGACGACCTGCGCGGCGCACTGGACAAGGCGTTCGCCGCGGGCCGGCCGGCGCTGGTGCACGTGCCGTGCGAACTGGGCGTGGGTGCGTCGCCGTGGAAGTACCTGATGCCGAATTCGGACCGCAGCTGATTTTCCCGCGCTCAGGTGACCGCCCGCCCGGGGGCCGGCATCGAGCACGGAGGCAACGCCTCAGGTGCCTGGGTGTTTCCAGCCGACCAGCCACTCCCCCGTCGGCAGGCCGGTGTCGCCGGTGAGCGGGTTCAGGTGCTGCACCACGACCGTCACCGCCTGCTCCTTGATCGGGATGGTGATCGCTTCGCCGTAGTACACCGGGGCGTCGAACCCGAACTTCGACCACATCAGCTGTCCGGTCCCGTCGCCGAAGTCGGTGACGCGGCTGATGCCGGGGGCCTTGGTCACGTCTCGCGCATCGGCCAGGCTCTGCCGCGCCTCGATCGTCTCGCCCTCCTCCTCGGAGGAGGGCTGGTAGGCAGGCGACGCCTGGCTGACCGACAGCGACCACTGCTGGGACCACGCCTGCGCCGACTCGTGCAGTGCGGTCACCGTGGACAGCGGGAACGGGTACTGCTCCTGCTGCTTCTCGACCGCCTCCACCAGTTCCTCGTGCAGGTCCTCCACCCACGACTGGGCCGTGACCAGATGCCCGGTGGCCTCGACCAGGGAGGCACTCGGCTGCTCGGCGGCGGTCAACTGCTGCTGCACGTTCCGGATGATGCTGAACATCGGCAGGAGCAGCGTGTTGTCCCGCGCCTCCAACAGCGTGGCCTGCACTTCCAGCAGCGCGCGGGCGACCCCGCCGGCGGCCTGTTTCATCAACGCGATCTGCGCTTCGGGCACGATCGCCGTGCCCGAGGGGGCGAGTTTGCGGACGATGTCGGCCTGGTTGCCCAGATCGGGAAAAGTCTTGACCAGCAGGCTGATCGCGTCCTCGATGCGCACACTGGGCGAGGGCGTCCATTGCCGGGCCAGCAGATGCCGCATCTTCAGGTTGGCCTTGAGGGTGGGACCGGCGAACGGCACCGGCGCGACGTATTCGGTGACCTTCATGTCGTACGGCGCGCCGAGGGTGGGGGCGGCCGGGTCGTCGGGCACCCGCACCGCACCGGGCGCCGAGGTCGGCGTCAGGCTCTGGGCGGTGAGAGTCCACAGGTTCGGAATCCGCCGGGCCACGGTGATCGCCTGGGCCGGGTAGTGGGTTCCGGGCGGGATTATCCTGCGCCGCACCAGTTCCGCCGCGTTCATCGAATAGTCCGCCGGGTACTCGAGCTGGACCCTGATCATGATCTTGTCCCTCGCCGCACTCAGCGAAGCGCGGATCTCTTCCTCCACGCCCGCGTACGCCGGGGTGTTGAACTCCGACACCTGTGGCGCCAGATTCCAGAACTCGAAGGAATTCGCGGCCTCGCCGACCAGCTGGTCGGCGACCAGGTGACCGGCGTCGTAGAACTTCCTGATGTCCGCGCCCTGCAACATCATCTGCTCGGCGCGGGCCAGGCTGGTCACCACCGCGAGTTTGGAGTCCTTCTTGCGTTCCTTCTTGCGCAGCGACTTCTTGTCGATCACGGCTTCGACCGCCCGCGGGCGGTCCACCGTGCCCAGCGGCTGGTTCCCCGGCAGGCTCTGCTGGTTCTTGTTGACCTTGTAGGTCGCCTTGATGAGCTCGGCAGCAGTGTCCACGCTGTCCGCGGCGTGGCCGGTGAACTTCCGCTGGACCGGCACCCCCGACCGCGCCGCCGCCAGCCCGGCGGCGACCGCACGGTTGCCGGCCGCGCCCTGGAGCCGGAGAAGCGCGTTGCGATCCGGGGCGAGCCGCGCGGCCGGCTCGCCATCCTCGTCCCGGCGGTGCTTCCGGTCAGCTTCCCGCGCCCGATCACGCCCCATACTCCCGACGGTAGTCACTCCATCACGCATCGGACATGACCGATCGGGCAGCCAAAGGGGCAGCGCTCACCTGTGCGGGGTCATGACGACCCGGCAGCCAGGCGCTCCAGCACGGCGAAGACCCGGTCGACGTCGGCACCGGTCGTCCGCCAGTTGCTGAACGCGGCGCGCAGCGCCGGCCGGCCGTCGTACGCCGTCGGGGTCAGGAACGTGGTCCCCTCCTCGGCGATCGCACGCACGAGGGCATCGATGTCCCGTTCGACAGCCGGGGTGAAGCAGACGACGTTGAGCCGCACCGGCGCGAGGAGGTGCCAGTGCGGCGAGCCGTCGATGCGCGCGCCCAGGTCGCGGGCCAGCGCGACGCAGCGTTCGACGATCTCTCGGTGCCCGGCGCGGCCGTACGCCACGAGGGAGAACCAAGCCGGGAGTGCGCGCAGCCGCCGGGAATTCTCCGGTGTCAGGTGCAGGAAGTCCGGGGTGTCGCCGATCTCGCCGAGGTAGGCCGCGTTGTTGCTGAACACGCGCAGCTGCAGGTCGCGGCGGCGGGTGAACTGGACGGCCGAGTCGTAGGGCACGTTGAGCCACTTGTGCAGGTCGACGACCACCGAATCGGCCTGGTCGAGGCCGGCGGTGAGCGCCGCGTGGGCCGGGGCCAGCGCGGCGAACGCGCCGAACGCGGCGTCGACGTGCAGCCAGAAGTCGTACCGCTGCTTGAGTGCGGCGATCGCCCGCAGGTCGTCGAAGTCGACGGTGTTGACCGTCCCCGCGTTCGCGACGACGACTGCGGGGCCGTCGAGTGTCTCGAGCGCTTCGGCGAGCTTCGCGACGTCGATGGCTTCGCGGCCCGGCAGCACCGGTACCTGCCGCAGGGCGGAACGCCCCATCCCGAGGAACGACAACGCCTTCAGGACGCTCGAATGCGGTGAACCGGACAGCACGGTGACCGGACCGAGCGCCGCGGCGCCTTCGGTGGAGACGGTCACCCCGATCCGTTCGCCGAGCCACTCGCGGGCGATGGCCAGGCCGGTCACCGTGGACATCGTGGCGCCGGTGACGAACGCGCCGGAGAACTCCGGGCCCAGCCCGAACAGCTCGGCCAGCCAGCCGACGGTCTCGCGTTCCAGGTCCTGCGCCGAGGAGTCCATGCCACTGGCGGGGTTCTGGTCGTAGGCGGCGGTGAGCCAGTCACCGGCCAGGGAGGCCGGGGTGGCCCCGCCGGTCACGAAGCCGAGGTACCGCGGGCCGGCACTGGCGGCGAAGCCGGGTTCCCAGCGCCGCGCGAACTCGTCCAGCGCACCCCGCGCACCCGCGCCGGCGGCCGGCAAGGGCGCCGGCGCCACCGGGAGGGGCGGGACGGCCGCCGCCCGGCGGTCCAGCCCGGCGAGCGCCTCCGCCGCGAGTTTGCTTGCGGCGTCGAGAAGATCGGGCAGGGTGTGCAGGTCATCGGCGAGCCTCGGGTCCATCTCGCCGACGCTAGGCTCGGCGGCATCCCGCTGTCGCGGGCCAATCCCCGGAAACTGGTCCGGTCAGCGCCTGCGGAGCCGGCGGACCCGGGACTCGGCCGGGTCGAACGCCACCCGGCGCAACGGGGCCGCCAGCAGCAGCACCACCGCCATCGACGACAGCGCCGCCAGCACCAGCGCCGCCACGAACTGGGCCGCGCCCGACGTCGCCGTGGCCAGGACCGCGTAGCCGGCCAGCACCAGGCCGAGCGGGGCCAAGAAGCCGGTCACCACCGGCACCAGCGGCACCCGGTCACCGTCGGGGCGGCGGGCGGACACCACCGCCGCCCCGGCGCAGGTGACCGCCGCGACCAGCAAGCAGCCGCCGACGGTGTCGCTCAACCGGTGCCAGCCCAGGGCCACCGCGGCCGCCGAGACCCAGGCGACGCCGAAGCCCCCCGTCACCAGGGCCGTCCGCCGGAACCGGCGGGGCAGGACGATCGCGAGCGCCACGAGCACGGCCATCGCCGCGCTGGCGTGCCCGCTCGGGAAGCTGTTGTGGCTCGCCACGCCGAGGCGGTCGCCGGTGCTCGGCCGGTCCAGGACGTACAGCTTGAGCAGCTGCGCCACCACGAGCGGCGCGGCCAGCAGGACCAGCGCCGGCACGCCGAGGGCCAGCCGCCGCCGGGCCAGGGCGATCACCACGATCAGGACCGCCACCCCGCCGAGCGCCACCACCAGGTCGGTCTCCCGCAGCGGGGCCGCCCAGGCCACCGTGGTCCCCGCGGACTGGGCACTGCGGACGACGCCGTTCTCGACGCCGCGGCCGGCCTCCGTGCGGACGAACAGCAGGTAGGCCGCGACGAAAGCCAGGGCGAACCCGGCCGCGCCCGCCGCCAGGACCGCCGTGCGGGACGCGGCCCGGGTCACGAGCGCGGGGCGGGGCGGACGGGTCGCGGAAGGTGCGTCGGTGAGGATCACTGCCATGTCCCCGAGTCTGGAACGCGCTTTTCGGGATCCCGTCAACGCGATGTCATGGTTTCGCTACAAGATCCGCCCGGGTCGCCATGACGTGCGCTTTTCCGAATAATGGCGCCGTGGCCGAGGTACTGGTGGTAGAGGACGACGCGGCGGTGCGGGAGGGGCTGCAGCTGGCCCTGCGCAGGCAGGGGCACGTGGTGCACACCGCGGAATCGGGCGAGCTCGGCATCGAGGGGCTCGTGCGCCACCGGCCCGACATCGTCGTGCTCGACCTGATGCTGCCCGGCATGGACGGCTTCGAGACCTGCCGCCGGATGCGGGCGTCCGGACCGGTCCCGATCATCATGCTCACCGCGCGCAGCGACGACTTCGACGTCGTGGCCGGGCTCGAAGCGGGCGCGGACGACTACGTCGCCAAGCCGGTCGAGCCGCGCGTGCTGGACGCGCGGATCCGGGCCGTCCTGCGCCGGGCGATCGGCGAGCGGCCGGGCGAGCCCGCCGCGGCCGAGGAGCGGCACGGCGACCTGGTGATCGACCGGGCCGCGCTCCAGGTGACCAAGCGCGGCGCGCCGGTGTCACTGACCCCGACCGAGCTCAAGCTGCTGCTGGAGCTCTCGCGCACGCCCGGGCAGGTGTACAGCCGCCAGCAGATCCTCTCCGCCGTGTGGGACCACGACTACCTCGGGGACTCCCGGCTCGTCGACGCCTGCGTGCAGCGGCTGCGCGCGAAGATCGAGGACGTGCCGGCGCACCCGGAGCACGTGCAGACGGTCCGGGGGTTCGGCTACCGGTTCGGCCGGTCGTGACGGCACCGCGGATCCGGTCCTGGCTCGCCGGGCTGCGGCCCCGGCTGGTGGCCGCGTTCGCGGTGATCATGATCCTCGGCGCCACCACCGCGGCCGGCGTGAGCTACGTGTTCGCGCGCCGGGCCATCCTGGAAGGCGTCCAGGACCAGACGATGCTGAAGCTGCGGGACCAGATCGCCGCGTACTTGCCCACCATGTCGCTGCCGCCGTCCCAGCCCACGCTCGACGCCTTCGCGACGGCGCTCAAGTCCAGCAACGCCCTCGTCGTCTACCGGGACCAGCACGCGACCTCGGGCCTGTCGATCGACGACGTGCCGGGCGACCTGCGCCACGCCGTGGCCACCACCACGAACATCCACTTCCAGCGCGTCGACGTCCAGGGCTTCCCGCTGTTCTTCGTCGGTGTCCCGGTGCAGACCCCCAGCGGCCGGCCGAGCGGCCTCGAGGTCTACTCCATGACGCGGCTGATCGACCAGCAGGAGGCGATCGACGCACTGGCCCGCAACGCCATTCTGTTCTCCGCGCTGGCCTTGCCCTTGGCGGTCGGGGTCGCGCTGCTCGCGGCGCGGCAGGTGCTGCGGCCGGTGCGCGCGCTGAACGCCGCGGCGAGCCAGCTCGGCCGCGGCCGGCTGGACGTGCGGCTGCGCGCCAAGGGCTCCGACGAGCTCGCGCAGCTGGTCACGACGTTCAACCACACCGCCGCGGAGCTGGAGCGCACGATGGGCAGCCTGCGCGCGATGGAGGCGGACTCGCGGCGGTTCGTCGCCGACGTCTCGCACGAGCTGCGGACCCCGCTGGCGGCGATGAACGCGGTCACCGACGTGCTCGACGAGGACGCCGAGCAGCTGCCGCCGGACACCGCGGTCGCGGCGCGGCTGGTGTCGGCGGAGACGCGGCGGCTGACGCGGCTGGTACAGGACCTGATCGAGATCTCCCGGTTCGACGCCGGGCGGGCGGAGCTGCGCCGGGAAGGGCTGGACGTCGCCGCGGCGATCACCGACACCCTCGCCGCCCGGGGCTGGGAACCGGGGACCGACCTGGTCGCCGACCTGCCGCCGGGGATCAGGGCGGGCCTCGACCGGCGGCGGCTCGACATCGTCGTGGCGAACCTGGTCGGCAACGCGCTGCGGCACGGCGCGCCACCGGTCGAGGTGGTGCTGCGGCAGGAGCACGGTGACGTCGTGCTCACCGTCACCGACCACGGCCCGGGAGTCCCCGCCGACGTGCTGCCGAAGGTGTTCGACCGCTTCACCAAGGCCGACGTCGCCCGCACCCGGTCCGAGGGCAGCGGCCTCGGACTCTCCATCGCCCGGGAAAACGCGCGGCTGCACGGTGGCGACATCGTCGCGGCCAACACGGGCACCGGTGCCCGGTTCGAGCTGCGCCTGCCCCGGGAGGCCCCGTGAAGAAACTCGCCGTCCTCGCGGTGCTGCTGCTGGTGAGCGGGTGCGGGATCCAACCGACGCCGGTGCTCCAGGCGGGCCCGGCGCCGACCCTGCGGAGCCCGGCGAGCGACGGCCGCGGCACCGAACCGATCCTCTACTTCGTCCTCGCCGACCGGGTGACCCCGGTGGTGCGGCCGTCCGCCGGGGTGGCGGGCATCGAGTCCGCGCTGGCGCTGCTGATGGACGGACCGTCCGCCGACGAGCGGGAAGGCGGGTACACGACGGACCTCCCCCGCCTCTCCGGCGCGATCACCTCGACCCCCGGCCCGCCGACGACGATCACCGTCCCGTTCCCGCTGCGGCCGATCACCGGCGCCGGGATCAACCAGCTGGTCTGCACCGCGTTCGCGGCGCTGGCCGCCCAGGGTGGGTACACCGCCGACGGCACCGTCGCCCTCGCCGGCCCGGACGTCCTGCTGCCCTACCAGACGTGCCAGGCGTGAGGGCCGATGTCGACATGACGCCAAAGCCTCAGCCGGGGTAAGGGCGCGCCGCCCGAGCCTCGGTCAGCGACCGGGCCCACCAGCCCAGCTGGTCGAGCATCGCCTTCGCCGCGACGCCCGCCGCGGCGTCGTTCGGCAGGCCGTCGTCCCCGAACCGCGCCTGGGCGCCGTGGAAGCTGACCGTTTCGCGGATGGTCACGGCGTGCAGCTCCGCGAAGACCGCGCGCAGGTGCTCGACCGCGCGCAGCCCGCCCGAAATCCCGCCGTAGGACACGAAAGCGACCGGCTTGGCCCGCCATTCGGGCCGGTGCCAGTCGATGGCGTTCTTGAGCGAAGCGGGGTAACTGTGGTTGTACTCCGGGGTGACCACGACGAAGGCGTCGGCGGCTTCGAGCCGCGGCGCGACCTTCGCGACCTCGGCGGCCACCGTCGCGGACGGCGCGGCGCCGAAGGCCGGCATGACGAGCGGGAGGCCGGGCTCGGCGAGGTCGACGACGTCGACCTCGAAGCCGCCGTGTGCCTGCGCGACCCCGGCCAGCCAGTCCGCCACCACCGGCCCGAACCGTCCTTCCCGGACACTTCCCACGATCACCGCGACCCGGCTCGGCACTTCCGACACACTTCCTCCTTGACACGCAGGCGTCACCGCTCTCCGCATCAGGGTGGAACTTCAAGTTCGCTTGAAGTCAAGGGTGCCCCTGCATTCGAGCGTGTCACTGTGGTTGGCTGGCACCATGGTGAACGCCACGGCCCGGCCGGTGCCCGACCTGACGGTCGGCGAACTCTCCCGGCGCAGCGGGGTGCCCGCGTCGGCCCTGCGGTTCTACGAAGACGAAGGCCTCATCCACAGCCGCCGCACCGCGGGGAACCAGCGGCGCTACCGCCGGGACACGCTGCGGCGGGTGACGTTCATCCGGATGTCCCAGCGGGTCGGCATGCCGCTGTCGAAGATCCGGGAAGTGCTCGGCCTGCTGTCCGACGACCGCACGCCCACCCGCGCCGACTGGGCCCGGATTTCGCGGTGCTGGCAAGAGGACCTGAACGCGCGGATCCGCCAGATGGAACAGCTGCGCGACCAGCTGGACGACTGCATCGGCTGCGGCTGCATGTCACTGGCCAAGTGCCGGCTCGCCAACCCCGGCGACCGGCTCGGCGCCGACGGCCCGGGGCCGCGGCGCCTCGCCGACCACCGCGGGGGCGGCTACGAAGACTGACGCTCCAGCAGGCCGCGGAGGTACATCGCCTGCCCGGCGTGCTGGATGTCGTCGTCGAGGACGCTGATCAGGCGCACGCCCAGCGAAACCGGCGGGTCCCAGGCCTCGTCGACGATCCGGTCGAGGTCCTGCTCGCCGAGGCCGGCGACGAACCGGACGGTCTGCTCGTGCACGGCGTCGTAATAGCCGGTGAGCAGGTCCGGTTCGTCGACGCGGACCGCTTCGACGTCGGCCGGGCGGTGGCCGTAGCCGGTGTCACCGGCCGGGAACGGGAGGCCGAACCGGGAAAGCCAGTCCTGGCCGGTCCACACCTGCTCCGTCCCGGCCACGTCGGCGACGTGGTCGTCCTGGACCCGGCTCAGGTGCCACACCAGCCAGGCGATCGAGTTGGCCTCGTCGTCCGGCCGGGTCCCGAGCTGCCCGGCGGTGAGCTTGTCCACCGCCGCGTGCACCGTGCCCTGGACCCGGCTGAACCCTTCGACGAGCAGATCGGCCACGTTCATCCGGTTGCCTCCTGTTGCTGACACCGTTTCCCGCGGTGCTACCCGATCATGCCCGCCGGCAAACCGCGTCCGCTACCGCGGCAGCAGCTGGTCGAAGAACGAGCGGTAGCGGCGCAGCGCGATCCGCAGCTCCTCGGTGGCCGGTTCGCCCTGCTGCCACTGGGATTCCAGCTCGCTCTTGTGCTCGGCGAAGGTGGTGGCCAGCGCGCTGATCACGGCGGCGACGAGCTCGTCGGCCTGCCGGACCGCCTGCTTCGGGTCGTCGACGAAGCCGGTCTGGACGTTCTGCCAGCGCTCGCGGAAGCCGGTGACCTTCTCTTCGTCGATCAGCTCCGGCGTCTCCACGTCGCCACCCGACGTCGCCGGCCTCTCCACGTCCCCACCCGAGCCGGCGGGCGTCTCGACATCGCCACCCGACGCGGCGGGCGTCTCGACGTCGCCACCCGATTCGGCGGGCGTTTCCACGTCCCCGCCCGATTCGGCGGGCGTTTCCACGTCCCCGCCCGAGCCGTAGGAAGTGGTGGTGTCGTCGGCATCGTGGCGCCCGGCCGAGGCCAGGTCGGCGGTGCTCAGGTTCTGTTCGTCGTCGGCGGTGCCCGGTTCGCGGAAGTCCGCCCCGTCCTGGCCGGGGACATCGGTGGTGCTGTCGTCCCGGTAGCCGCCGGTCTCGTGCACGTCCTCACGCCCCGTCAGGTCCCGGTCGTCCTCGGCGTCGTGCCGCGTCAGGTGCTCGGTCATGGTCAACGTCCTCCATTCCACTCGGTCCGCGGGTTCGCGGACGCCTGGCGCTCGGTCTCGTGACGGTCGGTGTCACGACGGTCGGTCTCGTGAAGCTCGGCCTCGTGACGGTTGCTGTCGTCACGGCCGGCGTCGCGGCGGTCGGCCGCCCGCTGCTCGGTGCGGTCACCATCGTGGTCGTGCCCGTGGTCGTGCCCGTTCCGGCGGTCGTGGTGGTCGTGCTGTTCCTCGCCGGCGCCATCGGTCAGCAGGTCCTCGAACACGGCGCGGTAGCGCACCATCGCGTCCCGCAGGTCCTCAGTGGACGCACCGTCCCGCTTCTGCTGCGTGGTGTGCGCGGCCCGGTAGTGCTCGAGGGTCTTGGCGTGCCGCACGGAAAGGTCGGCCACCTGCTGCTCGTAGCCCTCGGTCGGGTAACCGCGTTCGGCCATCAGCGAGTTCAGCAGCTGGTCGGCCTCGGCGACCGCCGGGGCCGGCTCGTCGACGAACTTTTCCTGTACCTGCGCCCATTCCCGGACGTAGCGCTCGCGCGCCGACGTCGAAAGCGGCCGGATGTCGAGCTCCTTGTGCCGGCGTTCCCGCTCGGCGAGCTCGCGCTGCGCGGCCCGGGGGCTGTCCTTCTCCGCGACCGTGCGGTCGTACTCGGGACCGAACCGCTGCTGCAGCCGTTTTCGTTGCATTTCCTGCGTCACCAGCCAGATCACGGCGCCGAGCACCGCGACGGCCACGACGACGATCAAGACGATCAGCCATGTGGGCATCGCTCAAACTCCTTCAAGGATGTCAAGCCCCCGATGCGAGCGGTGTTCCCTGATTACCTCGGCCGAAAACGGGCACGGGGCTCCTGACCTCGGGATTCGGCCGTCCGGCGGCGTCGATACGGCCGGATGCCCGCGACCCGCACGGGGAGGTGACGGTGATGACACGGCGTAGCTAGCAGCGTTATCAGTATCGTAGTATCATCGATAACAGTTCGAGTGGAGCGGCGGCCGCCGATGCCGCCTAGACCGGAAAGAAGGAACCGATGAGCACCCCCACCGAGTCCCGCGTCGCGATCGTCACCGGCGGCTCCCGCGGCATCGGCCGCCAGGTCGCCGAGCGCCTGGCCGCCGACGGCATGGCGGTCGTCGTCAACTACGCGGGCAACGAAAAGGAGGCCACGGCCACCGTCGAGGCCATCACCGCGCGCGGTGGCCGGGCCATCGCGGCCCGCGCCGACGTGGCCGACCCGGCCGCGGTCGCGGAGCTGTTCGACACCGCGGAACGCACGTACGGCGGCGTGGACGTCGTCGCCCACCTGGCCGGCGTGATGAACCCGCCGACCCCGATCGCCGACACCGACTTCGAGGTCCTCGACCGCGTGCACCGCACCAACATCCGCGGCACGTTCGCGGTGGCCCAGCAGGCCTCGCGGCGGGTGCGCGACGGCGGCGCGGTGATCACCACCTCGACGTCGGTGCTCGGGCTGAACCTGCCCGGCTACGGCGTCTACAACGCGACGAAGGGCGCGGTCGAGGCGATCACCATGATCCTGGCCCGCGAGCTGCGCGGCCGCGACATCACCGTGAACACGGTCGCGCCCGGCCCGACCGCGACCGCGCTGTTCCTCGACGGCAAGGACGAGGAGACCATCGCCCGGATGGCCAAGCAGCCGCCGCTGGAGCGGCTCGGGCAGCCGGAGGACATCGCCGAGGTCGTCGCGTTCCTGGCCGGTCCGGCGCGCTGGGTGAACGGCCAGGTGCTGCGCGCGAACGGCGGCATCGTCTAGCGGGTGAACCGGCTGACGATGACGTGGTCCTTCGCCGGCCCGCGCACCGCCCACTCCTGCCGCCAGCGGGCGGCGCCGGTCACGCGGTACTCCCCGCGGTAGTGGTCGGCCCGGCAGGGGTGGTCCGCCGTCCAGTGGCCTTCGCGCAGGTCGAGGTCGTGGAAGAAGCCGCCGTGGTCGAAGTGGACCGACGCGCGGCCGGGGCCCGCCGGGCGGTAGTGCAGGGTCCGGGTGACCGGCCCGCGGTGACCGCCGAGCCGCAGTTCGCCCTCCTCGTGGTAGACGAGGACGCCGCCGGCCTCGGTGAAGGTGGCGGTCCCGGTCACCTCGCCCGCGGGGTCGCCGTCCGCGGTGCGGATTTCCCGGTCCAGGCGCCAGGCGCCGCCGAAATACGCGGCGAGATCGGGAACCGGCCAGTACTGCACGCCCCCATTCTGGCACCCCGCGGCGGGGCGGGCCGGAACTGTCGGACCCCCGCTCTATAGTCGGGCGGGTGGCAGAGACCGACCTCGCACCCGCGTCCGACGCGCTGGAGACCCTCCGGCGCGTGTTCGGCTACGACAGCTTCCGCGGCGACCAGGCGGCGATCGTCGAGCACGTGATCGCCGGCGGCGACGCGCTCGTGCTGATGCCCACCGGCGGCGGGAAGTCGTTGTGCTACCAGATTCCCGCGCTCGTGCGGCCCGGCGTGGGCGTGGTGGTCTCGCCGCTGATCGCGCTGATGCAGGACCAGGTCGACGCGCTGCGCAACGCCGGCGTCCGCGCCGGTTTCCTCAACTCCACCCAGGATTACGCGGCGCGGCAGGAGGTGGAGTCGGCGTTCCTGAACGGCGAGCTCGACCTGCTCTACCTGGCGCCCGAACGGCTTTCGGTGGAATCCACCGTGCGGCTGCTCGACCGCGGCAAGATCTCGCTGTTCGCGATCGACGAAGCGCACTGCGTCGCCCAGTGGGGCCACGACTTCCGGCCCGACTACCTCCAGCTCTCGGCTCTGCACGAGCGGTGGCCGGACGTGCCGCGGATCGCGCTGACGGCGACCGCGACCGAGGCCACGCACAAGGAGATCGCCACCCGGCTGAACCTCGACGAGGCCCGGCACTTCGTCGCGAGCTTCGACCGGCCGAACATCCAGTACCGGATCGTCGGCAAGAACTCGCCGCAGCGGCAGCTGCTGGAGCTGCTGCGCACCGAGCACCCGGGTGACGCGGGAATCGTCTACTGCCTGTCCCGGAACTCGGTGGAGAAGACCGCGGAGTTCCTGGTGCAGAACGGGATTCCGGCGGTGCCCTACCACGCGGGGCTCGACGCGCGCACCCGCGCGAAGCACCAGTCGCGGTTCCTGCGCGAGGACGGGCTGATCGTGGTCGCGACGATCGCGTTCGGGATGGGCATCGACAAACCGGACGTCCGGTTCGTCGCGCACCTCGACCTGCCGAAGTCGGTCGAAGGCTACTACCAGGAAACCGGCCGCGCGGGCCGCGACGGCCTGCCGTCCACCGCCTGGCTCGCGTACGGGCTGCAGGACGTCGTCCAGCAGCGCAAGATGATCGACACGTCCGAGGGCGACGAAGCGCACCGGCGGCGGCTGGGCGCGCACCTGAACGCGATGCTCGCGCTGTGCGAGACGGTCGAGTGCCGCCGCGTGCAGATCCTCAACTACTTCGGGCAGCCGGCCGGCCCGTGCGGCAACTGCGACACGTGCCTGAACCCGCCCGAGAAGTGGGACGGCACGATCCCGGCGCAGAAGCTGCTCTCGACCGTCGTGCGGCTGCGCAACGAGCGGCGCCAGAAGTTCGGTGCCGGCCAGGTCATCGACATCCTGCTCGGCAAGTCCACGCCGAAGGTCACGCAGTTCCAGCACGACACGCTCAAGACGTTCGGCATCGGCACCGAGCTGCGCGAGCCGGAATGGCGGGCGGTGGTGCGGCAGCTGCTCGCCCAGGGCCTGCTCGCCGTCGAAGGCGACTACGGCTCGCTCGTGCTCACCGAGACGAGCGCGGAGGTACTGGGCGGCGGTCGCCAGGTGCTGCTGCGGCGCGAACTCGAGCGGGCGCCCGCCGCGAAGGTCCGCAGCGCCAAGAAGGCCGCCGCCGCGGTCGTGGAGATGCCCGCGGAGGCGGCCCCGCTGTTCGAACGCCTGCGGGCCTGGCGGGCCGCCACCGCGAAGGAACAGGGCGTGCCCGCCTACGTGGTCTTCCACGACGCGACCCTGCGCCAGATCGCCACGCAACGGCCGGCGTCGCTGGCGGATCTGGGCACGGTCAGCGGCGTCGGGGAGAACAAGCTCGCCAAGTACGGCGAGGGGCTCTTGGAGGTCCTGACCGCCGAGTGATCTAGCGGCCGGTGGCCGGCCCGGGGTGGCCCGGCTGCCCGGTCACCGAGTTGACCTTGCGGACCGCACCGGCGATCTGCTGGTGGTACTTGCCCTTGGTCTTGTCGTCGACGAACTTCGCGGCCTTGCCGACGGCCTGGTTCACCTTTTCGGGGTTCTTCTTGGCGTAGGCGCGAGCCGCACCGGCGGCGCCGGCCAGCATGGTCAGCTTCTTCATCAGAGGCACGGTGGCCCTCCCTCGTCGGTTGCGGTCATCCTGACAACGCGGACGAACCACCCGGAGGTTCCCCGTGTGACGAGGGCCAAAACCTGGGCCCGCCGCGGCCGGCGCCGGAAAAGGCCGCGCGGACCGCCGCCGCGCGGCCCTAGGCTCGTGATCATGCGCGACCTGGCCGCCCTGCCGAAGGCCCACCTGCACGTCCACCTGGAGAGCACGATCCGTCCCGCCACGCTCCGCGAGCTGGGCGAGGCGAACGGGGTCGACGTCCCGGGCGAGCCCCCGGTGTTCGACGGCTTCCGCGCCTTCGCCGACTACAACGCGCTGATCCGGTCCTGCCTCCGGCGTCCGGAAGACTTCGAACGCATCGCCCGCGAGTACTGTGAGGACGAAGCCGCCCAGGGCACGCGCTACGCCGAAGTCACCTTCACCGCGGCCTCGCACGGGGAACGCTTGGGCGACCTCGAAATGCCCCTCGCATCCGTCCTCAAAGGACTATCCCAGAGCACCGACCTGGCGTGGCGGCTGCTGCTCGACCAATCCCGGCGCCGGTCGGTCGAGCGGGCCGAGCGCACCCTCGACCTCGCGTTGAAGTACGACGAAGTCTTCGCGATCGGCGTGGCGGGCGAGGAAAACCACTCACTCCGGCCGTTCGCCACGCTCTTCGAAAAGGCTCAGGCGGCCGGCATCCACCTGCTGCACCACACCGGCGAAGACGCCGGGCCCGGCAGCATCCACGAGGCCATCGAAGTGGGCCGCACGGAACGGCTCGGCCACGGCATCCGCGTCCTCGACGACCCCTCGCTGGTCGCGGAAGTGCGTGCGCGCGGCCTGGCCCTGGAGGTGTGCCCGTCGTCGAACGTGACGCTGGGGCTGGTGCCGTCGCTGCCCGAACACCCGCTCCCCCGCCTGCTCGGCGCGGGCCTGACGGTCACGCTCAACACCGACGTCCCGTCGGTCACCGGCGCCGGACTGGCCGGGGAGTACGCCCGGGTGCAACGGGCGTTCGGCTACGACGACACGACGATGGCGGACTTCGCCCGCGCGAGCGTCACGGCGTCCTTCGCGCCCGAAGCGACCAAACAGGCCATCCTGCGCGGCATCGACGCCTGGCTCACACCGGCAGCAGGCGGGTGACCAGCGTGCCGAGCTGGTGCACCGTGCGGCACTCGTGCATCGCCACGACCTCGGCGTACTCCAGTGCCGCCGAGTCCCCGGTGGACCACAGCGACCGCCGTTCCGGGTTGAGCCAGTAGACGTGCCGGGCGCGGGACTTGATGGCGCGGACCGCGTCGAGGTTGGGGTCGCCGCCGTTGGTGCGGGCGTCGCCGAGGATCAGCACCGACGTCCGCGGGCCGATCGCGTCCAGCCAGTTCTCGGTGAACTGGCGCAGGGAGCCGCCGTAGTCGCTGTGGCCGTCCCAGCGCACCAGCGCCGCTTCGGACAGCATGCGCGCGCCCAGGTGTTCGGGGTCGGCCGCGCCGCCGGTGACCAGGTGGGTGACCTCGTCGGCGCTGTCGACGAAGGCGAACACGCGGATCTTGCTGAACTGGTCGCGCAGCGCCTGCACCAGCAACATGGTGAAGTTCGCGAACCCGGCCACCGAGCCGGAAAGGTCGCACAGCAGCACGATTTCCGGCCGTCCGGGCCGCCGGTGGCGGTAGGCCGGGCGCAGCGGCACGCCGCCGGTCGAGAGCGACCGGCGCAGCGTGCGTCGCAGGTCGATCTGGCCGCGCGTGGTCCGCTTGCGACGGGCGGCCAAGCGCGTCGCCAGCTTGCGGGACAACGGCTGGATGGTGCGCCGCAGCTCCGCGAGCTGGGTGCGGCTGGCGATGAGGAAGTCGACCCGGTCGGGCGACGGCGCGATGGCGTGCTTGGCGACGCGTTCGCGGCCGCGGATCTCGGCCGCGCGGCGGCGCGCCTCCGTGCGGACCTGCCCGCGGAAGCCCTCGACGCGGCGGCGGATCTCGTCGCGGTCGAGCCGGTCGGTGAACTCGCCGCGCGCGCCGCCGCCGCGGACCGCGGCCAGCACCCGGGCGATCAGCGTCTGCGGCTGGAGCCGCTCCAGGGTCTGGTGGGCCGAGAAGCCGCCGCCCGGGCCCGACGCCGAGCCGTACTGGCCCAGCATGTCGACGGCGAGGCCGGCGAGCTGGGACAACGCCTGCCGGTCACCGTCGGCGAGCGCGGCGGCCAGCTCTTCCCGCAGTTCCTCCAGCGTCGACGGCCGCTCTTCACGGGCCCGCTCGGGAGTGCCGATCCCCGCCGGGAAGTAGAGGTCGAAGGCGGCGTCGAAGACCGCGCGCTGCCCGCCACGCCGGACCAGCGCCGCGGCCAGACCCTCGCGGACCAGTTCACGGTCGTCGAGGCCGAGCACCTCCAGCGCCGCGGCGGCGTCGACCGTCTCGGCGGGGCCGGCCGGGATGCCCTGGGCGCGCAGCGCCTTGACGAACGCGGCGAGCCGCTCCGGCACGCCGCCGGTCACGACGCGTCCAGGACCTGTTCGAGCTTCAGGGCGGCGCCCGCCTTGGCGATGTCGTCCTGGTGCTTGAGGACGACGCCGAGGCTCTCCCGCACGACCCGCTCGTCCAGGGTGGCCGCCCCGAGCGCGAGCAGGGTGCGCGCCCAGTCGATCGTCTCCGCGACCGACGGCAGCTTGCGCAGGTCCATCGCGCGCAGCGCGGCGATCACCCGGACGACGGAATCGGCGAGGGCGGCGTCGATCCCCGGGACCTTGAGCCGGACGATGTCGCGTTCGAGGTCCTCGTCCGGGAAGTCGATGTGCAGGAACAGGCACCGGCGGCGCAGCGCCTCGGACAGCTCGCGCGTCGCGTTGGACGTCAGCACGGCGAACGGCGCGCGCGTGGCGGTGATCGTGCCGAGCTCCGGGACGGTGACCTGGAAGTCGCCGAGCACCTCCAGCAGCAGGCCCTCGACCTCCATGTCGGCCTTGTCGGTCTCGTCGATCAGCAGCACGGTCGGCTCGTCCGAGGAGATCGCCGTCAGCAGCGGGCGGCGCAGCAGGAACTCCTCGCCGAAGATGTCGGTGCGCGCGGCCTCCCAGGTTTCGTCGCGGCCGGCGGTGATCCGCAGCAGCTGCTTCGCGTGGTTCCACTCGTACAGCGCGCGGGCCTCGTCGATGCCCTCGTAGCACTGCAGGCGCACCAGCCGCGAGCCGCTGACCTGGGCGACCGCCTTGGCGAGCTCGGTCTTGCCGACGCCGGCGGGCCCCTCGACCAGCAGCGGCTTGCCGAGCCGGTCGGCGAGGAACACGGTGGTCGCCACCGCCGTGGACGCCAGGTAGCCCGCCTCGGCCAGCCGGGCCGACACGTCGTCGACGGAGGTGAAGAATCCGGTGCCCACCACGTGCCTCCTAAGCGGTCGCTCACCAGGAGCGTACCGGAAGAGCGGGCTAGCATCGGCCGCGTGACCTACGTTGCCGCTTCCGGCCGATACGACTCGATCCCCTACCGGCGCTGCGGGCGTTCCGGGCTCAAACTGCCCGCGATCTCGCTCGGGCTGTGGCACAACTTCGGCCACGACCGGCCCCTGGAAACCCAGCGCGCGATCACCCGCCGCGCCTTCGACCTGGGCATCACCCACTTCGACCTGGCCAACAACTACGGCCCGCCGTACGGCTCGGCCGAGGAGAACTTCGGGCGGCTGCTGGCCACGGACTTCCGGCCGTACCGCGACGAGCTGGTGATCTCCACCAAGGCCGGCTACGACATGTGGCCCGGCCCGTACGGCGAGTGGGGCTCCCGCAAGTACCTGCTGTCCTCCCTCGACCAGTCGCTCGGGCGGCTGGGCCTGGACTACGTCGACATCTTCTACTCGCACCGCTTCGACCCCGAGACACCCCTGGAGGAGACCGTCGGGGCGCTCGACGCCGCCGTCCGCGCCGGGAAGGCGCTGTATGTCGGGATCTCGTCCTACAACTCGGAGCGGACGGCCGAGGCCGCGCGGCTCCTGCGGGAACTCGGCACGCCGCTGCTGATCCACCAGCCGTCGTACTCGATGCTCAACCGCTGGATCGAGGAGGACGGGCTCCTCGACACCCTCGAAGAGGCGGGCGCCGGCTGCATCGCGTTTTCGCCGCTCGCCCAAGGCCTGCTGACGGACAAGTACCTGAAGGGCGTCCCGGCCGACTCCCGCGCGGCGCAGGGCAAGTCCCTCGACCCGGACACCCTCGACGAGAACCGCCTGGGCCGCGTGCGCGCGCTGAACGACATCGCGAGCCGCCGCGGGCAGTCGCTGGCGCAGCTGGCCCTGGCCTGGGCGCTGCGCGACAGCCGGGTGACGTCGGTGCTGATCGGCGCGAGCAGCGTGCGGCAGCTGGAGGACAACGCCGGCGCGCTCGGCAACCTCGAGTTCTCGTCCGAGGAGCTGACCGAGATCGACGGCCACGCGACCGACGCGGACATCAACCTCTGGAAGCGTTCGTCCGACTCCTGAGCTCAGCCGGCGGGGGGTGCCCGCGGGGGCGCCCCCCGTTTTCCACTTTACCGGTGGGCACCGACAGTTTCGGCGTCGCCGCGGCGCCCCTCCGTTTCGGCGTCGCCGCCGCGGGCCTCCGTTCCGGCGTCGCCGCGGCGCCCTTCCGTTTCGGCGTCGCCGCCTTGGGCCTCCGCGGACAGGTCCTGCCACTCGTCCCAGGTCGCGAGCCGGTCCGCGTAGGCCTGGCGGATCATCGGGTGGAAGCCCGTCCCGAAGAGCACCCGAAGGGGTGGGTTGGCCGCGTCGACGACCTTCAGCAGGGCCCGGGCGGCGGCGGCCGGATCCCCGGCCGGCTGCTTGCCCGCGACCTCGGCGATGCGGCGGCGGAGCCCGTCGTAGACCGGGCTGGTCTCGGCGACGTGGCCGTTGGCGAGAGGATCCGGGTTCCTGCCGTCGCGGGTGGCGAAGCCGCCCGGCTCGATGATCGTGACCTTGACGCCGAAGTCCGCGACCTCCTTGGCCAAGGTTTCGTTCAGGGCTTCAATCGCCCACCTCGACGCCTGGTACGCGCCGCCGAGCGGCATCGCGATGAGGCCCGCGGCCGACGACAGCTGGATGAAGTGCCCGGCGCCTTGTTCGCGCAGGACGGGCAGGGCGGCCTGGATGACCCACACCGGGCCGAACACGTTGGTCTCCAGCTGGGCGCGCAGCTCGGGCTCGGTCAGTTCCTCGATGGCGCCGATCTGCGCGTAGCCGGCGTTGTTCACGACGACGTCCAGCCGCCCGAAGTGCTCGGCGGCCCGCTTCACGGTCTCGAAGACGGCGGCCTTGTCGGTCACGTCCAGCTCCAGCGGGAGCACCGCGTCGCCGTAGCGGGCGACGAGGTCGTCGAAACTCCCGGTGGACCGGGCGGTGGCGGCCACCCGGTCGCCTCGGGACAGGGCGGCCTCGACGAAACAGCGGCCGAGGCCGCGCGACGAACCCGTGACGAACCAGATCTTGCTCATGGTGTTTCCGTTCTCCGCAGTGACATCCGAAGTGACATCCGATCGCCCACAGGACACCGGCGGCCGGACGCCCGTGACACCACGCGGTCGTGACGCCGATCACTCGCAGCCTCAACGTTTGACCAAATTTCGTATTTGGTCATACGATGGCAGCGTGCCTCCTGCCGAAGACCGGGCCGAACGGGCCGAGCGCATCCTCGACGCCGCTGCCGAACTGCTCCTGCGCGCCGGCTACCGGCGGACGACGATCGAGGACGTCGCCGAGCGGGCCGACGTCGGCAAGGGCACCGTCTACCTGCACTGGAAGAACCGCGAAGAGCTGTTCCTCGCCGTCCTGCTCCGCGAGTCGGTCCGGGTGCTCGAAGAGCTCGTGGCGGCGATCGCGGCCGATCCGCTCAGCGTGCGGCTTTCGCGGCTGACGGAGATCCAGTACGCCAACGTGCTGAAGCGTCCGCTGCTGCGGGCCGGCTACGCCGACGACACCGAGACACTCGGCAAGCTGCTGCCGAAGCTGCACGGCAAACTCGACCCCCGCCACGGGGAAGCCTTCGTGGAGTACCTGGAACTGCTGGCCGCCAACGACCTGCTCCGCACGGACCGGCCGGTCCGTGAGCTCGTCGTCGCCTTCTCGGCCGTGCTGCACGGGTTCCTCGGCGCCTCCCGGCCCCCCGAACCGGCCCTGCTCGCCGACACGGTCGCGCACGCCTTCGAACCGCTCGCCGTGTCGACGAGGCAGCTGCGTGCCGTGGCACCGCGGGCACTGGCGCTGTTCACCGAAGCCGTCGCGCTCGACCGCAAACAGCTCGAACGCGCTTACTGAAACCCTGGAGGACCTCGTGCGCACCGGAATCCTGATCGACGAACTCGGCGTCGGCTTCGACGCCATCACGACCCAAGCCCGCGAAGCCGCGAAGCTCGGCTACGGCACGCTGTGGGTGGCGCAGCGCGGCGGCTGGGACGCGCTCACGGCGCTGCCCGCGCTCGCCGCGGCCGCTCCCGGCGTCGGGCTGGGCACGTGCGTCGTGCCGACGTACTCGCGGCACCCGATCACCATGGCGGCGCAGGCACTGACCGTCCAGGCGGCGGCCGGGGTGCCGGTCCACCTCGGCGTCGGGCTGAGCCACAAGTTCATCGTCGAGAACGAGTTCGGCTACTCCCACGACCGTCCGATCCGCCACCTGCGCGAGTACCTCCAAGCGCTGAACCCGTTGCTGCGCGGCGAAAAGGCGGACGTCCACGGCGAGTCGCTGACGGCCGCGGGCGCGGTGAACGCGCCCGGTGCCGAGCCACCCGCGGTGCTGGTCGGTTCGGTGAGCCCGCAGTCGACGCGGCTGGCCGGCGAGCTGGCCGACGGCGTGATCACGACCTGGGCGGGCCCGCGGGCGATCGGCGAGTTCGTGGTGCCGGCGCTGGGGCGCCCGGCCCGGGTGGTGTCCGGCCAGCTGATCTGCGTGACGTCCGAAGTGGACGAACGCCGCGCGTGGCTGGACGAGACGTACGGCGGGGCGGCGAGCATCCCGGCGTACCGGGCGATCCTCGACCGCGACGGCCACGAGCGGATCTCGGACAGCGCGCTCGTCGGCGACGAGGAAACCGTGCGCCGCCAGGTGAAGTCCCTCGAAGCCGCGGGCGCGACGGAACTGCTGGTGATGCCGTTCGGCTCGGCGGAAGAGCAGGCCCGCACCCGCGAACTGCTGGCCCCGTGAACCGCCTCCGGGTCGACGACCCGCACCCGGCCCCGGACGCTTGAGCTCACCCGGCCGCGGGGCGCCCCCCGTTTTCCACTCTACCGGCGAGCACCGACAATTCCGCGCCGCCCGGCGTCCGCCAACACGACGACGACACGACCCGCCCGGTGGTGCGCTGGCTGTGCGAACACGACCACCGGCCGGCCGAGGCGCGCATCCACACAGCGAACCCGGTCGGCCGCGAGTGGCCGACCGCGATGCCGCGGCGGTACGGCCCCGGCGTGCGCTAACGCGGCGCCGGCAAATGGGTCGCCTCCGGAAAGAGGTTCAACGCCCACAGGGCCGCCCTGTCAGCGACGGCGACTTCGCGGCGATTTCCCTGGACCACGACCTCGGCGGCGACCACACGACCCACCCAGTGGTGCTCTGGCGGTGCGAACACGACCACCGGCCGCCCGAGGCGCGCATCCACACAGCGAACCCGGTCGCCCGCGAGTGGCCGACCGCGATGCCGCGGCGATACGGCCCCGGCGTGCGCTAACGCGGCGCCGGCAAATGGGTCGCCTCCGGGAAGAGGTTCAACGCCCGCAGGGCCGCGCCCAGCTCGGCGATGTCCGCCGGGTTCGTCAGCGACCGGCCGAGTTCCTCCGTGATCCGCTTCAGGCGGTGGCGGATCGTGTTGGGGTGGCAGAACATCCGCTCCGACGTCAGCTTCGTCGAACCTTGGCAGTCGAACCACGCGCGCAGCGTCAGCAGCAGCACGTTGCGGTCGTCGCCGGGTAGCTCGAGCACCGGCTGGAGCACGTGGTGGGCCAGCTGCACCGAGGCCTCCGGGGCGCTGGCCACCAGGCCGGCCAGCGGCGACTCGGTGAACTGCACCAGCCCGGGTGTCCCCGGCGTCATGCTCGACAGCGCCACCCGCGCGAGGTGCAGCGCGCGGGCGGTGTTGCCGAGGCCGGTGAACACCGGGCTCATCCCGACCCGGCCCACCGGGTGCTCGCGGACCAGGTCGACGATCGCCGGAGCCGCCGCGGGGTTGCGCAGGGACACCACGCCGACCTGCAGGTCCGGCGTGAGCCGCCACGCCGAGGCGTGCTGGAGCGCGCGCAACCGCGCCTCGACCTGCGGCAGTGGCTCCTGGCCCAGCCGCGGGGTTTCCGCGGCGACGACGACGAACGTGCCGTCCAGGGACAGGTCCAGCACGCGGGCGATGTCCCACAACGTGCCCTCGGTCGCAGCGCCGCCCGCGAACAGCGCCTCCACCAGCGCCGAACGCCGGTTCTGGTGCGCCACCATGACTTCCGCGGTGGTGTCCCGGTAGGACGTCGTGAGGGCCTCGGCGAGGTCGTCGATCAGCGCCCAGATCGCCGTGGTCGCGGCGACCAGCCCGGCCAGGTCCTGCGCCCGGGCGGTCAGCTCGACGAACCGGTGCCAGACCTCGGTGAGCCCGATCCGGTAGGCCCGCAGCAGTTCCGGCAGCGGCGCGCCCTGCAACGCCCGGGCGCGGCCGGTCGCGCGGGCCTGGGACAGGTCCGGCACGTCCGAGCCGCGCAGGGTGCGCATCACGTGCTCGAGGTTGGCCCGCACCGAGTTCCGCAGCTCGGTGTGCGTGACGAACCGGGCGTCGGCGTAGACCGGCATTTCGGCGCGGATCTGCCGCACGGTGCTTTCGACGAGTTCCGGCATCGCCGCCTCGACCTCGGTGGCGAGGAGGGCGACGCGCGGCGCGAGCCCGTCGGACAGAAGCGCCTGGTAGTGCATGGTGGCCTCCGGTCCCCGGCCTCCTCGTCGAGGTCCGGGACCGACAGCTAACCCGAACGAGGCCGCCACGTCCGGGTGAACTTTCTACAGCAACCGCGAATGCGGAGGTTCTTTTGTGGAACCTCCGCATCCGCGTCAGGCCAGCTTCGCGGCCGCGCTCTTGATCGCCTCCCGGATCCGGAAGTAGGTGCCGCAGCGGCACACGTTCTGGATGGCGTCGATGTCCGCGTCCGTCGGGTTCTTCGTCTTCTTCAGCAGCGCCACGGCCGCCATGATCTGGCCGGGCTGGCAGTAGCCGCACTGCGCGACGTCCTGTTCGAGCCAGGCCTCCTGGACCGGGTGTAGCTCGTCGCCGTCGGCCAGCCCCTCGATCGTGGTGACCTCGCGCCCGGCGCACTCCGACACCGGCGTGACGCAGGGGTTGAACGCCTCGCCGTCGAGGTGGCTGGTGCAGGCCTTGCAGACGTTGATGCCGCAGCCGTACTTCGGCCCGCGGACCTTGAGCTTGTCGCGCAGCGCCCACAGCATCGGCAGGTCGGCGGGCGCGTCGACGGTGACGGTCTTCCCGTTCACCACGAAGGTGTAGTTCGGCACGGTGGCTCTCCTCAGCGCGGGAACGGGTCGAAGTCGACCGGGAAGGTGATCGGGAAGCTGCGGGGCTTGATCCCGGTCGCCCGGGCGTAGGCGTTGGCGATCGCGCCGACCGGCGCCGGCACGCCCAGCTCGCCCGCCCCGCCGATGTCCTCGCCGGTGGCCGGCATGACGTGCACCTGGACGTCCATCGGCGAGTTCTTCTGCCGCGCGTAGTGGAACTGCGAGTAGCTGCCCTCCAGCGGCAGGCCCTTGTCGATGTGCAGGCCCGCGGTGAGCGTCGTCGAAATCGCGTCGGTCAGGCCGCCGAGCATCTGCGCCTGGATCCCGCGCGGGTTCACCGGCTTGCCGACGTCGACCGCGATGGTCGCCTTCGTGACGCGCGGGTGCTTCGGATCGCGCGCGTCCAGCTCGACCAGGCAGGCGGTGTAGGACTTGTACTCGCCGTGCACCGCGATCCCCTGCGCGAACCCGGTGGGCATCTTCTTGCCCCACTCGCCGAGCTCGGCGACCTTGTCGAGCACCGCGCGCTGGCGGTCGGACTTGATGAACTCGCGGCGGAAGGCCACCGGGTCCTTGCCGAGCTTCTTCGCGATCTCGTCGACCATGATCTCTTCGGCGCCGCGGGTGTTCGCCGAGTAGACCGACCGCCACGCCGAGGTGTGGAACTTCAGCGGCACCTCGTTGAGCAGCTGCGTGGTGACGCCGAAGTTGTACGGCGACTTGACGGTCAGCAGGAACACCGTCTGCGCGAAGCTGAGGTTGCCGCCGACGGGCAGCTTCGCCGCGAACGCGGTGAGGATTTCGCCGAGCCCGTGGCTCCAGTCGGTTTCGACGCTCGCGACGCGGTGTTCGAACGTCAGCACCTGCCCGAGCGCGAAGGTGGCGCGGATCCGGTGGTAGCTCGCCGCGCGCCCGCGGCCGTGGCGCATGTCGTCGATCCGGCTCCACATCAGCCGGACGGGTTTCTTCATCGCCTTCGAGATGTGCGCGGCTTCGAGAGCGGCGTCGAAGAACAGCCGCCGCCCGAACGACCCGCCGCCCTGCTGGACGTGCACGGTGACCTTGTTCTCCGGCAGCCCGAGCTCCTGGGCGATGGTCTGCTTCGCCACGATCGGCGACTTCAGCCCGGCCCAGATGGTCGCGCTGTCCTCGCGGACGTCGGCGACCGCGGAGTTCGACTCCATCGGCGCGTGGCTGGCGAAGGCGAAGTCGAACTCGCCGTCGACGTACTGGGTCAGCAGCGGCGGCACCACGAACGGCAGCGCGGCGGCCCGCAGCTTCTTCTTGATCGTCTCGTTGTCCTCGCCGTCGACCGTGCCGGGTCCCCACGTGACGTCGAGGGCGTTCTTGCCGTCGAGGGCCTGCCCGAAGGTCTCGGCCATCACCGCGACGCCGGTCTTCACGACGGCGATGTCGATGATCCCGGGCATGGCGCGGACGGCGGCCTCGTTGTTGACCTTTCGCACCGTGCCGTTGATGGTCGGCGGGCGCCGCACCATCACCGGGTTCGCGCCGGGGACGTCGAGGTCGAGCGTGTAGACCTGCTTGCCGGTGACCATCGCGCGGGCGTCCTGGCGCGCGGTCGGCGTCCCGACGAGCGTGTGCGCCGACTCCGCCTTCGGCTGGATCGCGCCGACGCTCAAGCCGGAGCGGGCAGCGGGCCCGGCGAGGACGCCGTAAGAGGCGCTGCGCCCGTCGGGTGCCCACACCGCACCGTCGCGTGTGGACAGCCGCGAAACGTCGGTGCCCCACTGCGCCCCGGCCGCGGCGACCATCCGGGCCCGCGCGGTCGCCGCGGTGGCGCGGACCGGGTCGTAGAGCGAGCGCATCGTGTTGGACCCGCCGGTGAGCTGGTTGAACAGCAGCTCGGTGCGGGCGTCCGACAGCACGACGTCGACGCGGTCGAGCGGCAGGTCCAGCTCTTCGGCGACGAGCATGGCGGTCGCCGTCGTGATGCCCTGGCCGACCTCGGCGCGCGGCAGCTGCAGCCGCGCCCGGCCGCCGGACGTCATCTCGAGCACGAGCATCCCGGCGGTCGGCGCGCACGACAGCGTCAGGACGTCACCGAGGTCGAGGATCTCCGCCGGCTGCGGCAGCGTGGGGACGACGGCTTCGGCGCTGGCCGGGGCGACGGCGTCGGCGGTCAGCTTCGTGGCGACGGTGAGCGTGGGCGCGGCGACCAGGTAGGTCAGGAAGCGGCGGCGGCCGACCTGCCCGGGCTCGGGCTGTTCGGTGGTGGGACTGGCCATCGGGGATCCCTTGCTGGGAGGTGGCGGGGTGCGCGCCACGCTAAGGAGCCCTTGGCCGGTCGTCAACGCGGAGTAGTCGAGTTCGGCCATCTCTGTGACGAGATGACAGTCCGGGCGCCCGAATGTGTGCGCCGCCACAGCGCCGGACGGCCCAGCGGGCTGGTTCAGCCGGCCCCGCGGGCGCGCCGGGCCCGGATCAGGTCCTCGCGGGCGCGGGCGACGCGGGAGCGGACGGTGCCGACCGGGCAGCCGCAGACGTCGGCCGCTTCGGCGTAGGACAGCCCGAGCACCTGGGTCAGGACGAGCACCTCGCGCCGGTCCGGTTCCAGGCCGTCGAGCAGCAGCCGCAGTGCGACGAGCTCCTCGAAGCCGGCCGCGGGATCCGGGGTGCGCTCGGCGGCGGCTGCCCAGTCGGTGCCGGTGATCTTGGGCCGCGCGCCGGCGGCCCGGATCTGGTCGACGACGACGCGGCGGGCGATCGACAGCAGCCAGGTCCGCGAAGACGAGCGGCCCGCGAAGCGGCGAAGGCTGCCGAAAGCGCGAAGGTAGGTCTCCTGCGTCAGGTCGTCGGCCGCGGCGGCGTCGGCGAGGTGGGCGAGGAAGCGCCAGACGTCGGCTTGGGTGGCGCGGACCCATTCCTCGAGAGCGCGCCGATCGCCGCGGCCGGCGGCCAGGGCGAGAGCCGTGACGCGGTCGTCGTCCTCACGGTGGGTCATGATCCGGAAACATACAGCGGCGCGAAGCGCCTCCGTTGAGGGTGGTGGCGGGGAGGAAGGCGGAGTTAGCGGTGACGGGGAACTTCGCGGATCCGCCGTCCGACTACTCGGCCATGAGGTGCGAGGAATGCCGAGAAGCCCTGTCGGCGCGGTTGGACGGCGAGGCGGAGCCGGTCTCGCCCGACGAGCACCTCGCGTCCTGCGCCGCGTGCCGGGAGTGGTTCGCCGGCGCGGACCGGCTGCGGCGCGCGATGCTGCTGCGCCCGGCCCCGCCGGTGCCGGACCTGACCGCGGCGATCCTCGAGCGCACGCCGGCTCCTTCCGGCGAGGGCTGGGGGTGGCGGATCGCGCTGGCCGTGGTGGCGATCGCCCAGCTCGGGCTGGCGTTCGCGCAGCTGCTCGGGACGGCCCACGCGCACGACGGCGTCCCCCTCGTCCACCTCGGCCACGAGAGCGGCGCGTGGAACCTGGCGGTGGGCATCGGGCTGCTGACCGCGGCCCTGCGCCCGAAGACGGCGGGCGGCCAGCTGCCCCTGCTGACGGGGTTCGTCGGAGTGCTGCTGGGGCTGTCGGCGGGCGACCTGGCCACCGGTCAGGTCGCGGTGTCGCGCGTGGCGACGCACGTGCTCGTGGTGCTCGGCCTGGCGTTGCTCTACGCGGTGCACCGGGCCGACCGGCGACGGGGCACCCCGTTCCCGGCGGCCACGGCCGGCGACGGCACCGCGACGCCCGAGTCCACTGTGGACGCTCCGGCGGCGGGACGGCCGCGCCCCCGCCCCTTCCGGAGGCAGGCCCACGGCCTGAGCACTCAGCGGGTCACTCGACCTGCTTCACCGCCCACTCCGCCCACTCGCGCTGCATGACCGAGAAGCGCTTGCCCCACTCCAGGACGAGCCGGCCGTACCGCGACTGGTTGTCCTCGCCCCAGTCGATCGTGGTTTCCAGCTCCTCGAGCCAGCGCTCGCGCTCCCGCCCCGACTCCCCCATCCCCGCCAGGTAGCCGCGCGCCTGCTCCGAGGCGACCGAACCGAGGAAGTACACCCGCAGCAGGGCGGCACTGCGGGGCGGCCCGGTGGGCTCGGACTCGATCAGCCAGTGCCGCAATTCCCCGAGCCCGGCTTCGGTGATCTCGTACTCCTTGCGCCCGCGCGGCCCCTCGGCGACGACGTGGATCATGCCCGCGGCCTCCAGCTTGCCGAGCTCCCCGTAGAGCTGGCTCTGCGTCGCCGGCCAGACGTTGGCCATCGCCCGCTCGAACCGTTTCAGCAGGTCGTAGCCGCTTCCGGGCTCGTCGGCCAGCATCCCCAGCACCGCGTGTCGAAGGCTCATACCGCCATCATGACATTCCACTATTGACATGTCCAACCGACACGTTCTAACTTCGACCTGTCAAAGTTGGAACGTCAGGGGGAACCCACCGTGAACTACCTGAAGAGCCTGCTGCCGTGGATCGCGTTCGCCGTGGTCGCGACCCAGTTCGACTGGCGCTGGTCGGCCCTGACCGGCCTGGTGATCTCCGCCGCGCTGCTCCTGCTCGCCCGCCGAGACGGCCGCAAGGCCGACACGCTGATCATCGAATGGAGCGGGCTCGCCTTCTTCGCCCTGCTCACCGCCGTCGCGTTCAGCTTCCCCGCGTCCCCGCTGAAGACCTACACCGGCGCGCTCACCGATGCGTGGCTGGCGCTCACCGCCTGGGGCTCGCTCGCCATCGGGAAGCCCTTCACCCTCGGCATCGCCCGCACGTCGACCCCGGAGGCGCTCTGGGACAACCCGATCTTCAAGCGGGTCAACGTGATCATCACGGCGGTGTGGGCGGCGAGCTTCACCGTCGGCGGCATCGCGGGCATCGTCCTGCTGAACTTCGCGCCGCACGCCACCTTCGCGCTGATCGCGCTCAAGGTCCTCTGCTTCGCCGTCCCGGTCGCCTTCACCATCCGCTACCCGCGCATCGTGCGCGCCCGCGCCCGGGAAGCCGCATGACCACCTCCGCCTTCCACCTCACCGGCGCCTACGCGCCCGTCCACGACGAGCTGACCGCGTTCGACCTCCCGGTGACCGGCGCCCTGCCGCCCGAGCTGACCGGCTGGTACCTGCGCAACGGCCCGAACCCGCGCGGGGACAGCAAGCACTGGTTCACCGGCGACGGCATGGTCCACGGCGTCCGCCTCGAGCACGGGCGCGCCGCCTGGTACCGCAACCGCTGGGTGCGCACCGAGAGCTTCGCGGACCCGGATCTCAAGCTGTACAACGAAGACGGCACGCGGAACCTGCGCAGCAGCGTGGCGAACACGCACGTCGTGAACCACGCCGGCCGCACGCTCGCGCTCGTCGAGTCGTCGCTGCCGTACGAGATCACGACGGACCTCGAAACCGCAGGCGTGTACGACTTCGGCGGCGAACTGGCCGACGCGATGACCGCGCACCCGAAGATCTGCCCGGTGACCGGGGAGCTGCACTTCTTCGGCTACGGCAGCATCACCGCACCGCACGTGGGCTACTACCGCGCCGACGCGGCCGGGAAGCTCGTCGTCAAACAGCCGATCGACGTGCCCGGGCTGACGATGATGCACGACTTCGCGCTCACCGGGGCGCACGTCGTGTTCTACGACCTGCCGGTGGTGTTCGACCGGGCTTCGGTCGGCCAGGGCATGCCGTACCGCTGGGACCCCGGCTACGGCGCCCGGCTCGGCGTGCTGCGCCGCGACCGGCCCGAAGCCGGCGTCCGCTGGGTGGAGATCGAACCCTGCTACGTCTTCCACACGCTCAACGCGTTCGATACGCCCGACGGCCGGATCGTCGTGCACGTGATGCGCTACGACCACCAGTGGTGGGCCGGCCACGAAGACCCGCCGGCGTCGCTGTGGCGCTGGACGATCGACCTCGCGGCCGGCACGGTGACCGAGGACCGGCTCGACGACCGGCCGGGCGAGTTCCCCCGCATCGACGACCGGCTCACCGGGTCCGACGCGCGCTTCGGGCACGTCACCGGCCACGACGTCCTGCGCCGCCACGACCTGCACACGGACACGGCCACCGAGCACGTCTTCGCGCCCGGGCGCACCCCCGGCGAGGCGGTGTTCGTCCCCGCCGAGCGGGGCGAAGGCTGGCTGCTCACCTACGTCCACGACGCGGCGGAGGATCGCAGCGACCTCGTCGTGCTCGACGCCGGGAACCTCGCCGCGGCGCCCGTGGCGACCGTCCACCTCCCGCGGCGGGTGCCCGCGGGCTTCCACGGGAACTGGCTGCCGGACGCGTGAGCGCTCAGGCGAACTTGGTCTTCGGGCGCTCCTGCCGGACGTCGTCGACGTAGACGTCCACCTTCTCGTCGAGGAACGCGACCAGCCCGGCGACGCGGGTGCTCTCGGGCAGCGGCGTCGGGTAGCTCCAGGCCAGGTCCTCGTGCCCGGCGACGTCGAAGTGCTCGGCAGCGCCCTTGTACGGGCAGTGCGTCACGACGTCGACCTTCTCCAGGAGGTCCATCCGGACGTCCACGCGGGGCAGGTAGTAGCGGGTCGGCAGGCCGGTCTCGAACAGCAGGTGCGGCCGCACGGTGTCGGCGACGGTTTCGCCGTCGACCTCGATCCGGACGTGCCGCGAGCTCGGCAGGACGTCGACGCGGACGCCGGGGTCGCGCGGGTGCGTGAAGATCTGTTCGTCCTCTTCGAACCAGTCGAACGCGCCGAACTCGAAGCGGACGTGGCCGCGGAGCTCTTCGATCGGGGAATCCGGGTACTCCAGCGCGCCGTCCACCGCCTCGGCTCCGGCACCCTTTATCGTCGACAGAACAGCTTCTCCGCGGCTCGGCGAGTGCGCCGTCCGGCCGGAGGGGGTGAGAACGCCGCTCACGACGTCCGCGCGCGGGATGTAGTACGTGGGGTAGTACGGAACTTCCCACACCAGGAGGGGGTGCACCGTGTCCGCGACGACCTGCCCGCCGAGGAACACCCGTACCCGCTTCGCGCCTTGTGCCACGCGGACCCGGCCGCGTCCCGGAGTGCTCATGCACCGGTCAACGGGCCGCGAACGACGGGTATTCCGGCGGGCTCCGGGGCTGGACGGCTAGCGTGGCAGGCAGCACGAGGACGACAGGAGGCGGGCACGGGTGACCGGCGTAGCAATCCCCACGGTCGGTACCCCCGCCGGGATGCGCAAGATCAACCAGCGGGCGGTGCTGGACCTGCTGCGCCGCGGCGGGCCGGCGACCCGGCCGCAGGTGGCGAAGGACACCGGGCTGTCGAAGCCGACGGTGAGCCAGGCGCTGCTGGCGCTGGAGGCGGCCGGGCTGGCCCGGCCGACCGGGCAGACGTCCACCGGCACCGGGCGCTCGGCCGTGCTGTACGAAGCCGACCCGACCGCGGGGTACGTGCTGGGGGTCGACATCGGCCGCGAGCACCTGCGGGTGGCGGTGTCGGACCTCGGCCAGACGCTCGTGGCACGCCGCGACGAGCGGAACACGGCACGGTCCGGCGCGGCGCTGGTGACGGCGGTCGGGAAGATCGCGGCCGCGGCGGTCGCGGAGGCCGGCCTCGCGGCGGGCGACATCGTTGTCCGCGTGGTCGGCTCCCCCGGCGTCGCCGATCCGGAGAAGCGGTGTTTCCGGCACGCGCCGAACCTGCCGGGCTGGGGCCGCGCGGGGCTGATCGACGACCTCGAAGCGGCGCTGGGCCCGGACCTGATGGTGGAGAACGACGCGAACCTCACCGCCGTCGGCGAGTGGGAGAGCGGCGCCGCGCGCGGGGCGTCGGTGTTCGGCTGCATCACGATCGGCACCGGCGTCGGCATGGGCCTGATGGTCGACGGCCGGGTGTTCCGCGGCGCGACCGGCGCGGCGGGCGAGATCGGCTACCTCCCGTACGGCCGCACACGCGCGGCCGACGAGCCCGGCACCCCGCCCGCGCGCGGGCACCTCGAAGAGGCGACGGCGGCCCAGTCGGTCGTCCAGGGCGCCCGCGAACTCGGGCTGGGCACGGCGAAATCGGCCCGTGAGGTGTTCCGCCTGGCCCGCGAAGGCGACGAGCTGGCCCGGCAGGCACTGGCGGCGGAAGCCGACCGCCTGGCGTACACGGTGGCCTCGGTGGCGGCGGTGATCGACCCGGAGCTGATCGTCCTGGGCGGCGGCATGGGCACGGCGGCGGACCTGCTGCTGGAGCCGATCGACCGCGCCCTGCGCGCGTTCACGCCGCTGGTGCCGAAGGTGGTCCAGGGCGAGCTGGGCGAGGACGCGGTGCTGACCGGCGCGATCAGCGTGGGCCTGCGGGCGGCCGAGGGGCTGGTGTTCGACCGCCGGGTGGGTGCCGCCTAAGCCGCCCGCCAGGCTTCGCCGCCCGTCGATAGCCGCCAGGGTGTCAAGCGCAGCACCGTGATCTTCGGGTCGCGGTGGTCTTCGCCGCCGAGGATCTTCGGGTCGAAGCCCAGCGGTTCGGGCGTCGACGCGAACAGGTCCCACAGATCTTTGCGCGTCTCTTCGTCGTCCGCGAACTCCGCGTGGCACTCCGCCACCGCCACCTCGTGCCGCGGAATCCCAGTAAGAACACGACACGTACGGCGACGCCGCCAGGTGGGCCAGCTTCAACGGCGTCGGCCGGGTGAACAGCCGCCCCGTCAGGCCGTCCGGGGTGCGCTCCCAGATCGGGTGGACGACCCGGGATCGCGGTCTCCCCCGCCGGTCGACCGTCACCAACGTGCACCAGACGATCCGGTGCGCCACGCGCATGAACGCTTCCGCCAGCTCGGCCGGAACTCTGCTAGATTCCACAACCATGGTTGTGCATCCTAGCGCCGACACCCTCGACTTGTCACTGACCGCGCTCTTCGCGGGCTGGGCGATGACCGACGAGGTCCAGCGGCGGCTCGCCGGGCAGGGCTTCGGCGAACTCCGCTTCAACGACGGCGTCGTGATCCAGCACGTCCTGGCCGCGCCGCTGTCCATCACCGCGCTGGCCGAGCGGATGGGCGTGACCCAGCAGGCGGCGTCGAAAGCGGTCGCCGACCTCGAACGCCGGGGGCTGGTCCGCCGCGAGCCCGGCCCGGCCGACGCGCGCACGAAGCTGCTGCACCTGACGGAGCACGCGCTGGCCGCCGTCGAAGCGACGCGGGTGCTGCGGCGGGAACTCCAGGAGGAACTGATCGCGGAGCACGGCACCGAACGCGTCGACGACGCGCGTGCACTGCTGGCGGCGGTCATCGGCCGCTTCGGTGGCGGTGACGCGATCCGCGCCCGCCGCGTCCGGCCGCCACGCTGAATTACCTCCGGCGTAATCGACACCCTCGCCCGGAAGGCCGACGATCGGCGGCATGAGCGAAACCGCCGAGAACCGCCGGATCGTCGTCGACTGCCTGGAAAACCTGTTCGTGCACAAGGACTTCGACGCGGCGAAAGCCGCGCTGCACCCCGATTTCGTCACCCACAGCCCGGGTCTGCCCTCCGGCCGCGACGCGTTCGCCGACGCCGTGAAGAACTCGCCACTGGCCGGCGCGACCGCGCAGATCGAGCACGTCGTCGCGGAGAACGACCTCGTCATGGTGCACCTGCACGTGGCAGGCACGGCCATCGTCGACGTCCTGCGCGTCGAGCGCGGTCTCCTCGTCGAGCACTGGGACGTCAAGCAACCCCTCAGCGCGTGATGGCGCAGGTCCCCGACGCCGTGGCCAGCAGCTTGCCCCCGGCGTCGCGGATCTCCCCTTCCGCGAAGGCGATCCGCGACCCCTCCTTCACCACGCGGCCCGTCGCCCGGATCTCGCCGCGGCCCGCGTGGATCGCGCGCAGGTAGCTCACCTTCAGCTCCACCGAGGCGTACCCGACGCCGGCCGGCAGGGTCGTGTGGACCGCGCACCCGACCACCGAATCCAGCATCGTCGCCGCCACGCCGCCGTGGACCATGCCGATCGGGTTGTACAGCGACTCGTCCGGCTCGGCGACCGCGACGACCTCGCCGTGGCCGATGTGCTCCCAGCGCAGCCCGAAGTGCGCGGCGATCGGCGGGCCGGGGACGCGCCCCTCGGCGACGGCGGTCAGGTAGTCGAACCCGGACATGGTGGCGCCGAGCCGAGCCGTCTCCAGCGGGTCCTGCCACGTGATGGTCTTCGAACGGACCTGCGCTTCGACGTCGGTCATCCCGGCTCCTCGACTATGACAACTGTCTTAACGCCAGCGTTGCCCCCGGGGCGGGCGGCGTCAAGCGCGGCGTGACCCAGACCACCCGTGGTCCGCCCGCGCGACGGGTGGAATCATCCGGGGGTGAGCACCGACCGCAAGCTGATCGACCCGGAACGCGTCGCGGCGGCGGTCGACGGGCTCGGCGACCGCGCCGTCATCGACGAATGGGCCCGGCGCTTCTCCGTGGTCGCCGACCCGTCCCGGCTCGCCCTGCTGGTCTCCATCCACTACGCCCGCGAGATCAGCGTCACCGACCTCGCCGCGGCCACCGGCATGACCGACACCGCGGTGTCGCAGGCCCTGCGGCTGCTGCGGGCCCACGGCCTGGTCACACCGCAGCGCGTCGGCCGGGTCGTCCGGTACCGGCTCGCCGACGCGACCGTGCACGAACTGATCCACCACGTACGCCCGCATCCCCAACAACAGGTGGACCAGACCGAAGACCGGTAGCGTGCGGGCATGACGGGATTGCCCGAGACCATCACCGCCTGCCTGTTCGACCTCGACGGAGTATTGACCGGCACGGCGGTCCTCCACCGCGAGGCCTGGAAGCGGACATTCGACGAATTTCTCCGCGCCCGCGACGGCGCCGGCTTCGCGGAGTTCACCGACCACGACTACGCGGCCTTTGTGGACGGCCGCCCGCGCGCCGACGGCGTGCGGGAGTTCCTGCGGTCCCGCGGGATCGAACTGCCCGAAGGCACCCCGGACGACCCGGTGGACGCCCCCACCGTCAACGGCATCGGCAACCGCAAGAACGAACTGGTCCTCAAGATCATCGACGAGCGCGGCGTCAACCCGTACCCGGGCTCGGTGCGCTACCTCGAAGCGGCCAAGGCCGCCGGGCTGCGGATCGCCGTCGTGACGTCGTCCGCGAACGGCGCCAAGGTGCTCGACGGCGCCGATCTCAGCAAGTACGTCGAGGCGCGCATCGACGGCAACGTGATCCGCGAACGGCACCTGCGCGGCAAGCCCGCGCCGGACTCGTTCTTGGCCGGCGCCGAGGCGCTCGGCGTCGAGCCCGCGCACGCGGCCGTCTTCGAGGATGCCCAGTCCGGCGTCCAGGCGGGCAAGGCCGGCGGCTTCGGGTACGTAGTGGGCGTGAACCGCGCGGACCAAGCCGAAGAACTGCGGGCCCACGGGGCCGACATCGTCGTCGACGACCTCGCCGACCTGCTGGAGGACCGATGACCGAACCGCACGGCTACGAGTGCGCGCCATGGGAACTGCGGTGGCGCGGCATGGACGTCGACGCCCTGCAGCGCACGGAATCGGCGTTCGCCGTGTCGAACGGCCACATCGGGCTGCGCGGTACCCTCGAGGAGGCCGAGCCGCGCGGGCTGCCCGGGACGTACCTCAACGGGTTCTACGAGCAGCACGAACTCCCCTACGCCGAGGCCGGCTACGGCTACCCCGAAGAGGGCCAGACCGTCGTCAACGTGACCGACGGCAAGATCATCCGGCTGCTCGTCGAGGACGAACCGCTCGACATGCGCTACGGCGCCGCCACCGCGCACGACCGGGTCCTCGACTTCCGCACGGGGACGCTCAGCCGGACCACCGAGTGGTCGTCGCCGACCGGGCGGCGGGTCCGCGTGCGCACTGAGCGGCTCGTGTCGTTCACCCAGCGCGCGATCGCCGCGATCCGGTACGAGGTCGAGCCGCTCGACGAGGACCTGCAGCTGGTGGTCCAGTCGGACCTGCTGGCCAACGAGCCGATCGAATCCGACACGAGTGACCCGCGGGTGGCCGCCGCGCTGGAATCGCCGCTGATCGGCGAGTTCCACCGCGCGTCGGACTACAACGCCGTGCTGGTGCACCAGACCCGCCGGTCGGGGCTGCGGATGGCCGCGGCGATGGACCACAAGATCGAGGTGGACGACGGGATTCGCGCCCGCATCCACAGCGAAGAGGACCTCGCGCGGCTCACCGTCGCCGTCGACGTGCCCAAGGGCGGGCGGCTGCGGATCACCAAGTTCCTCGCCTACGGCTGGTCCGCGCAGCGCTCGGTGCCCGCGCTGCGGTCCCAGGTCGAGGCGGCGCTGGCCGGCGCCCGCCAGACGGGCTGGAAGGGCCTGCTCGCCGAGCAGCGCGAGTTCCTGGACGACTACTGGGCCACTTCGGACATCGAGATCGAGGGCGATCCCGAACTGCAGCAGGCCGTCCGCTTCGCCCTGTTCCACATCCTGCAGGCCGGGGCCCGCGGCGAGAGCCGCGCGATCGCCGGCAAGGGGCTGACCGGGCCGGGCTACGACGGGCACGCCTTCTGGGACACCGAATCCTTCGTCCTGCCGGTGCTCACCTACACCATCCCGGACGCGGCGCGCGACGCCCTCCGCTGGCGTCACTCCACAATGGACAAAGCGCGGGAACGCGCGCACCAGCTGGGGTTGCGCGGCGCGGCCTTCCCCTGGCGCTCGATCAACGGCGCCGAGTGCTCGGCGTACTGGCCGGCCGGCACGGCGGCCTTCCACGTCAGCGCGGACATCGCCGACGCCGTCCTGCGCTACCTCAACGCCACCGGCGACGAGCAGTTCGAGCGCGACTACGGCACCGAGCTGCTGCTGGAAACCGCGCGGCTGTGGGCGTCACTGGGCCACCACGACCGGCACGGCGCGTTCCGCATCGACGGCGTCACCGGGCCGGACGAGTACTCGGCGGTGGCGGACAACAACGTCTACACGAACCTGATGGCGCGGCGGAACCTGCAGGCGGCGGCGCAGTCGTGCGAGCGGCACCCCGACGTGGCCGCGCGGTTCGGCGTCGACACCGTCGAGCTGGACTCGTGGCGCGCGGCCGCGGCGGCGATGTACCTGCCCTACGACGAAGAACTCGGCGTGCACCCGCAGTCGGAGGGGTTCCTCGACCACGACGAGTGGGACTACGAGCACACCGATGCGGCGCAGTACCCGCTGCTGCTGCACTTCCCGTACTTCGACCTGTACCGCAAGCAGGTCGTCAAGCAGGCGGACCTGGTGCTGGCGCTGCACCTGTGCGGCGACTCGTTCAGCGCGGAAGAGAAGGCGCGCGACTTCGCCTACTACGAGGCGAGGACCGTGCGCGACTCCTCGCTGTCGGCCGGGACGCAGGCGGTGGTGGCCGCCGAGGTGGGGCATCTGGAGCTGGCCTACGACTACCTCGCCGAAGCCGCCCTGACCGACCTGCACGACGTGCACAACAACGTGCGCAACGGCCTGCACATGGCGTCGCTGGCCGGCGCGTGGCAGGGCGCCGTGGCCGGGTTCGGCGGCCTGCGCGACCACGGCGGAACGCTCGCGTTCGCGCCGCGGCTGCCCCCGCAACTGGGGCGGATCACCTTCCGCCTGATGTTCCGCGGCACCCGGTTCCAGGTCGAGATCGATCCCGACCAGGCCACTTACCACGTCGTCGCCGGTGCGCCCCTGGAGGTCGTGCACCACGGGGAGCGCATCACGATCACCGCGAAGCCGCAGCGGTACGCCATCCCGAAGATCGACGCCGGCACGCCGCCGAAGCAGCCACCCGGCCGCGCCCCGATGCGGCGCGACTCGGAAGCGGTGCGTCAGTACGCGGAGCCGGCCAACCCCATCACCGAGGAAGGTCGCTAGCGGCTTCGCGCCCGGGTGGGGCCTGGACGTCCTCGGTCCCACCCGGGCTCACGTCCGGGTCCGGCGCGGTCGGCACGTCGTGCGTCAGCTTGCCGGGGGTCGGGAGCTTCGGGAGCTCTTCGTCTTCATCATCGCGGCCGTGGAGGCGCTGTTGCTCGCTCATGCTTTCCGGAATACCCGGTTTTCCCGGTGACGGCCAGCGGATCAGGCCGCGTGCGTCCCCGCCGCCGCCCGCGCCTTGTCCTGCAGGGTGAGCAGCAGGCCGTCGCGGGTCGACCAGGGGCAGATCGTCACCTTGCCGCCGGCGACCGTCAGCAGTGCTTCCGCCACGATCGCGCCGGCCAGGGCCTGGTGGGCGCGGTTGCGCGAAATACCGGGCAGTTCCGCCCGCCGCGACGGCGGCAGCGCGGCGAGCCGCGGGATCCACGCGCGGAGCTCGTCGAGCCGCAGCTCCTTGCACTTGCCCGGGCGGGCGCCGGCCAGCCGCGCGAGCTGCTGCAGCACCTTGGAGCAGCCGACGACCCGGGGATCGTCGACGTCGGCGGCACCGAGCGCGGTGGTCACGACGTCGAGGGCGTGCGCGCGCAGCGCCTTGACCTGCTTGTTCGACACTCGCTCGGACGGCAGCCAGTCCCGCGTCATCGAGCGGGCCCCCAGCGGCAGCGAGCGCGCGAAGGTGGCTTTCTCGCCGGAGCCGGCGGCCAGTTCGACCGTCCCGCCGCCGATGTCGAGCACGAGCATCGGCCCGGGCTCGGCGTCGTACCACCGGCGGGCGGCCAGGTAGGTCAGTTCGGCCTCGCGGCGACCGGAGAGGAACCGCAGTTCGACACCGGTTTCGCCGGCGACGTGCCGGACGACGTCCGCCGCGTTGGCCGCGTCGCGGATCGAGGAGGTCGCGAGCGGGTAGACGTTGCTGACGCCGTGGCGGTAGGCGGTGGTCATCCCCGCGGCGACCGCGGCCGTGACGGCGTCGATGCCGCGCTCGGACAGGCGGCCGCGGACGTCGAGCTCGCGATCCAGCCGCAGCCGCGTCTGGTGGTTGACCACGGGT
This sequence comes from Amycolatopsis sp. NPDC051716, assembly GCF_040681595.1. NCBI lineage: Bacteria > Bacillati > Actinomycetota > Actinomycetes > Pseudonocardiales > Pseudonocardiaceae > Amycolatopsis > Amycolatopsis sp. NPDC051716. The sequence goes on along the minus strand of NZ_JBFAZA010000009.1, from coordinate 93,320 downwards.
TCGCGGGGTGAGCCCTCCACCGGCACCACCACGAGCCGGGCGCTGAACGAACCGACGTCCAGCACGCCCACCGCGGGCTCAGCTCTTTTACGCACTGCTCGGCGCACCTCACTTCCGCCTGGTGAATATCCCCAGTTCGACGGCTCGAAACCACTAATCATGTCGGATCTCACGTGCCGCTGCCGGGCATTTCCGCGAATGAGGCCCTCCGGGGGCGCATTCCTGACGCGAAGGTCACAGTGGGATAACCCGATCGAGTGAACCCCTGTACAACTGGACACGATTCGGTAACGCCGACGGCGGCGCTGCGATTAATCGGACGTCGGAACCGGCGTGGAGCAGGGGAAAGAGATGCAACGGCCCGAGCAGTTCGTGCGGCCGGCCGCCGTCGTGCTCGCGGTCGTGGCCGGGCTCGGCTGCGTCCTCCTCGGCGTGACGTCGGTGCTCGCACCGGCGCCCGCGGCCGCCCCGGCCGCGGACCGCCCCGAGGCCGCCGGAGCCCCGCCGGCGGTGGTGCTGATCCCGGACCTGGGCCTGACGCTCGACCACGTGGTCGCCCTCGGCCACGTCGGCGGCCGCCGCGAGCAGCCGGGCACGGCATCGGGCGTGGGCTGGTTCGCCGACGGGCCGCCGCCGGGAGCACCCGGGGTGGCGGTGTTGTCGGCCCACGCGAGCTTCGGCTACGCGGCCGGCGCGTTCGCCCGGTTGGACAAGCTCCCGCCGAAAGCGGCGATCACGGTCCGCGACGCGAGGGGCCGCGAGTCCAGGTTCACGGTCCGCAAGACGGCGGTGTTCCCGGCGACCGAGCCGGACACGACGCTGGTGGCACCGGAGGGAACGGGGCCGGAGCTGCGGCTGATCACGAGCGACGGAACGTACGACAGTGCCGGTCTCGGCGGCACGCGGGTCGCGGTCTACGCAACCCTGGATTAGGTCTACGCAACCCTGGGTCAACGGCGGTCACGGCGATCACCGCAGCCGTGCGGCTGCGGCCTCCGGCAGCGCACGCACCCCACCCGACCTCACGGCCGCTGCCTTCCCGCAGCGCACACCTCGCCCCGCCCCACCGGCCCAGCGACTGGAGGGCCGCAACCACCCGCCACCAACCTCGCGGCCGCCGCCCTTCCCGCAGCGCGCGCACCTCACCCGACTCGGCCGGCCCAGCGGCGGCGCGAGACATCCAGCCCCTCAAACGCGCGAAGGCCACCTCGAGGACCTTTCCCCAAGGTGGCCGCCGCGCGTCGGACTCAGTCGATCAGCTCGCGCAGCTGGGACACCGCCGCCACGCGGGCCTCGCGGCCGGGCTGCAGCGGGTTCACCACCAGCGTCGTCGCGCCCGCCTCGGCGAAGGCCGCCAGGCGCTCCTTCACGTAGCCCGCCGGGCCGACCAGGGAAATCGCGCGCAGCAGCTCGGCCGGGACCGCCGCCGCCGCTTCTTCCTTCTTGCCGTCCAGGTACAGGTCCTGGATCAGCTTGGCCTCCGCCTCGTAGCCGTAGCGGCAGGCCAGGTCGTTGTAGAAGTTCTTGCCCCGGGCACCCATCCCGCCGATGTACAGGGCCAGGACCGGGCGCACGTAGTCGAGCAACGGCTCCACGTCGTCACCGATGGCCAGGGCCACCGTGACGAACGTTTCCAGCTCGCCCAGTGCCGCGTCGCGCTTGGCCTTGCCCTCGGCCAGGGAGGCGCCCCAGACGTCGGCGGCCCTCTCCGGGTGGAAGAAGATCGGCTGCCAGCCCTCGGCGATCTCGGCCGTCAGCGCGACGTTCTTCGGCCCGATCGAGGCCAGCAGCACCGGGATCCGCTCCCGCACCGGGTGGTTGATCAGCTTGAGCGGCTTGCCGAGCCCGGTGCCCTGCTCGGGCGGCAGCGGAATCGTGTAGTGCTTGCCCTCGTGCACCACGCGCTCGCGGCGCCACACCTGGCGGCAGACCTCGACGATCTCCCGCGTGCGGCCCAGCGGCGCGTCGTACTTCACGCCGTGGAACCCCTCGATGACCTGCGGGCCGGACGCCCCGAGCCCGAGGATGAACCGGCCGTCGGAGACGAAGTCGAGGCCGGCCGCGGTCATCGCGGTCAGCGTCGGCGTGCGGGTGTAGATCTGGAAGATGCCGGACGCCAGCTGGACGCGCTCGGTCTTCGCGGCCAGGTAGCCGAGCTGGCTGACCGCGTCGAACGAGTACGCCTCCGGTACGAAGACGACGTCGAGGCCGGCCTTCTCCAGTTCGACGACGTCGGCGACGCTTTCGGCGAAGCCTCCGGAGTAGCTGATGCCGGTCCCGATCCTCATGGGCGTCCTCCCGTGGTGAGCAAGCGCTTAGTCGCCGTCATTATGCGCGCTCCCCGGCCCGTTCCGGTGTGCGCACCGCCACTTCTGGCTCGGTTCAGCCCGGAACCACCGTCCCCCGCACGTCGCCGAAGCCGATGCGCGTGCCGTTCGGGCCGGGCGCGGTCGCGCCGATCACCACTTCGTCGCCGTCCTCGAGGAACGTCCGCGTCACGCCGCCGGGCAGCTCCAGCGGCTCCTGGCCGCCCCAGGACAGCTCCAGGAACGAGCCTCGCTGGTCAGGCTCCGGGCCGGTCACCGTGCCCGAGGCGAAGAGATCGCCGGTGCGCAGGCTCGCGCCGTTGACCGTCATGTGCGCGAGCTGCTGCGGGGCCGTCCAGTACTGCGTCGCGAACGGCGGGCTCGACACCAGGTGGCCGTTGAGGCGGATCTCCAGCGCCAGGTCCAGCCCCCACTTTTCGGAGGTCCGGAGGTATTCGAACGGCTCCGGGTCCTGCGGCGGGCCGTCGACGCGCGCGTGCTCCAGCGCGGCCAGCGGGACGATCCACGGCGACACCGACGTCGCGAACGACTTGCCGAGGAACGGGCCCAGCGGCTGGTACTCCCAGGCCTGGATGTCGCGCGCCGACCAGTCATTGACGAGGCAGACGCCGAACACGTGGTCCGCGAAGTCCGCTGTGGACACCCTGGTGCCCACAGTGGACGGAGTGCCGACGACGAACCCGACCTCCGCCTCGATGTCCAGCCGCTGAGACGGGCCGAACGACGGGGCATCGGCGTTGCGGGGCTTGCGCTGCCCGTGCGGCCGGACGACCGGCGTTCCGGACGCCACGACCGTGCCCGCCCGGCCGTGGTAGCCGATCGGCAGGTGCTTCCAGTTGGGCGGGAGCTCGGTCGCGTCCGGGCGGAAGATCTTGCCGGCGTTGAGGGCGTGGTGCTCGCTGGAGTAGAAGTCGACGTAGTCGGCGACCTCGAACGCAAGGTGCGTGGTCACCTCGGCCAGGGGCACGAGGTGCGGCCGGAGCTGGTCGGCGTAGCGGCGTTCGGTCAGCCACCTGGTGACGCTCTCGCGGACTTCGCGCCAGGTGGCGGCCCCGGCGGCGAGCAGCGGGTTGAGCACCCCGGAAGTGAGCAGCGGGGCGAACGCGGCGGCGGTCCCGGCGGCCGCGGCGGTCAGGTCGAGCACCTGATCGCCGACCGGCACGCCGATCCGCCGCTCGGGCGCGCCGCCGACGGAGAAGACGCCGTAGGGCAGGTTGTCCAGGCCGAACGGTGTGTCGTCGGCGAGTTCGAGCCAGGTCACAGTCACTCCTCGTCCCGGGCGGCCCGCGCCGCCACCCACTCGGCCACCACGTCCGCCAGGACCGGCAGCGGCAGGGTTCCGCTGCCCAGCACCGTGTCATGGAACTCGCGGATGTCGAACGCCTCGCCCAGCGCCTGCTCGGCCTCGGCGCGCAGCCGCTGGATCTCCAGGCGGCCCACCATGTAGCCGAGCGCCTGGCCCGGCAGGCCCGCGTACCGGTCGATCTCCGCCTCGATCTCGATCCGGGCCATCGGCGTGTGCTCGACCAGGTAGTCGACCGCCTGCTGCCGGCTCCAGCCCAGCGCGTGCAGGCCCGTGTCCACCACCAGCCGCGCCGCGCGCATCGAATCCTGCGTCAGCAGGCCGAGCCTCGCCGTGTTGTCCGAGTACAGCCCCATCTCGTCCGCGAGCCGCTCGGCGTACAGCCCCCAGCCCTCCGCGTACGCGTTGAACATGCCGATGCGGCGCAGCATCGGCACGCCGGTGAGCTGCTGGGCGAGCGTCAGCTGGAAGTGGTGGCCCGGCACGGCTTCGTGGAAGGCGACGGACTCGCTCAGCGTGCGCTGCCGCTGGTCCGCCTCGCGCGTGTTGGCGTAGTACGTGCCCGGCCGCGAACCGTCGAGCGACGGCTCGATGTAGTAGGCGATCGAGCCGCTTTCGGCCTCCGCGTCGGGCACCGGCGCGACCTGGCACCGCTGCTCCGGTATGCGCGAGAACCACTGGGGCGCCGCGGCTTCCGCCCGCTTGATCGTCGCGCGGGCGGACTCCAGCAGTTCGTCGCCGTCCCGCCAGCGCAGCGCCGGGTCCGTGCGGATCCGCTCGAAGATCTCCGCGAGCTCGGTGGTGCCGAACAGCTCGGCGCCCAGCTCGCGGTACTCCCCCGCCAGCCGTTCGATGATCGCCAGGCCGGTGTCGTGCAGCTCCCGCGGCGTGCGTTCGGTCGTCGTCTCGGCCCGGATCAGCGCCGCGTAGCGCTCCGGCCCGCCCGGCAGGTCGCCGATTCCCGGCGACGTCTCGGGCCGGGCCACCGGGACGACCTCGTCGGCCAGGAAGTCCCGGTACCGCCGGTAGGCCGGCCACACGACTTCGGCCAGCAACCGGTCGCGCTCGGCTTCCCGGCCGCGGACCGGCACCTTCAGCGGGTCGCTCTCCGGGGCGGCGAGGTACCGCTCGACGTAGCCGACGCCGATGCGCGCCAGGAACGCCGGCGGCGTCAGGCCCTCGGCAAGCGCCGCCCGCTGCCGCTCGATCACCTGGTCCAGGTAGGTGCCGATGGCGGCGAGCCGGTTCAGGTAGCCGCGCACCTTGACGTCGTCGTCGAGGATCGTCTGCGGCAGCTCGGTGAGCAGGCTGAGGGCCGGTGCGTCCAGCCCGTCGCTCACCGCGATGTCGGCCCGGCCGGAGTCGAGCAGGTCGAGCTGGGTGCGGGCCTGCCAGATCACGACGTCCCGGGTGACGCGTTCGGCCGAGGTCAGCCCGGCCGGGTCGATCGCCTCGGCACGCGCGATGACGCCGCTGAGCCCGGCGCGGAACCGGGCGGCGGCTTCGGCGGTCTGGTCGGCGAGCTTGTCGTGCGTCCCCGGCAAGCCGTGCACCGACGGAAGCAGCGGCTGCGCCTCGAACATCAGCTCCAGGCACTCGTCGGCGAGCTTGCCCGGCGTGTCACGGCGCTGCGCCACCCACTCGGCGACCACGCCGGACAGCACCGGCAGCGGCAGGGTCCCGCTGCCCAGCACGACGTCGTGGAACTCGCGGATGTCGAACGCCTCCCCCAGCGCCTGCTCGGCCTCGGCGCGCAGCCGCTGGATCTCCAGGCGGCCCACCATGTAACCCAGCGCCTGGCCGGGACCGGCGGCGTACCGGTCGATCTCCGCCTCGATCTCGAGCCGGGCCATCGGCGTGTGCTCGGCGAGGTAGTCGACGGCCTGCTGCCGGCTCCACCCGAGCGCGTGCAGGCCCGTGTCGACGACCAGCCGGCCCGCCCGCATCGAGTCCTGGGTCAGCATGCCCAGCCGCGACACGTCGTCGGAGTACAGGCCCATCTCGTCGGCCAGCCGCTCGGCGTAGAGCCCCCAGCCCTCGCCGTAGGCGTTGACGTGCACGATCCGGCGCAGCAGCGGCAGGCCGGTGAGGCCCTGGGCGAGGCACTGCTGGAAGTGGTGCCCCGGCACGGCTTCGTGGAACGCGATCGCCTCGCTGGTGAACCGCGGCCGCTTCGCCGCTTCGTGCGTGTTCGCGTAGTAGACGCCCGGGCGCGTGCCGTCGAGCGACGGCCGCAGGTAGTACGCGATCGTGCCGCTGGTGGCCTCGGCCGCCGGGACCGGCGCGACCTGGCACTGCTGCTCAGGCACCCGCGAAAACCACTGCCCGGCCACGGCTTCCGCGCGGGTGATGGCGGCCCGGGCGCCGGCCAGCAGCTCTTCGCCGTCCCGCCAGCGCAGCGCGGGGTCGGTCCGGATCCGGTCGAAGATCTCCCCGAGATCGGTGGTGCCGAACAGCTTCCCGCCCAGCTCGCGGTACTCGCCGGCGAGTTTCTCGATCAGCGCCAGCCCGGTTTCGTGCAGCTCCTGGGCCGTGCGCTCGGTGGTCGTCTCGACGCGGATCAGCGCGGCGTACCGCTCCGGCCCGCCCGGCAGGGCACCGATGCCCGGCGACGTCTCGGGCCGGGCCACCGGCGCGACCTCGTCGGCCAGGAACGCGCGATAACGCGCGTACGCGGGCCGGACCACCTCGGCGAGCAGGCGATCGCGCTCGGCCTCGAAGCCCTCGAGCGCATACGGCGGTGTCACCCGCAGCGGGTCGCTCTCCGGCGCGCCGAGGTAGCGGTCGACGTACTCGATGCCGATGCGCACCAGGAAGCCCGGCGGCACCAGCCCTGCGCCCACCGCCGCGCGCTGCCGGTCGATCAGCGCGTCGAGGTAGCCGCCCAGGCCCGCGAGCCGGCTCAGGTAGCCGTGGACCTTCGGCTCGTCGTCCAGGACCGTCTGCGGCAGGTAGAGCAGCAGTTGCAGCGCGGGCGAGCCGAGCCCGTCACTGACCGAGATGTCGGCGCGGCCGGAATCCAGCTCGTCGATGGCCGCTTTCGCCTGGGAGAGCACGACTTCCAAGGTGACGCGCTCGTCGGCGGGCAACCCGGTGGTGTCGAGGGCTTCGGCGCGCGCGGCGATCGCCGCGTACCCGGCTCGGAGCCGCGCCTGGGCTTCGGCACCCGGATCGGGCAGCTTGCCGTGGTCGCCGGGCAGGCCGAACACCGACGGGTACAGCGGCTGCCGTTCGAAGTGCAGCGCGACCAGCTCGTCGGCCAGCCGGCCGGGTGTGTCGAGCCGGCCGGCCACCCAGTCCTCGACCACCTTGGCCAGCGCGGACAGCGGCAGCATGCCGTGACCGAGCACGACTTCGTGGAACCCGCGGATGTCGAAGCGCTCGCCCAGCGCCTGCTCTGCCTCGGCGCGCAGCCGCTGGATCTCCAGCCGCCCCACCATGTAGCCCAGCGCCTGCGCGGGCCAGCCGATGTACCGGTCGATCTCCGCTTCGATCTCCAGCGGCGCCATCGGCGTGTGGTCGGTCAGGAAGTCGATCGCCTGTTGCCGGCTCCAGCCCAGCGCGTGCAGCCCGGTGTCGACGACCAGCCGGCCCGCCCGCATCGAGTCCTGCGTGAGCATGCCGAACCGCGAGACGTCGTCGGAGTACAGGCCCATCTCGTCGGCCAGCCGCTCGGCGTACAGGCCCCAGCCCTCGGCGTAGGCGTTGAACATGCCGATCCGCCGCAGCAGCGGCAGGTCCCGCAGCTCCTGGGCCAGGCTGAGCTGGAAGTGGTGCCCGGGCACGGCTTCGTGGAACGCGATCGCCTCGCTGGTGAAGCGCGGGCGCTTCGCCGCCTCGTGGGTGTTCGCGTAGTACGTGCCCGGCCGTGATCCGTCGAGCGAGGGCTGGAGGTAGTACGCGATCGTGCCGCTCGCCGCGTCGGCTTCCGGCACCGGCGCGACCTCGCACTTCTCCGCCGGGATGCGGGAAAACCACTGCGGCGCCACGGCTTCGGCCCGCGCGATGGCGTCCCGGGCCGCGGACAGCAGCTCCTCCCCGTCGCGCCAGCGCAGGGCCGGATCGGTGCGCAGGTGCTCGAAGATCTCGCCGAGCTCGGTGGTGCCGAACACCTTCGCGCCGAGTTCGCGGTACTCGCCGGCGAGCTTCCCGATCAGCGCCAGCCCGGTTTCGTGCAGCTCCTGTGCCGTCCGCTCGGTGGTCGTCTCCGCGCGGATCAGCGCGGCGTACCGCTCGGCCCCGCCCGGCACGTGGGAGATCCCGGGTGCGGTGTCGGGGCGCCCGGCGGGCTCGACCTCCGTGCGCAGGAAGTCCCGGTACCGCGCGTACGCCGGGCGGACCACCTCGGCGAGCAGCCTGTCCCGCTCGGCCTCGAAGCCCTCGACGGCCGCCGTCGTCCCCAGCTTCAGCGGGTCGGTGTCCGGCGCCGAGAGGTAGCGGTCGACGTACTCGACGCCGACGCGGGCCAGGTACGCCGGCGGCACCAGCCCTTCGGCCAGGCTCTCGCGCAGCCGCTCGGTCAGGTCGGCGAGGAACGGCTCGATCGCGCCGAGCCGGGTCAGGTAGCCGCGCGCCTTCTTCTCGTCGTCCAGCTTGTAGTACGGCAGGGCCATCAGCAGCCCGAGCGCGGGCGAAGTGAGCCCGTCGCTGACCGCGATGTCGGCGGTCCGCGCGCCGAGCCGGTCGGCCTCGACTTCGGCCGAGGCGATCACGACTTCGCGCGTCACCGCTTCTTCCGGCGTCAGGTCGCCGGTGGGGAGCGCCCGCGCGCGGGCGGCGAGATCCGTGTAGGCCGCCCGGAACCGTTCCTGCGCTTCCCGCGTCTGGTCGGCGAGCCGGTCGTGGTCGCCGGGCAGGCCGAGGATCGACGGGTTCAGCGGCTCCTGCTCGAAGGACAGCTCGACGAGCTCGCTCGCGAGGCCATCGACGGTGTCGCCGTGCCCGGCCACCCACTCGTCGACGACGGTGGCGAGCACCGAGAGCGGCAGCGGGCCGCCGGCCAGCACGAGGTCGTGGAACGCGCGGACGTCGAACCGCGAGCCGAGCCGCTGCCCGGCGCGGGCCCGGGCGCGCTGGATTTCCAGCCGCCCCACCAGGTACCCGAGCGCCTGGCCCGGCCACGCGATGTACCGGTCGACCTCGGACTCGACCTCGGCGCGTGACTCCGGCGTGTACTCCAGCAGGTAGTCGATCGCCTGCTGCCGGCTCCACCCCAGCGCGTGCAGCCCGGTGTCGACCACCAGCCGGCCCGCCCGCAGCGAGTCGCCCGCCAGCATGCCGAGGCGGGCGATGTCGTCGGAGTAGAGCCCCATTTCGTCGGCGAGGCGCTCGCTGTAGAGGCCCCAGCCCTCGATGTAGGCGTTGAACATGCCGATGCGGCGCAGCAGCGGCAGCTCGGTGCGGCCCTGCGCGATGCTGAGCTGGAAGTGGTGGCCCGGCACGGCTTCGTGGAACGCGGTCGTTTCGGCCATGTGCCGGAGCCGCTCGGTGGCTTCGTGGGTGTTCGCGAAGTAGATGCCCGGCCGCGAACCGTCGGCGGCCGGGCGCAGGTAGTACGCCGCGGGCGCGCCGGGCGCGACCTCCGCCGGCACGGCTTCGACCGTGCACTGCTGCTCCGGGATCCGGCCGAACCACTTCGGGGCTTCCGCGGCCGCGCGGGCGACGGCGGTGCGGGCGGTCTCCAGCAGCTCCTCCGCACCGCGCCAGCGCAGCGCCGGGTCGGTGCGCAGGCGCGCGAAGATCTCGGCGAGGTCGTCGGTGCCGTACACCTTCAGCCCCAGCTCGCGGTACTCGGCGGCGAGCGCCTCGATGGTGTCGAGGCCGATCCGGTGCAGCTCTTCCGGGGTGAGCCCGGTGGTCGTGTGCATCCGGGCCAAGCGCGTGTAGGTCTCGTCCCCGCCCGGCAGCCACGACAGGCCCGGCCGGTCCGCGGGCCGTCCGTGCGGCTTCACCTCGGTGGCCAGGAACTCGCGGTACCCGGCGAAAGCCGGGCGGACGACGTCAGCGAGCAGTTGCTCCCGCCGCCGCTCGAACTCCTCGTCCGGCGCGGACTGGCGGCGCAGCGGGTCGGCGCCGGGATCGGCGAGGTAGCGGTCGAGGTGCGCGATCGCGGCGTCGACCAGGTGGGCCACCGGGAGCAGGCCGTCGGCGATGCCGTCGGCGTGCCGCCGCGCGGCCTGGCGCAGGTAGTCGGGGATCGCGGCCAGCCGGCCGAGCTGGGCTTCCGCGGCCTCGCCCGGCGTCACCGTCGTCATCGGCAACGCCAGGAGCAGGCCGGCCGCGATCCCGACGGAGAGGTCGGTGACGGTGAACTCGGTCATCCGGCTGTCGATCGCCGCGATGCGGTTTTCGGCCGTGGTGATCAGGACTTCGCGGGTGACGCGGTCCTCGGCCGGCAGGCCCTCGGTCTCCAGCGCGCGGGCCCGGCCGAGGAACTCCGTGAGCCGGGCCCGGAACGCCCGCTCGGCCTCGGCGGACAGGTCCGCCAGGCCGGGCGCCGCCGGCCGCAGGCCCAGCAGCGCCGGCGTCAGCGGATCGGCGGCGAACAGCGCTTCGACGAACTCGTCGGCGAGTTCGGTGACCGCGGTCATGGCAGGACCCCCAGCTTCGGCTGATGTGCTCACGGCCGACCCTAACGGAGATCACCGACAGAAACGGCGGACCGTTCGCCGGGGGCGGACCGCCTCGGGCGGCGCGGACCGGCCAGGCGGTAGCGTTTCCGACGTGGCCGTGACCGATCCCGTGGATGCCCGCCTGCTCGCCGCGCTCGCCGACCTCGGCAAGGCGGCGGTGCACGAGCTGGCGGCCAAGGTCGGCATGGATCCCCGCGAGGTCGCCTACCGGCTGGTCGCCCTCTCCGGCAGCGGGCTCCCCCTGCTCGTCGGCGTCGAAAGCGACCCGAACGGCCTGCGCGCGGCCATCGCCGGCGCCCCGCCGTCGTGGGCGAACCGGCCGCAGGTCCCCCCGCCTTCGCAGCCGGTGCCGCACCAGCCCGCGCCGCCGATGCCCCCGCCCGTCCAGGGGACGCCTTCGGGGCCGTACACCGTTCAGGGCGCCCCCTCCGGGCCGTACACCGTGCAAGGCGCGCCTTCGGGGCCGTACAACATCCAGGGCACGCCGTCCGGGCCCCACCAGGTCCAGGGGACGCCGTCCGGGCGTTACCCCGGCCCGCCACCGCAGCAGCCGCCGCGCGCGCCCCGGCCGTTCACGCCGCCGCCGGTGCCGCTCGACCCGGCCGTGAGCACGTGGGGCGTGCCGCAGACGGCGTCCTGGGCCCGCGGCGACGACCCCGCTCGGCCGAGCGGGCCCGCCACCGGCAAGCGGGGCCGGCTCGGCGAGGTGATGGAGACCCAGGGCCTGGAGGGCGAGCAGCTGTCGGTGCAGCTGCTGGAAGTCCAGGACCCGGCCGACTACCTGTTCAGCGCGGCCGGGTACCGCCTGGAAGCCGGTGAGCGTGCGGTGGTGGTGCACACCGAGATCACCAACCGCGGGCCGATCCCGTTCGCGTCGCTGCCGGACAACTACCTCGAGCTGCTCGCCGCCGACGGCCAGGCGATCGGCAAGGCACCGGTGTCACTGACGTCCCGGCCCCCGCACAAGATCGGCGTCAAGCCGGGCGAAACCCTGGGCGGCCACACGGTGTACGTCCTCCCGGACGCCACCCGCGTGGTTTCGGTCCGCTGGAGCCCGCGGCCGGAGCCGGACGAGCGCACGATCACCTGGTCGATCGAGGACTAGTAGCTTTCGTCGCGCAGCTTTTCCAGGGCCTTCGCCAGGTCGTCCGGGTACTCCGACTCGAACTCGACCCAGCGGCCGTCCGCCGGGTGGGCGAAGCCCAGGGTCTTCGCGTGCAGCCACTGCCGGCTGAGCCCGAGGTGGCGGGCCAGGACCGGGTCCGCGCCGTAGGTCAGGTCGCCGACGCAGGGGTGCCGCAGCGCCGAGAAGTGGACGCGGATCTGGTGCGTCCGCCCGGTTTCGAGCTTGATGTGCGCGAGCGACGCCGCCCGGAACGCCTCGACGACTTCGTAGTGCGTCACGCTCGGGCGGCCGCCCTGGACCACCGCGAACTTGTAGTCGTGGCGCGGGTGGCGGTCGATGGGGGCGTCGATCGTGCCGCGCATCGGGTCCGGGTGGCCCTGGACGATCGCGTGGTAGCCCTTGTCGACCGTGCGCTCCTTGAACGCGCGCTTCAGCACGGTGTACGCGTGCTCGCTCTTGGCCACCACCATCACGCCGGTGGTGCCCGCGTCGAGCCGGTGGACCACGCCCTGGCGCTCGGCCGCGCCCGAGGTCGCGATGCGCAGGCCGGTCGCGGCGAGGCCGCCGACGACGGTCGGGCCGGTCCAGCCCGGGCTCGGGTGCACGGCGACGCCGACCGGCTTCGAGATCACGACGATGTCGTCGTCGTCGTGCAGGATCTGCATGCCGTCGACCGGCTGGGCGACGACCTCGACCGGGTTCGCCGGCTCCGGCAGGGTGATCTCCAGCAGGCCGCCGCCGGAGAGGCGGTCGGACTTGCCGGCGGGACGGCCGTCGAGCAGCACGTCCCCGGATTCGGCGAGCTCGGCGACGACCGTGCGGGACAGCCCGAGCAGCTTGGCGAGGCCGGCGTCGACCCGCATCCCGTCGAGCCCGTCGGGCACCGGGAGCATCCGCGAGCTCACGCCTGCTCCTCCTGCTGTTCCTGCTGCTCCGGCGCTTCGGCCTTCTCGTCCTTGGGCGCCTTTTCCCTGGCCGCCTTGTCCTTGGTCGACGTGCCGTCGTAGTCCTTGCCCAGCAGCGACAGCAGCACGATCAGGGCGCCGCCGACGCAGATCGCGGAGTCGGCGATGTTGAAGATCGCGAAGCCCTTGCCGTTCGGGGCGAACGCCGAGATGAAGTCGACGACGTGGCCCTGCAGCCCGCCGGGCGCGCGGAAGATGCGGTCGGTCAGGTTGCCGGTGGCGCCGGCGAGCACGAGACCGAGGCCGATCGCCCAGCCGATCGACCGCAGCCGCCGCGACAGCCAGATGATCGCGATGACGACGGCGAGCGCGACCAGGGCGAGCACCCACGTCATGCCGGTGGCCATCGAGAACGCGGCACCGGGGTTGCGGATGACCTGCAGGTAGATCAGCCCGCCGAGGACCTTGACCGGCTCCTTGCCCTCCAGGTTGGCCACGACCAGGTTCTTCGTCACCAGGTCGATCGCCCAGAACACGACGGCGACCGCGAAGACCCAGCCGACCCGCCGCTTGGGCAGCAGCGGCTTCGCCGGGACTTCCGGGTTCTCGGGCGCGTCCGCGGCGGGATCGGGCACCGCGTCGGCGGGCGCGGCGGTGTCGGGTTCGGAGTGGCTGGGCTCGGTGCTCACCGGTCCATTGTCCACGGCGCTGGTCAGGCCGCGTCGGGCCCGTCCGGCCGCGGGCGCAGGAGGACGGCGAAGGCGGCCGCGAACAGCACGCCCGCCGCGGCGAGCGCGCCGGCCACCGGGGGCAGGAACACGGTCGCGACCAGCGCGAACACCCCGGCGACGGCCAGCAGGAACCGGCTGCGCTCGTAGCCGGCCAGCAGCAGGAGGCCCAGCGTCGCCAGCAGAGCGCCGCGGACGTCGCCGCCGAGCCGGAGCTGGAGGGCGCCGGCCAGGTCGAGCAGCGGGACGGCGGCCAGCGCCCCGAGCGTGCCGAGCAGGAACCGGCCGGGCCGCGGGGGCCGCAGCTCCCGCCAGTACCAGGCGGCCACGGCGAGCACCACGCAGGCGAGACCCGCGAGCCAGCCGAGCTTCGTCGCGGGCGTGGGATCGACCGAGACCGCGATGGCCCGCACCTCGTTTCCGGCCGCACGGCCGGGGCCGTACCAGCTTGGGGACGGCTGGTAGCCCTGCGCGACTCCGATGCCGCCGGGGACCACTTCGACGGCCACCATCACCAGCAACGCGAACCCCAGCGCGGCCAGCGGGAACCAGGACCGCCGTGCACACCCCATCGCGTCAGGGTATCGGGCTCGGGTTTCCCCGCAGCAGGGCGACGAAGGCGGCGGCGAGCAGGATCGACGCCGAGATCAGCACGCCCGCCATGTCCGCCGAGAGCACCACGGCGACCAGGGCGAACGCGACCGTGGTGACCAGGAGGAACAGGCTGCGCTCGTAGGCGGCGAGCAGCAGCAGGCCGAGGGTGGCCAGCAGCGGGCCGCGCAGCCCCTCGTCGAGCCGGAACTGCCAGGACCCGACCAGGTCGAGCAGCGGGACGGCGAGCAGCGCGGCGACCGTGCCGAGGACGAACCGCCCGGTGCGGACGGGCCGCCGGGCCAGCGCGTACCAGACGGCCGTGCCGGCGAGCACCACGCCGAGCGCGACCAGCCACGCGGGCCCGGCCGGCAGGCCACTTTCCACCCGGTGGAAATCGTCCAGGGGCAACCGAAACGCCTGGCTGTGCTCGGTCACGCCGGGCGGGACCGAGTACGGTCCGACGAGGAGGTTCGCGGACTCGCTTTCGGCCCGGCTGCGGCGGGCCACCAGCAGCACCGCCGCCAGACCGATCTGGGCGAACCCCAGCAACGCCAGCGGAAACCAGAAACGCGGCCCTCTCCCCATCGGCCCAGGCTAGCGCTCAGCAGAAGGGCGGCAGCTCCCGCGGGTCGCCCACCGGCGCCCAGCGGCCGTCCACCTTCGCGTACTCCCAGCGGGCTCCGCGGGCGACGATCTGTCGCAGCGCCAGCAGCACGCGGTCGACGTGTTCCGCCGTGCTGCCGAGGCCGAGGCTGACGCGGACCGCCTGCTGCCCGTCGCCGCCGGCGACGCCGATCAGCCGCTTGGCCGCGATGTGGGCGCAGAAGGCGCCGTCGCGGACACCGATGCCGTACTCGGCGGACAGCACCGCGGCGAGCCAGCCGGGGTCGAAGCCGTCGACGACGAAGCTGACCGTGCCGACCCGGTCGACCGGCGCGTCGAACAGCCGCAGTTCGGCGCAGCCGGGGATGGCCTCGAGGCCCTTGCGCAGCCGCGTGAGCAGGGCCAGCTCGTGGGTTTCGATCGCGTCCCAGTTGTCACTGAGTGTTTCGCACGCGACGCCGAGCGCGTACACGCCGACGGTGTTGGGCGAACCGGCTTCGTGGCGCTCCGGGCCGGTGTTCCAGACGACGGCGTCCTCGGTGACGAGCTTGGTCGCGCCGCCGCCGGCGAGGTACGGCCGGGCCGCGCGCAGCCAGTCGGCGCGGCCGATCAGCGCACCCGCGCCGAAGGGCGCGTACAGCTTGTGGCCGGACAGGGCGATGTAGTCGACGTCCAGTTCCTTGAGCGAGATCCGGCGGTGCGGGGCGAGCTGGGCGGCGTCGAGGGCGATGCGAGCGCCGTGTTTCCGTGCCACGGCGGAGATTTCGGCCACCGGGAGCAGTTCGCCGGTCACATTGGACGCTCCGGTGACGACGACCAGCCGCGGTCCCTGCGGGGCGTCCGCGAGTGCTTCGTCCACGGCGGACACCGCGGCGAGGCGGGTGCGCGGGGTCGGGATCCGCCGGACGTTCGGTCCTGGCCACGGCAGCAGCGCGGCGTGGTGCTCGGTGTCGAAGACGATCACCGTGGTGTGCCGCGGCAGGCTGCGGGCGAGGAGGTTGAAGGAGTCGGTGGTGTTGCGGGTGAAGACGACGGTGTCAGTCCGCCGGGCGTCGACGAAGCGGCGCAGGACGTCCCGGGTGCGCTCGTAGAGCTTGGTGGAGACCTGCGACGCGAAGCCGGCCCCGCGGTGGACGCTGGCGTACCAGGGCAGGAACTCGTCGACGGCGCCGCGGACGGCCTCGAGGCACGGGGCGCTCGCGGCGTGGTCGAGGTTGGCGTAGCCGATGTCCCCGCCGGTCACCAGCGGCACCCGCAGCGACGCCCCCGCGACGGCGGGGATGGCGCGGGTTGCGGGGCTTGCGGGGGTTTCGAGCGGGGTGCGGTCGATGGCGAGAGTCATCGGGGTGCCTCCTCGGCGATCCGGGGGACCCCGGCGAGGGGCCCGCGCTTGCCCGTCGCACGGCGCGACCGGCCCGGTCTTCACCCGGGGCACCCCACCGCGGTAGGAGGGTTGCCGGCCAGCAAGCCGGGGCTTCGCGCTGGCACTCATGACCTGAGCCAGAAGGTAACCGAGAACGCGGCCGGTGGCCAACCCCCGCCTCACATTCTGAGACGCCGCTCACAGAGAGTGATCCCTCCAAGTGCCCCAATGTGGCCTTCGGTGCGTTGAACGCAACCAAGGCCACATTGGGGCGGAAGAGGTCCCCGTCAGCGGCCGGATTCGCCCTTCCAGCGAGCCAGGCGCCCGGCGCGGTCGACGGCGCGCAGCCGGCGTTCGGCGTCGTCGCGGACGGCGCTCGTGGTGACGACCAGCAACTGGTCGTTCTCCTGCAGCCGGCTGGTCTTCTGCGGTGTGAAGCCCGCGCCGTCGCGGACGACCAGGCTGATCGTCGCCCCGATCGGCAGCCGCAGCTCGGACAGGTACACGCCGTGCAGCTTCGATCCCGGCTGGATCCGGACCTGCAGCAGTTCGGCACCCAGCTCGTCCAGCGGCGCGGAGTCGACCTCGACCTCGTGCGGCTCGGACTTCTTGGCCAGCCCGAGCCGGCGCGCGAGCGGGCCGAGCGTCGCCCCCTGCACCAGCGTCAGCACGATGACCAGCACGAACACCGCGTCGACCAGCCGCTGCGCGCCCGGCAGACCCTGCGACAGCGGGATCATGGCGAGCACGATCGGCACGGCGCCGCGCAGCCCGGCCCACGACAGGAACGCCTGTTCCCGCCACGGCAGCCGGAACGGCAGCATCGCCAGGACGACCGAGACCGGCCGCGCCAGCAGCAGCACGACCGCGCCCGCGACCAGGCCCGGCACGATCGCGTCGAGCAGCCGGCCCGGCGACGCGAACAGCCCGAGCAGCACGAACAGCCCGATTTGCGCCAGCCAGCCCAGGCCCTCGGCGAACGACAGCGTGTCCGATCGGTGCGGCAGCCGCGAATTGCCGAGCACCAGCGCGGCGACGTAGGTGGCGAGCAGCCCGGACGCGTGCAGCAGCTGCCCGGACGAGTACGCGACGACGCACACCGCGACCGTGGCGAGCGGGTAGAGGCCCGTCGCCGGCAGCGCGGCCCGGCGCAGCGCGTGGCCGCCGAGCCAGCCGAAGGCCAGCCCGATGGCCAGGCCCGCCGCCAGCTCGTAGACCGCCAGCAGCGGCAGCGTCCAGTCCACAGTGGTGCCTTCGGCCAGCACCACGACGGCGATGTAGGCCGGCGCGTCGTTGATGCCCGACTCGAGTTCGAGCGCGCCGGTGAGCCGTTTGCCGATCCCCGCCGTGCGCAGCACCGAAAACACCGCGGCCGCGTCGGTCGAGGCGAGCACCGCGCCCCACAGCAGCGCCAGCCGCCAGTCCAGGCCCAGCAGCCAGTGCAGCGCCGCGCCGGTGACCGCGATGCTCACCACCACGGACACTGTGGACAGTGCGATTCCGCGGCCCAGCGCGGGTTTCACCGCCGACCACCGGGTGGTCAGCCCGCCTTCGGCGAGGATCATGACGAGCGCGGCGAGGCCGAGCGACTGGGTGAGCCCGGGGTTGTCGAACCGGATGCCGAAGCCGGCTTCGCCCAGCACGACGCCGATCCCCAGGTACAGCAGCAGCGAGGGCAGGCCGAGCCGGATCGACACGCGCACGGCCAGCACGGAGGCGAGCAGCACGACACCGCCGACGCCGAGCAGCACGGGAAGCTGGTCCATGCCCGCCTCCTCCCGAGTGCCGTGGGGCCCTCAGAATAGTGAAGCGCGGGGGTTAACTCGTTCGTGTACCGCTGCCCGGCGCCGGGCACCCGGTGTGTTAAGGCGCCGCGACACCACCGAGCGCGTCGAGATCGACACCGAGAGCGGCGAACGGCTCCCCCGCCGCGGGCAGCACCTTGACCGCGCGGTGGCCGTCCCTGGCCACCCAGCCGGCGTCGACCGCCCGGTCGAGCAACGCCGCGGGCAGGGCACCGGCGAGGTGGTCGCGGCGCTCCGTCCAATCCAGACAGTCACGCAGCAGCGGCCGCCGGCCGGCGGCGACCGGCACGCCGAGGTTCGCCAGCACCGTCCGCCCGCGCGGGGTCAGCGCCAGGCCGTCGGCGGTGTCGACCAGGCCGGTGGCGAGCATGCCTTCGCGGAGGGCCACGCCGAGCTCGCCGGCGAGGTGGTCGTAGCAGGTCCGCGCGAACCCGAGCCGCCGTGCGCGCAGCGAGGACTTCAGGCCGGTTGCGGGCCGGTGTTCGGCGTGCTGGGCCAGGTGCTCGATCAGCTCGGCCACCCGCGGGTCGGCGATCCGGACGTAACTGGCCCGCCCCTGCTTGACCCGGACGACGAAGTCGGCACCGGCCAGCCGGGTGACGTGCTCACTGGCCGTCGAGAGGGCGATCCCGGCCGCCTTCGCGAGCTCGCCGACGGTCCAGGCCCGCCCGTCCAGCAGCACGAGGCACATGGTGGCCCGGCTCGGGTCGGCGAGCACCGCGGCCACCTCGGCCAGCGCGATCGTCTCCATGCCCCCACGCTACGGCCCCGACCCGTCGGCCACGGCCGAACCATCGCCCCCCACCGGACGACACGCGTACCTGGACGGTCGGCTCGCGTACCTGGACGGTCGGCTCACCGGCCGACCCTGTAGGTACGCGAGCCGACCCTGTAGGTACGTGAGCCGACCCTCTGGGTATGCGGGGTCAGAGGGGTTTGAGGAACTTGGCGGCGACCTGGACGGCCGGGCCCGAGTCGTTCGAGTTCTCGAGGACCACCGCGAAGGCGATGGTGCCGCGGTAGCCCACGAACCAGCCCGTGGCCTGCTTGCCGTCGCCGAACTGGGCGGTGCCGGTCTTGCCGAAGACGGTGCCCGCGGCCGCGGCGGCGCGGCCGGTGCCGCTGGTGACCACCGCGCGCATCATCTTCCGCACCTCGCCGAGCACCGACGCCGGCGGCGGCGAATAGCCCTTGACGACCGTGGTCTCGGCGTCGTGCCACAGCCGCGGCGTGATCGCCTTACCGCTGGCGACCGTGGCGGCCATCAGCGTGCCGCCGAGGGCGCTGGCCTGGATGCGGCCCTGGCCGAACCCGTCCTCGACCTGCTCGTCCTTGCTCGCCGCGGGCTCGACCTTCCCCAGCTCCGTCTTGAGCCCGGGGATCTCGTAGTCGGCGTTGAGGCCGAGCTCGTCGGCGGCCTTCTTCAGCCCGTCCGCGGGCAGGCCGAGCGCGAGCTGGCCGAACGTCGTGTTGCAGGAGCGCGCGAACGCCGTCTGCAGGTTGGTCGCGCCCAGCTCGAACCCCTCGTTCTTGACCGTCCGCGTACCGATCGTCGCGACGCCCGGGCAGTCGACCGGCGACGTCGCGTTGAGCCCGCTCTGCTGGACCGCCGCCACCGACGTCGCGATCTTGAACGACGACCCCGGCTCGTACAGGCCGTTGAGCGCCTTCGGCGAGTTCCCGGCGGCGGCGTTCTGCGCGACGGCGAGGATGTCGCCCGAACCCGTGTCGAGGGCGACGAGCATCGCCGACCCCTGGTAGCCGTCCACCGCGGCCTGGGCGGCGTTCTGCGCGTCCAGGCTCAGGCTCGCCACGAGCGGCTTCGCCCCCTCGGCCGACGCCTTCCCGAACAGCGTCTCGAGGCTCTTGCCGCCGGCATCGACGCGCTCGACGGCGAATCCCCCGCCGGCCGCGGCGGTGACCTGCCCGGTGAGCGCCGAGCGCAGCAGCGGGGCCGGGTTGCCATCCGCCGGCCGCACGCCGCCGGGCCCGCTGACGACCAGCGGCTTGCCGTCGCGGTCGGCGACCGCGGTGGTGTCCTGCGCGGCGGTGCTGATCACCAGCCGCTGGCCTGCCTCCAGCTTCGGGTGCAGCAGCGACGGCGCCCAGTGGACCAGCCACTGCCCGCCGTTCTGCGCGACCTGGAACGGCACGTCGTAGGTCCACGTCTTGCCCGGCTTCAGCACCCACGAGAGGCTGAACGTCCCGTCCGTCTGCTTCGCGCCGGCCGCGGCCGGCTGCAGGGCGCTCAGCTTGGCGGTGACCGACGACGGGGTCAGCGCGTTCCGCGTGGCCCGCAACGCCACCGCGGCCGCCGCGTTGTCGTCGGTCAGCCGGGCCGCAGCGTCGGGGTTGTTCTCGGAAAAGTCCTGCAGGTACTCGGTGATCGCCGAGTTCGGGTCGTGCGCGCCCGGGTTTTCCACCGTGGTCGCGCCCGCGGCGGCCTCCGGCGTCGATCCCCCGCTGTTCAGCACGAAGAACGCGGCCACCAGCACCACGACGACCAGCAGCGCGCCACCGATCAGGATGCCGCGTCTCTTACCAGGATTCACCTTCGACGTACCCCTCCCCCAAGGTGCCGCCCCGGATCCGGGGTGGCCGGTCGAGTCTGCACCCTACCGGCCACCCGCGGCAATCATGCTTTCGCCACCGCCACGGTGACCTTCGTGCCGTCGCCGACCGTGCCGGCGAAGCCCTCGGCCACCGGGCCGTAGCTCACCGACGTCGCCAGCGTCTCCGACGCGAGGAACTCCTCGTGCGTCCGAGCCGCTTCGACGACTTCGGCGGGCGCGTCGATGGTGAGCGCGATCCGGTCGGCGACGTCGAGCCCGGCGTCCCGGCGGGCCTGCTGGACGACCCGGACCAGGTCGCGAACCAGGCCCTCGGCCGCCAGCTCCGGCGTCACCTCGGTGTCGATCAGGACCAGCCCGGACCCGCCGGGCAGCTCCGCCGCCGCGCCGCCGCCCTTGGCGACCAGCCGGCGTTCGAACTCGCCCTCCTGCAGGGCGATCCCGGCCGCGACCACGGCGCCGCCCTGGAACGACCAGTCCCCCGCCTTGACGGCCTTGATCACCGTCTGGACGTCCTTGCCCAGGCGCGGGCCGGCGGCGCGGGCGTTCACCGCGACCTCGAACCCGCCGTGCGCGCCGACGTCGGTGGTCAGCTCGACCGCCTTGACGTTCACCTCGTCCCGCAGGATGTCGGCGAAGGCGCCCATCGTCTCGGCGTCCGAAGCGGCCACGACCAGCGACGACAGCGGCAGCCGCACGCGCAGCTTGTTGGCCTTCCGCAGCGACAGCGCCGACGACGCCACCTGCCGCACCCGGTCCATCGCCGTCACCAGTGCCGCGTCCGCGGGCAGGTCGTTCGCGTTCGGCCAGTCGGTCAGGTGCACCGAGCGGCCGCCGGTGAGCCCGCGCCAGACGACCTCGGTGGTCAGCGGCAGCAGCGGCGCCGCCACCCGCGAAGTCACCTCCAGCACGGTGTGCAGCGTGTCGATCGCGTCCTTGTCGCCCGCCCAGAAGCGGTCGCGCGAGCGGCGCACGTACCAGTTCGTCAGGACCTCGAGGAAGTCCCGGACGGTCTGGCACGCGCCCGCGACGTCGTAGTGGTCCATCGCGTACTCGACGTCGGTGACCAGCTCGTGCGTCTTCGCCAGGACGTACCGGTCGAGCACGTTCGGCGAGTCCGTGCGCCACTGGCCCTCGACGCCTTCCGCGTTCGCGTACAGCGCGAGGAAGTAGTACGAGTTCCACAGCGGCAGCACGGCCTGGCGGACGGCGTCGCGGATGCCCTTGTCGGTGACGACGAGGTTGCCGCCGCGCAGGATCGGGCTTGCCATCAGGTACCAGCGCATGGCGTCGGAGCCGTCGCGCTCGAGCACCTCGTTGACGTCCGGGTAGTTGCGCAGCGACTTGGACATCTTGGCGCCGTCGGAGCCCAGCA
Source organism: Amycolatopsis sp. NPDC051716 (assembly GCF_040681595.1). Taxonomy (NCBI): domain Bacteria; kingdom Bacillati; phylum Actinomycetota; class Actinomycetes; order Pseudonocardiales; family Pseudonocardiaceae; genus Amycolatopsis; species Amycolatopsis sp. NPDC051716. Next base: position 71,989 of record NZ_JBFAZA010000009.1, on the reverse strand, counting down.
CGATGCCGTGCGCGACGCAGGTGCGGAACGCCGGCCGGTCGAACAGCGCCGTCGCCAGCACGTGCAGCAGGTAGAACCAGCCGCGGGTCTGCCCGATGTACTCGACGATGAAGTCGCTCGGGTAGTGGTGCTCGAACCACTCGGCGTTCTCGAACGGGTAGTGCACCTGGGCGTACGGCATCGAGCCCGAGTCGAACCAGACGTCGAGGACGTCCGGGACGCGGCGCATCGTCGACCGGCCGGTCGGGTCGTCCGGGTTCGGCCGGGTCAGCTCGTCGATGTAGGGCCGGTGCAGGTTGTCCAGCCGCACGCCGAAGTCGGCCTCGAGCTCGTCGAGCGAGCCGTAGACGTCGGTGCGCGGGTACGCCGGGTCGTCGGACTGCCACACCGGGATCGGCGTGCCGAAGTACCGGTTGCGGGAGATCGACCAGTCGATGGCGTTCTCCAGCCACTTCCCGAACTGGCCGTCCTTGACGTTCTCCGGGTACCAGGTGATCTGCTGGTTGAGCTCGACCATCCGGTCCTTGAACTGCGTCACCGCGACGAACCACGACGAGACCGCGCGGTAGATCAGCGGGTTCCGGCAGCGCCAGCAGTGCGGGTAGCTGTGGTCGTAGGTCTCGTGCCGCAGCAGCACGGCGCCCTGCTGCGCCGCGGATCCGGTGCCGTTCTTGAGGTCCCGCACGATGTTCGGGTTGGCGTCGAAGACCTGCTGGCCTTCGTAGTCCGGCACGGTCGCGTCGAACTTGCCGTGCGCGTCGACCGGCGTGACCGGCGGGATGCCGGCGGCGTCGGTGACGACCTTGTCGTCGGCACCGTAGGCCGGGGCGATGTGGACGATCCCGGTGCCGTCGTCGGTGGTGACGTAGTCGGCGGCCAGCACCTGGTGGGCGTTCTCGGTGCCGGTGAAGTACGGGAACGGTGGCGCGTAACGGGTTCCGAGCAGCTGCGTGCCGGTGTAGCGCGCGACGACCGTCGGCTCTTCGCCGAGTTCACGCGCGTACGCGGCCACCCGCGCTTCGGCGAGCAGGAACCGCTTGCCTTCGCTCTCCACGACGACGTACTGCACTTCGGGGTGCACGGCGGTGGCCAGGTTCGACGGCAGCGTCCACGGCGTCGTCGTCCAGATCAGCAGGTAGGTGCCGTCGAGGTCATTGTCGTTGCCCTGCAGGCGGAAACCGACCGTGACGGCCGGGTCCTGGCGGTTGCGGTAGACGTCGGAGTCCATGCCCAGCTCGTGGTTGGACAGCGGCGTCGCGTCGCGCCAGCAGTACGGCAGGACCCGGTAGCCCTCGTAGACGAGTCCCTTGTCCCACAGGCGTTTGAACGCCCACAGCACCGACTCCATGTAGGTGACGTCGAGGGTCTTGTAGTCGTTGTCGAAGTCGACCCAGCGGGCCTGGCGGGTGACGTACTCGCGCCACTCGTCGGTGTAGCGGAGGACGGACTCCTGCGAAGCCTCGTTGAACTTCGCGATGCCCATCTCTTCGATCTCGGACGTCTCGGTGATGCCGAGCTGGCGCATCGCTTCGAGCTCGGCGGGCAGCCCGTGGGTGTCCCAGCCGAACCGGCGCTCGACCTTGCGGCCCTTCATCGTCTGGTAGCGCGGCACCAGGTCCTTGACGTACCCGGTGAGCAGGTGACCGTAGTGCGGCAGGCCGTTGGCGAAGGGCGGGCCGTCGTAGAAGACGTACTCGTTTTCGCCCTTTTCGCCGGCCGGGCGTGCGTCGATCGACGCCTGGAAGGTCCGGTCGCTCTCCCAGTAGGCGAGGACCTGCTTCTCCAGCGCGGGGAACGACGGCTGCGACGGGACTCCTGCGCCGTCGCCAAGCTGGGCCTGGGGGTACATCCGGGTGCTCCTCGGTTCGTCGCTCGCGTACGGACGACCGGCTTCGCACCGGTCACCCACACGGGGACGAGACGCCTCGGCGTTCCGCGGTACCACCCCGCTTGCCCGCTCGCGCAGGCCACTTCGTTCGACGGCTGTCACGGGCCGAACCCGTCCGGTTCTACTGAGAGCGGTGAAGCTCGGTTCTTCCGGAGGCTCCCCGGTGATGGCCGGATCGACGCCGTGTTGCCTACCAGGTTAACCGGCCCGCGCAACCGGGTTGTCACGAGGGGCACATACGGTCACGACGATCGCGACCAGCCAGAGCGCGCCTGCGATCAGGCCCACCTCGTGCAGACCGGTGACGAACGGGCCGGCCACGACGGTGCCGAGCACCGCCACCCCGAGCGCGCCGCCGGCTTGGCGGGCGGTGTTGTTGACGCCGCTGGCCACGCCGGCGCGCTCGGGCGGGATGCCGCCGACCGCGGCCGTCACCACCGCCGTCGTCAGCAGGCCCATCCCGATGCCGAGACCGAGCAGGGTCGGCAGCAGGGCCGGGTACCCGCTGTTTTCGTTGAGCAGCACCAGGTTCAGCATTCCGAGCGCGCCGAGCGCCAGGCCGGCGACCATCAGCGGGCGGGGACCGAAGCGGCCGGTGAGCCGGCCCGCGACGGGAGCCAGCAGCGAGAGCGGGCCGAACAGCGGCAGCACCTCCAGGCCGGCTTGCAGCGGACTCGCGTGCCGGACGCCCTGCAGGTAGAGCGTCAGGACGAGGATCGCGCCGATGCCGGTGAAGTTCATCGCCGCCGCGACGAAGTTCGGGCCGAGCGTCCGGCGGACGACGTCCGGGGGCAGCATCGGATCCGCCACCCGGCGTTCCACGACCGCGAACGCCACGAGCGCGGCCGCCGCCACGATCCCGGCCAGGAGGTTCCGCTCGATGACCGCGTACACCCCGGCACCGAGGGCCGGCACCGCCGTGGCGACGCCGGCGGCGTCGATCCGCCGTCCGGACGTGCGCTCGCCGCGCGGGACGAGCCGCCGCGTCGCGAAGGCCGCCGCCAGCACGACGGGGACGTTGAGCCAGAAGACCGGCTGCCAGCCCACCGCGGTGACCACGGCGCCGCCGAGCACCGGGCCCGCGGCCAAGGCGAGTGCCGACACCCCGGCCCAGATGCCGAGGGCCCGTGCCCGCTCGGTGCGTCCCGGGTAGGCGTTCGTGATCACGGCGAGGGTGCCGGGCAGCAGCAACGCGGCGCCCAGGCCCTGGCCGGCGCGGGCGGCGACGAGCCACGGCGCCGACCCGGCGAGCCCGCACGCGGCCGACGCCGTGCCGAACAGCGCGAAGCCCGCGAGGACGACCCGGCGGTGGCCGAAGACGTCGCCGAGCGCGCCGCCGGTGAGCAGGAAGGCGGCCAGGACGACCGCGTAGCCGTCGACCACCCACTGCTGCGCCGCGAGGCCGGCGTGCAGGCCGGTGCCGATGGCGGGCAGGGCGACGTTGACGACCGTGACGTCCAGCTGGACGAGGAACATCCCGGCGCACATGGTGAACAGGAGCACGTCCCCAGTGGACCGCGCGGACACTTCGGTTTCGGTGGAAGTGTCGCGGGGGCATCCTGGGAGGCGTGGAAGGCGACGCCGACATCGCGCGGACGGCCGCGCTGTTCGCGGACCCGGCCCGGGTCCGCGTGCTGCTCGCGCTGGCCGACGGCCGGGCGCTGGCGGCGTCGGTGCTGGCCGCCGAAGCGCGGCTGTCCGCGCCGGGCGTCAGCGCGCACCTGGCGAAGCTGCGGTCGGCGGGGCTGGTCGTCGCCGAGAAGTCGGGGCGGCACCGGTTCTACCGGCTGGCCGGTCCGGCCACCGCGGAGCTGCTCGAGACGCTGGCGCGGTGTTCGCCGTCCCACCCGGTGACGTCGTTGCGCGAGGGGACGCGGGCGGAGGCGTTGCGGACGGCCCGGACCTGCTACGACCACCTCGCGGGCCGGCTCGGGGTGGCGGTGACGTCGGCGTTGCTGGCACGCGGCGCGTTGGCCGGCCCTGGCGATACGCGACGGCGGCCGGGTGACCGGATTTCGGCTCCGCTGCGCGAACACCCGTACACGCTGGGTCCCGCGGCCGCTCCGGTGTTCGGCTCACTAGGCGTGGACCTGGACGCCGTCGCCGCCGGACGGCGTCCACTGCTCAAGTTCTGCGTCGACTGGAGCGAGCAGCGGCACCACCTGGCGGGCGCGCTGGGCGCGGCGGTGGCGGCCCGGTTCCTCGACGCGGGCTGGGTCCGGCGGCGAGCCCAGGCCCACCGCGCACTCCGCCTCACCCCGGAAGGCTCCCAGGCTCTCGCCACTCACCTCGGCTTGGCCGACCTCGCCGCCTGACGCCGTGTCGTCCCTTCAATCACGCGTGTCGTCCCTCCAGACACGCGTGTCGTCCCCTTAGGCACGCGTGTCTGGAGAGACGACACGAGATCCGGCGGGCACCACGCGTGATTGGGGAGGCATCACTCGTGATTGGGGGGTCGACACGGTCAGCGGTGGGCGGCGACCAGGGTGGCGTCGGGGCGGCAGCGGTCGCAGGGGGTGAAGCCGAGCTGGCGGGCCTCGCCCACGCCGATCGGGATCGTGTCGCGGGTGCCGAGCCAGGGGCACGTGGTGAGGTGGTAGCGGGGGTGCTCGTCGACGACCACGACCTCGTCTTCCAGGTCGGCCAGGACCGCGACGTCGGCCTCCGGGGTCTCTTCCACGCCCGGGTCGGAATCGGGCTTCGTTTCGGCCTCGGCTGAAGCGTCGGCCTCTTCGGCAGGCTCGGGGTCGGGCGTGTCGGGGGTGTCGGCTGGGTCACCGAGGTCGCCGGCGGCCGGGATCAGGGTGGTTTGTTCTTCTTCGGCCGGTGACTCGGGCGCCTCGGCCTCCGGCGGGGAAACGGCCGAAGCGGCCGGAGCTGCCGCAGCGGCGGCCGGGGCCGCAGGCGCGGAGGATCGGCGACGGCGGCGCAGCCAGTCGGCGACCAGGAGCAGCCCGGCCAGCACGGACAGGCCGATGGAAACCCACGCCCACAGCGAAGAAGCCGTGATCAGCGCGGTGACGAGCAACCCCAGAGCCGCCAGTACCAGGACCAGCACGATGTAAAGCACGCTGAATTACAGCACGAACCGGCCGGGAGCGGACCACGACCCGCCCACGTGTGGTACCGGATCGACTCCGAACCGTGGTCCACCCCACCGGCGGGTGCCGGTGGGGTGGACGCGGAACGAAAACTCAGCCGGCTTCGGCCCGCGGGCCGAAGGAGTAGCCCTGGCCGCCACTCGTCGAACCGGACGACTGGCCGGAGTTCGACGACGCCGACGCGGGGGCCGCGGAACCGCGGTCGTCGAGCTCGCGCAGCTGGGACTCGAGGAACCCGCGCAGCCTCGTGCGGTACTCCCGCTCGATCGTGCGCAGCTCTTCGATCTTCTTGCCCAGCCCGCTCTTCTCGGAGTTCAGGCTGTTCATCGTCTCGGTGTACTTCCGCTGGGACTCGCGCTCCAGCGTGGTCGCCTTGTCGCGCGCCTGGCGCTCCAGGGTTTCGGCACGGGTCCGCGCGTCGTTCAGCATCGTGTCGACGCGGGTGCGGGCCTCGTTGACCATCGAGTCCGACTTCGCCCGGGCGTCCGAAAGCAGCTGCTCGGACTTGGTGCGGGCCTCGGCCAGCATCCCGTCGGACTCGGTCTTCGCCTCGGCGGTCAGCCGGTCGGCCATCTCCTGGGCCAGGCCCAGGACCTTGGCGGCCTGCACGTTCGGCTCCGTGCTGTCGCCGGCCATCGAGTGCGTCGAGTGCGCCTGGGTCTGCTCCATGGCCGACTGCGGCGGCGGCACCGGGGCCAGCCGGCGCGACGGCTCTTCCCGCATCGGGGGGGCGGATTTGGCGCTGTCGAGCTCGCTCCGAGTCGACTCGAGCTCGGCGTCGAGCTGCTCCATCTGCTGGCGCAGCTCGTTGTTGTCTTCGATCAAGCGGGCCAGCTCGGTCTCCACCAGGTCGAGGAACGCGTCCACCTCGTCCTCGTTGTAGCCCCTCTTGCCGATGGGCGGCTTGCTGAACGCAACGTTATGCACGTCAGCGGGGGTCAACGACATCAGATCACCTCACGCACTCCATGGCCTGCAGGGTCCACCCAAGTTTCCCCGATCAACTTGGAGTCGCCAGTTGCATCGCGAAGAACACAACCAACAGCAGCACCATAATCGACAAGTCCAGTCCGACGCCGCCGATTCGAACCATCGGAATGATTCGCCTGAACAGACGAACCGGCGGGTCCGTCACTGTGTAGATGGTCTCGAGCGTGACCGCAACCCCTCCGGCCGGATGCCACTCACGCGCGAAGGTCCGGACGAGTTCGACCACGATCCGCGCCGTCAGCAGCAGCCAGAAGGCGAACAGCACGTACCAGACGACCAGCCACACAGCTTCCACGTACCTACTCTAACCGGGCGTCCTCTCCGAAGACGCAGTTGAGGGGGCCGACCTCGCCTCGGGTCGGCAAAGTCACGTCTGCTTGCGCTCAGCGGTCCCGGCGACTTCAGCCCCGCAAAAACAATCCGCCCTCGGCAATCCGCCGACGGTCTTCCGCGGTGACGTCCACATCGGGCGGTGAGAGAAGGAACACCTTGTTGGTGACCTTGTCCATCGACCCTCTGAGCGCGAACGCCAGCCCGGCCGCGAAGTCGACGAGCCGCTTCGCGTCCGCGTTCTCCATCTCGGTGAGGTTCATGATCACCGGGATGCCCTCGCGGTAGTGCTCCCCGATCGCCCGCGCCTCCGCGTAACTGGTCGGGTGCAGGGTGGTGATGCGGCTCAACGGATCACGCACCGGCTGGCGCACGACCGGTTCGGTGACCGGCCGAAGCCGGGCCACGGGTTCCGGCTGCCGGTCCATGGCGAGCGCGCCGTGGACAGCGGGCTCGGAGCTGGGCACGGAGCGTGACCGGCTGCGGCTGACGGGCTCGTCGTACGTGTCATCGACATCGCGGTACCGTGAGCGGGACGACCGCGGTGCCGGCTTCTCGTAGGAGTCGTAGTCGTCGTCCGCGTAGCCGCGCCGGTAATCGTCTTCGACGTCGTAGCCGTCGTCATCAGCGGGCACCATCCCGAAGTAGGCCTTCAGCTTCTGCAGCGCGCTCATGCCTCTCCCTAGCCCTAGCCGCTCCCGCACTGACTCGATCTCCACGCCATCAGTGCCCCGCACGGGCGGCCACGAAACGTGACGACCGCGCGAGCTCCCTACGGCGAGGCTAAACCGCGTCCACCGAGCAACGCGGTTCCGACACGCACACAGGTCGAGCCGTGCGTGATCGCCTGTTCGAGATCATGGCTCATCCCGGCGGAGACGTCTGCGGCATTCGGGTGATCTTTTCGGAGCGCCTCACCCGCGCGAGCGAGCCGTTCGAAGGCGGCGGCCGGGTCCGCACCCCGCGGCGCGACGGCCATCAGGCCGCGAAGCCGCAGCTCTTCGGACTGCGCAATGTGGTCGGCGAGCGCGGGCAGCTCGGCGAGCGGGCAGCCGCCGCGCTCGGGGTCGTCGTCGAGGCTGGCCTGGATCAGCACGTCGAGGGGTTCCTCACGTTTGCCGCTGTAACGCTCGGTGTGCACCGCCTTGGCGAGCGCGTCGGCGAGCCGCCCGGAGTCGACGGACTGCACCTCGTGCGCCCACCCGACCACGGACCGCGCCTTGTTCCGCTGCAGCCGGCCCACCATGTGCCACCGCAGCCCGGCGGCGACTTCGGCGGCTTTCGGCCCGGCTTCCTGGTCGCGGTTCTCGCCGACGTCGGTGACGCCGAGTTCGGCCAGTAGCGCGACGTCGGACGCGGGGAAGGTTTTCGTGATCGCGATCAGCTTGACCTCTTCGCGCGGCCGGCCGGCCTCGCGGCAGGCGGCGGCGATCCGCTCCTCGACCTCGGCCAGGTTCTCGGCCAGCTCGGCCTTCCGATCGGTGCTCATGCCGCCTCCGCGGGAAGAAGTACGTCGGCGGTCACGCTTCGATCCAGGTGATGCCCGCGATCCGCCCGGTGGTCCCGTCGCGGCGGTAGCTGAACAGCGTCTTGTCCTCGTTCGTGCACCGCGGGTCGACGCCGATCTTGCCGACACCCAGGTCGGCGAGCTGCCGCCAGAGCCCGGCGCGCAGGTCGAGGCCCGGGGTGCCCGTGCGGGTCTTGCACGCGCTGCCGGGGACGTGTTTCTCGACGTCGGCGGCCATGGCGGCCGGCACCTCGTAGCAGTCGCCGCAGATGGCCGGGCCGAGCAGGGCCTCGATCCGGTGCGGCTCGGCACCCACCTCTTGCATGGCGGCGACGGCGGCCGGGACGACCCCGACCCGCGTGCCGACGCGCCCGGCGTGCACCGCCGCGACCACCCCGGCCTCGGCGTCGGCCAGCAGGATCGGCACGCAGTCCGCGACGAGCACCACGAGCGCGACCCCCGGGGTCGCGGTCACCAGGGCGTCGGTCGCCTCCGCCGCGCGGGTCTCGGAACCGTCCACGATGGTCGCCGTGCGGCCGTGAACCTGCTCCATCCAGGCCAGCTTGTCCTCGGCCAGCCCCAGCTCGGCGGCCAGGCGCTTGCGGTTGGCGAAGACGTTCCCCTCGTCGTCACCGACGTGGTCACCCAGGTTGAAGGTGTCGTAGGGCGGCCGCGACGCACCGCCCGCCCTGGTCGTCACCACTCGCCGAACCCGCACGAAATCCTCCTGGACGTCACTGAAGGCCATCACCCCCGACTCTAGTTCGCGGGTGATGGCCTTCAGAGGTGGTGGCTAGCGCCGCATGAACGGCGGGACGTCGACCTCGTCGTCCGACGGGTCGTCGTGCACCGGCATCGCGCGCCCGGGCAGGCTGCCCTGGGTCGCGTTGGAGCCGAGCGGCGAGTAGCCGCGCGAACCGCCGCCGGGCTGCGGGAGCCCGCCGGACGGCTGGTTGCCGCCGGCCGGCGGCAGCGGCGAGTGCGACCGCGGGGGCGCCACCGGGTAGCCGGAGCTGCCCGCGGACGGCACCGGCGTGGCGCCCGACGGCGGCGACTGCGAGTTCGAGACCTGCCCCGCCGAGGCCGAAGCCGTGGTGGACGCGCGGGAGCCGGAGCCGAACGTCGACGGGTCCAGCTTCTTGTGCGTCGGCGCGCCGGCGTCGAACCCGGCGGCGATCACCGTGACGCGGACCTCGTCACCGAGGGAGTCGTCGATGATCGTGCCGAAGATGATGTTCGCGTCCGGGTGCGCGGACTCCTGGACCAGCGACGCGGCCTCGTTGATCTCGAACAGGCCCAGGTCGGAGCCGCCCGCGATGGACAGCAGCGCACCGTGGGCGCCGTCCATCGACGCCTCCAGCAGCGGCGAGTTGATCGCCTTCTCCGCGGCCTGGATGGCCCGGCCCTCGCCGCGCGCCGAGCCGATGCCCATCAGCGCGGAGCCCGCGCCGGACATGACGCTCTTGACGTCGGCGAAGTCCAGGTTGATCAGGCCCGGCGTGGTGATCAGGTCGGTGATGCCCTGGACACCGGAGAGCAGCACCTCGTCCGCGGAGCGGAACGCGTCCATCAGCGAGACGCCGATGTCGCCGAGCTGCAGCAGCCGGTCGTTCGGGATCACGATGAGCGTGTCGCACTCGTTGCGCAGCGACTGGATGCCGTCTTCGGCCTGCTTGCCGCGCCGCTTGCCCTCGAAGGTGAACGGACGGGTGACGACACCGATGGTCAGCGCGCCCAGCTTGCGGGCGATCTGGGCCACGACCGGCGCGCCACCGGTGCCCGTGCCGCCGCCTTCACCGGCGGTCACGAACACCATGTCGGCGCCCTTGATGACCTCTTCGATCTCTTCACGGTGGTCTTCGGCGGCCTTCTGGCCGACCTCGGGGGCGGCGCCCGCGCCGAGGCCGCGGGTCAGCTCGCGGCCGATGTCCAGCTTGACGTCGGCGTCGGACATGAGCAGTGCCTGGGCGTCGGTGTTCACCGCGATGAACTCGACACCCTTGAGGCCGACCTCGATCATGCGGTTCACGGCGTTCACGCCGCCACCGCCGATGCCGACCACCTTGATCACCGCAAGGTAGTTGTGCGGGGGCGTCATCGAAGTCCGCCTTCCTGATCGTTGTGCCCGTACAGCCCGTCGCCGGTGATCAACCCTCAACCTCAACCCCAGATCGAGAGTTATGTCAACCGCCGACGTTAGGCAGGACGGTAGGCACCAGGCAGGCTCTAATCCAGTAGGCACGCCGTGTGTCGCAAAGGTGTTTTGCCACAACACGTTCGAGCGCGCAAGAGCGACGGGCCGCGAGCACCCCTTCGGCCCGATCTGGTATGGCCGCCGGATCAGGCGGGAACGGGCATGCTCATGAGGACTTCCGTGGGTGCTCCGGTGGTCGATCCACCGGCCGGTTCGACGCTCACCGCCACCTTGTCGGCACCGGCGACGCCGTCCGCCACGACCAGGCCGCCCTGGTCCGCCGCGGCGATCACCCCGGCCGGGCGCGGCGCGGCCGCGCCCGTGATCAGCCAGGCTTCGTAGACCTTCCCGCCCGGCTGCGACGGCAGGCCCGCGTCCATCACCATCACCCGGTTCAGCGAGCGCGACAGGACGACCGTGACGCCACCGCCGGTGGGCGCCTCGCCGTGCGCGGTCTTCGCGTCCGGTGCCGCGAGCAGCGCCGCCACCGGCGCGAACTGCTGTTTCGCCTGGTCGAGACGGCTCTGCGCGGCCTGCAGCTCCTGCTGCTGGGTCAGCGCGATCCCGCCGAACACCCCGCCCGCGGCGAGTCCCACGACGGCCGCCGCGGCCGACACGACGACCGCCCAGCGCGGCACCCGCGCCGAGCGGCGGTGCCGCTCCGGGGCGCCGGGCCGGGTGCGCGGCGGCAGCTGGCGGGTGGCGTGCATGGCGGTCAGCACGCGGTCCTTGAACCCCGGCGGCGGCTCCTCGGCCATCGCCGCGCCCAGCCGGGCCGCCGTCGCCCGCAGCTCGGCGACCTCCTGCGTGCACGACTCGCACTGCTCGAGGTGGCGGGCGAACTCCGCGCGTTCGACGTCGTTGACGGCGTCGAGCGCGAAGGCGCCGGCCAAGGTGTGCATCTCCGGCGTGCTCAAGCGGTCACCCCCAGGCAGTCCCGCAGGCGGATCAGCCCGTCCCGCAGCCGCGTCTTGACGGTTCCTTGCGGCGTCGACAGCACTTCGGCCACCTCGCGATACGTATAGCCCTGGTAGTAGGCGAGCAGCACGGACTCGCGCTGCAGGTCGGTCAGGAAGGACAGGCACCGGCGCACCTGGGAGCGTTCGAGCCGCGCGGTGACGGACTCGGCGACCTCGTCGAACGGGCGGCCGCGGGCGGCCTCGAAGGTCGCCTTCTGCTCGCGCTCGGTGCTCGCGCGCGCCGAGCGGACGCGGTCGACGGCGCGGCGGTGCGCCAGCGTCATCGCCCAGTTCAGCGCCGAGCCCTTGTCCGGCGCGTACCGCGTGGCGGTGCGCCAGAGCTCGACGAGCACCTCTTGGGCGACCTCTTCGGACTGGGCCGCGTCGCGCACGATCCGCCGGACGAGCCCGTAGATCGGCCCGGAGAACTGGTCGTAGAGCAGCTCGAAGGCCCGCTCGTCGCCCTTGGCGACGCGGATCATCAGCTCCTCCGGGGACGGCACCGTGGAGCCGGCCGGAACCTCCGAGGGCACCGGCGCCATGTGGCGCGGGCGGGCCGGCTCATCCATGCAGCTGTCCTCCGGCGTTCTGCGGGGTGCGCGGCACGACCGCGGCCTTCCGCAGCCACAGCGCGACGCCGTGGCGGCGGATCAGCGCGGACACCCGCTGCGGGAGCAGCGGCCGGGCCAGGACCAGCCGGGCCAGCCACCGCGGGTTCACCGGGCGGCGAACTCCCCGCAGCGTAGCGACCAGCGGCGTGGCCGTCCCGCGGCGCAACGCCACGGTGAGGTCGAGCAGCGCTTCCGGGTGCGGGAGGCGCATCCGGTATTCGCCGTCCATCTCCTGGAACGGCGAGACGTAGAACGCCTTGGCCGCACGGGCGCGGCCGGCCTCGTCCGGGTGAAGCAGGTAGGCGTGGCGGCCGCCGTAGGTGTTGTGCACCTCGGCGACGACGCACGCCGGCCGGCCCGCCGGATCGTGGCACCAGTAGACGCTGATCGGGTTGAACGCGTACCCGAGCACGCGGGCGGCGGCCAGCATCTCGACCCGGCCGCCGCGCAGGTCGACCCCGCGCTCGGCGAGCCAGGCGTCCAGCTTCTCCCGGATGCCGCGCGGGTCGCCGGCCGCGAAGTGGTCGCGGGGGTCGAACCGGGCGAACGGCCGCAGCCACCACGGCAGCCGCGGCAGGTCGTCGAGGTCCACCCGCCACAGGTACACGCGGTGGGTGAAGGCGTGCGGCGGGTCGATCCGCCGCACGTGCGCGACCGTGGCGTCGTAGAGCGCGTTCGTCACCACGTCACCCCCAGGCTTTCCGCGGCGCGGGCGCCCGAAGCGCAGCCGTCCTCGTGGAAGCCCCAGCCGTGGTAGGCGCCCGCGAACGCCAGCACGCCGTCGTTGAGCCCGGCCAGCCGGCGTTGCGCGGCCACGGATTCGGGCGTGTAGACCGGGTGCTCGTACCGCATCCGCGCGACGACGTGGTCCCGGTGGGGACCGTCGCCGGGGTTGAGCGTGACGACGTAGCCAGTCGGCTCGTCGAGGCGCATCAGGCGGTTCATGTCGTAGCTGACCTGGACCGCGCCGGTGGGCGCGCCGCAGGCGGGCGCGCGGTAGTTCCAGCCGGCCCGGGCGCGGGGCAGCGAGGGCAGCACGCTCGTGTCGGTGTGCAGCCAGGCCTCGTTCTCGGAGTAGCGGAACGCGCCGAGCACCTCGCGCTCGGCGGCGGTCGGGTTGGCGAGCAGCGACAGGGCCTGGTCGGCGTGCGTGGCGACGACGACCTTGTCGACGCGGTGCGGGGTGTCGGCGTCGTCGCGGATCTCGACGCCCCCGGCGGTCCGCAGCACCGACCGCACCGGCGTCGACAGGTGCACCGCCGTCAGCTGCTTCGCCGCGAGCTCGACGTACTCGCGCGAGCCGCCGACGACGGTCCGCCAGGACGGCGAGTCCTGCACCGAGAGCATGCCGTGGTTGCGGAGGAACTCGAACAGGTACCGCGCCGGGTACCGCAGGGTGTCGGCGCGGTCGGCCGACCACACGGTCGACACCAGCGGCAGCATGAAGTGGTCGACGAAGTAGCGGGTGTAGCCGCCGATGGCGAGGAACGCGCCGAGCGTGACGTCCCCGGCGTCCTTCGCCGCCAGCAGCCGCTTCGCGTGCCGGTGGAACCGCTTCACCTCGGTCAGCATCCGCAGGTACCGGCCGCGGACGGCGTTGGCGCGCTGGGCGAACAGGCCGCCCATGCCCTTGGCCCCGGCGTACTGCAGGCCGCAGCCGTCGCAGCGGATGCTCATCGACATCTCGGTGTCGCGCGTGGCCACCCCCAGCTCGCCGAACAGCTTGAGCAGGGTCGGGTAGGTGCGCTCGTTGTGGACGATGAAGCCGGAGTCCACCCCGACGGTGCCGCCGAGGGTGCTCGGCACGTCGTGCGTGTGCGCGTGCCCGCCCAGGCGGTCGTCGGCCTCGAACAGCAGCACTTCGTACTTGCGTTGCAGCAGGTATGCCGCGGTCAGCCCGGCCACCCCGCTGCCGATGACGCCGATGCGTTCTCCGGTGATCTCCACACCGGTGCTTCGGGACCGCGGCCCGCCCGGATTGCCCGACCGGGCGACCAATCCACCGGGGTGCCGGCCCGTCGCCTGAGTGCTCTGCCGCAGCTCGCACGTCGCGAATGACTCATTCGCGACCTCTGAGGTCCCGAATGAGTCATTCGCGACACCGGCGGCGCCCGGATTGCCCGACCGGGCGACCAATCCACCGGGGTGGGGAGAGCGAATCCCGGTCATGCCGCACACCACCGCGCACCGCCTCGCTTCGTTCGCCGCGAAACTCCTCGGCGGCCCGCTCCCCGTGGGCCTCCGGACCTGGGACGGGACCCGGGCCGGCCCGGAAAACGCACCCACGGTCGTGCTCCGCAACCGCCGTGCCCTGCGCCGCCTGCTCTACGCGCCCGGCGAGCTGGGGCTCGCCCGCGCCTACGTCACCGGCGACCTCGACGTCGAAGGAGATCTGGCGGACGGCTTCCGCCGGATCTGGGCCCTCACCCGCACGGGCGACCTCAATCGGGCGAAGCTGGGACCGCGCGAGTGGGCCGAAGCCGTCCGCCTGGCGGCCCGGCTCGGCGTCGCCGGGCTCCCGCCGAAACCGCCCGCCGAAGAGGCGCGGCTGTCCGGGAAGCTGCACAGCCTGCTGCGCGACCGCTCCGCCATCGCCCACCACTACGACCTGAGCAACGCCTTCTACCAGCTGCTGATGGACGAGTCGATGGCGTACTCCTGCGCCTACTTCACCTCCGGCTCGTCGAGCCTGGAGCAGGCGCAGCACGACAAGCTGGAGCTGATCTGCCGCAAGCTGGGGCTGCGGCCGGGCATGCGGCTGCTCGACGTCGGCTGCGGCTGGGGCTCGCTGCTCGTCCACGCGGCCAAGCACCACGGTGTCGAGGCCGTCGGCATCACGCTCTCGGCCGAGCAGCTGCAGCACATCCGCGGCCGGCTCGCCCAGCACGACCTCGAAGACCGCGTCGAGGTGCGCCGCCAGGACTACCGGGAGCTGCCGGACGCGCCGTTCGACGCGGTCGCGTCGATCGAGATGGGCGAGCACGTCGGCGAGGTCAACTACCCGGCGTACGCGGCGACGCTGCACCGCATGGTGAGGCCGGGCGGGCGCGTGCTGCTGCAGCAGATGTCCCGGGGGCACGTCGCCCCGGGCGGCGGGGCGTTCATCGAGCGGTACATCGCGCCGGACATGACGATGCGCCCGGTCGGGCGGACCATCGACCACCTGGAGACGGCCGGGCTCGAGGTGCGGGACGTGCAGGCGCTGCGCGAGCACTACGTCTGGACGGTCCGGGCCTGGGCCGCCACCCTGGAGGAGAACTGGGCCGACGTCGTCGCGCTCATCGGCGAGACGGGCGCGCGGGTCTGGCGCCTGTACCTGGTGGGCGGGGCGCTGGCGTTCGAGGAGAACCGGATGGGCGTCGATCAGATCCTGGCCGTGCGACCCGACCAGCACGGCGGCTCCGGCCTGCCGGCGACGCGGGAGTGGTGAGGATGCCCCAGCTGCTCGTCACGGCCGTCGTCACGCTCGTGGCGGTGACCGTGACCTTCGGGATCGCGCGGGCGCGCCGGCGGTACGACACGATCGACACGTTCTGGGGGCTCGGGTTCGCGATCGTCGCGCTCGCCGCCTTCCCGTTCGGCGACGGCCCGCTGCCGCTGCGGCTCTTAGTGGTGCTCCTGACGGTCGTCTGGGGCGTGCGGCTCTCGGTGCACCTGCACCTGCGCAACCACAGACTGCCGGAGGACCCGCGGTACGCGCGGATGGGCCACGGGCCGCTGAAGATGTTCCTGCGCGTGTACCTGTTCCAGGCCGTCGTCCTGTACTTCGTGTCGCTGCCGGTGCAGTTCGCCGTGGACGGCACGGGCATCGGCGTCCTCGGCTGGCTCGGGGTCGCGGTGTGGCTGGTCGGGTTCGCGTTCGAGACGATCGGCGACGACCAGCTGCGCCGGTTCAAGGCCGACCCGGCGTCGAAGGGCAAGGTGCTCGACACGGGGTTGTGGCGCTACACGCGGCACCCGAACTACTTCGGCGACGCGTGCGTGTGGTGGGGCCTCTACCTGCTGGCCTGTTCGACGTGGCCGGGCGCGCTGACGATCCTCTCCCCCATCGCGATGACGTTCACCCTCGCCCGCGGAACGGGCAAACCCATGCTGGAGAAGGGAATGGCGCGCACGCGCCCGGCGTACGCGCACTACGTCGAGCGCACCAGCGGGTTCTTCCCGTTGCCGCCGAAGAAGGTCACTCCCCGGTGAGACCGTCGGTCAGCTCGCGCAGCACGTCGAGGTGGCCGACGTGCCGCGCGGTCTCTTCGATCATGTGCGTGAGGACCCAGCGGACGTTGAAGGTCTCGTCCTTGTGCGTCACCTGATCGTCCAGATCGTGCTTCGCGATGATCTCGCGGCTGCGGGCGCACTGCTTCTCGTAGTCGGCGAGGAGGGTTTCGAGCTTGGTGTCCGCCGGGACGCGGAACTCCGCGTCCGGGTCGTCCTTCAGGCGCTCCTCCCAGGTGTCCTCCTCGTCGTCGACGACCACGCCGAACCAGAACCACTCGTCGAGCGTGAGGTGGGCGACCAGCCCGGCGACGGTCGTCAGCTCGCTCGGCAGGTGCACCTGCCGGGCTTGGGCTTCGGTGAGGCCGCCGGCCTTCCAGGCGACGGTCGCGCGGTGGTAGTCGAGCAGGCCGGTAAGGATTTCCCGCTCGCCACCGGTGAGCGGGACTTCGGGGCGCTGGGGTCGTTCGGTCATGGCCGGGAGTCTGCCAGGCACCACCGACAGGTTTTCCGGAATACCTTGTGCACGATGTAATCGTGGGCTAGGTTTACGAACGTGCCGGACGAGTTCCTTCTTGACGAGCAAGCCTGCTTCGCGCTCTACGCCGCGTCGCGCGCGGTGACGGACGCGTACCGTCCCCTGCTCGGCGAGCTCGACCTCACCTACCCGCAGTACCTGGTGCTGCTGGTGCTGTGGGAGTCCGACGCCCGGCCGGTCAAGGAGATCGGCGAGGCGCTGCACCTGGACTACGGCACGCTTTCCCCGCTGCTGAAGCGGCTCGAGGCCAACGGGCTGGTGACGCGGGCGCGATTGCCCGCGGACGAACGCACGGTGGTGATCAGCCTGACCGAGCAGGGCCGGGCGGTGCGCACGCGCGCCGCCGGCGTCCCTTCGGCGATCGGCTGCGCACTGGGCCTCGGCGAGCGGGAGCGGCGGGAACTGATCACCACCCTGCGGCGGCTGACGGCGTCGGCAGCCGCGTATTCATCCGAGCACTGAGGAGGCTTTATGCCCAGCCGTGACGCCACCACCCACTGGGTCGGCGGACTGAACAGCGGGAAGGGCGAGGTCACGCTGGACTCGTCCAACGCGGGCACGTTCGCGGTCTCGTTCCCGACCCGGGCGGGCGACCCGGACGGCCAGACCAGCCCGGAGGAACTCATCGCGGCGGCGCATTCGTCCTGCCTGGCGATGAACCTGTCGGGCGTGCTGGAGTCCCAGAAACTGACGGCGGACTCGATCGACGTGAGCGCCGAGGTGACGCTCGGCCCGGCCCAGGGCGGCGGCTTCGAGATCAGCGGCATCGCGATCACCCTGCGCGCCTCGGTCCCGGGCGTGACGGCGGAGCAGTTCGCGGAGTACGCGGAGACGGCGGAAAAGACCTGCCCCGTGTCGAAGGCCCTGGCGGGCACCACGATCACCATGGACGCGGCACTCGCCTGAGATCGCTCCGGTGTCCGGCCCCTCGCTTCGTGGCGAGGGGCCGTTCGCTTGTCAGAACACAGATCCGCGGGCGCCGACGACACCTCAGCCGAACGCGGCCAGGGCGAGGGGTTCCCACTTGCGCCAGCCGTCCAGCCGTTCCTGGTACTCGGCTTCGACCGCCGCGAACGACTTGCCGAAGAACATCCGGTGCGGCGGGTCGTCGGTGTCCGCGAGTTCCAGCATCGGCGCCCGGGTCGCCCGCGGGTCGCCGAGGTCCCACTCGATCCGGCCCGCTTCGCGGACCGCCTCGTAGGCCGGGTCCGGCTCGCTCTGCCGGACGCTGCCGCCGCCGAAGTCCGTGCGGTACGGGCCCGGCTCCAGGCAGATCACGTCGATCCCGAACGTCGCGACCTCCTGCCGCAGGGACTCCGAAAGCCCTTCCACCGCCCACTTCGACGCGTGGTAGGCGCCGATACCCGGGAACGCGCGGATGCCACCCTCGCTGGTGACCTGGATGATCCGGCCCCGCCCTTGGCGGCGCATGATCGGCAGGGCCGCCTGCGTCAGCCAGAGCGTGCCGAAGAAGTTCGTCTCCAGCTCCGCCCGGACCTCCTCCTCGGTGAGTTCTTCGACCATCCCGAAGTGCCCGTAGCCGGCGTTGTTCACCAGCACGTCGAGCGAACCGAACCCGGCCGCCGCCCGCTCGACCGCGTCGACGGCGGCGGCGCGGTCGGTGACGTCCAGCTTCAGGGGCAGCACGGCGTCGCCGTACCGGTCGACCAGCGGACGCAGGCTTTCGACGTCCCGCGCGGTGGCCGCGACCCGGTCGCCGCGCTCGAGTGCGACTTCGGTCCACTCACGGCCGAAGCCCTTGGACGTCCCGGTGATGAACCAGTTCTTCGTCACGACTTGCCCTTCCGTTCACTTCTCTACCTCTCAAGCTAACAGTAGCACAGACTGCATTTTTATGATGGCTGGTAGAGTTGCCGCCATGATCGCGAGTGACGGCCGCCGGGAGCGGAAGAAGGCCGAGACCCGGACCCGCATCCGGGAAGCGGCCCTGGACCTCTTCGCGAGCCAGGGCTACCGCGAAACGACGATCGCGCAGATCGCCGCCCGGGCCGACGTCGCGACCCGCACGGTCACGCTGCACTTCCCGGCGAAGGACGACCTGCTGTTCGCCGACGACCCGTTCACCCCGGAGTCGCTCGAGGAGCGGTTGCGCGCCCGGAAGGCGGAGAGCACCCTCGACGCGGTCGGCGACTGGATGCGGGCGACCATGCGCGAACTCGACGTGCGCGACCACGGGTCCGGGCTGGACCCGGCGCACATCTGGCAGCGCCGGGCCCTGCGCGCCGGCCTGCTCATGGCCGACGACGACCTCCGCGGCCGCGCCCGGGCCGGCTACCGCGACCTCGAACTCCTCATCGCGGCGGGCATCGGCGAGGACATCGGCCTCCCGGCGGACGCCCTGCTCCCCCGGCTCGCCGCCGTCACCGTGGTCACCGGCCTCCGCGAGATCTACGTGACCCGCGAAGGCCAGTCGCGGTCGGCGACGAGCGAACTGTCCGATCTGGTCGGGGAAGTGCTCGCCTTCGCGCGGGCCGGGCTCTGCGACCGGTCAGCCACCCCGTGAACGGCGCTGCTCGAGCAGAATCGAGTGATCGCGGCTCACCGGGCGAGCCGGTGGCAGCGAACCTCGGCAAGCCGAAGAGGTAAACCGATCGGTTTTCAACCCGGGCGAACCGGGCTAACCTCGCGGGATGACCACCGAGGCGAAACCCACCTCCCGCGAGCGGCTGCTGGCCGCCGCGGCCACCCTCACCTACCGGGACGGGGTCGGCATCGGCGTCGAGGCGCTGTGCAAGGCCGCGGGCGTGTCGAAGCGGTCGCTCTACCAGCTGTTCGAAAGCAAGGACGAACTCCTCGCGGCGAGCCTGAAGGACGGCGCGGCCGCCTTCGTGGCCGGCCTGCTGCCCCCGGCGGACGACGGCCGCTCGCCCCGCGAGCGGATCATGCACGTCTTCGCGCAGCTGGAAGCGCAGGCCCGCACCCCCGATTTCCACGGCTGCCGGTACCTGGACGCGCAGATCGAGCTCAAGGACCAGCGCCACCCCGCCAGCCGGGTGGCGCGGCAGGTCAAGCGGAACCTGCTCGGCTTCTTCCGCCGGCAGGCCGAACAAGGCGGGGCCGCCGACCCGGAGCTGCTGGCCCGGCAGCTCCTCGTGGTCTTCGACGGCGCCAGCGCCCGGGCCGGCATCGGGGTCGACGACCTCAAGGGGCTCATCGTCCCGACCGTGACCACCCTGCTCGACGCCGCGGGCCTGCGCTGAGGTCCGTCACTCCGGCGGCGCCCAGCCGCCGGTGACTTCCTTGAGCGGCTTGTGCGGGAAGCGGCGCTGGGCGTACTCCTGCGCGCGGGAACCCGGCAGGACGTACAGCGTCTCCCGCTTGTCCTGCAGCGGGCGCAGCACGGTCTTCAGGTACTCCTTGCGGTTCTCCAGGTACGGGCCCAGGACGTCCTCACCCGCGGGGCAGACGGCCAGGCAGTAGCCCGATTTGTAGCCGGGCGGCGAACTCAGGCTCTGCCACATCGAGGCGCTTTCGGCAGCGGGGACGCGGGATCGGTAGTCGGCCGCGTCCGCGCTGTCGGCCACGGTCTGCGCCCAGTCGGTGAACCCGCTCATGAACTCGCGGTAGTTGTGCGTGGTGCAGGCCAGGCCGTCGAACGCCCCGTCCTTGCCGATGGCCCCGACCGGACAGGCCGTGACGCACAACTTGCAGTCGATGCAGGGGTTGTAGTCCAGCGCCGTCCCGTACTCGCTCACCTCCGCGTCCACCAGCACGGTGGCCAGCAGCACGAAGCTGCCGAACTTCGGGTGGATGACGTTGCGGTGCAGGCCCATCACGCCGAGTCCCGCCGCGACCGCGACCGTCTTGTGCGCCACCACCCAGATCCGGTCCGTGCCGAAGCGGTCCATCTCCTGGGGGAAGCCGACCGACGGGTTGATCGCGCGGTGGCCCGCGTCCTGCAGCGCTTGGACCACGCCGCGGGCAGCGCGGTTGGCCTGCTCGTCGGTCTGGTGGAACTCCTGGTTGGCCACGCTGCGGGCCGGCGAACGGCAGTTGTCGCGGTTCATCCGGAACGCCATCGCGATCAGGGTGCGGGTGCCGGGCAGCGCGCCCAGCACGTACTCGCGTTCCCCGGCCAGGTCGGGGTGGTCGAGGCCGACCGCGGCCACGTCGTCCGCGCCGGCGGCCAGGCACAGCTCCCGCAGCCAGTCCGCGTCGAGCACCGGCGGCGGCCCCGCGTCCTGCCCGGCCTTGCGCCGCGAAAGCACCGCCCGCACCGACGGGTGTGCGGCCAGCTTCGCCGGCAGCGCCGGTTCTCCTTCGCCGTCGTGCGTGACAGTCATCGGACCTCCCCGGGAGGGACGCCGCCGCGGCGCCCGGTAAACCGATCGGTTTTCCTCACCGTAGCACCACACCTTGCGACCGGAAACCGATCGGTTTACAGTCTTGGAAACCGATCGGTTTCCGATCGTTCCCGAGAGGAAGCCGGCGCGATGCCCGACGCGAACGCCCATCCCACGCTCCCCATCCCCGGCGCGACCAGCCGTGTCCTCCCCGCGCGCGGGGCCCACGAAGGAGCGTTGCGCTACCTCGAGGCGGGCACCGGCGCTCCCTTGGTCCTGCTGCACACCGTGCGCACCCAGGCCGAGCACTTCCGCGACCTGATCCCCCTCGTCGCGGACCGGTTCACCGTGTACGCCCTCGACCTGCCGGGGATGGGCTACTCCGAGATCGTGCCCGGCGCGTCCTACGAAGAACCGGCGCTGCGCGCGGGCGTGGCACGGCTCCTCGCCGAACTCGACCTCGACGACGTGACGCTGCTGGGCGAATCCATGGGCGCGGTGCTCGCCCTCACCACCGCGGCCGAGCTGCCGGACCGGGTCCGGCGCGTCATCGCGGTGAACGCCTACGACTTCCGCGGCGGCATCGCCCGGTCCGGCCTGCTCGCCCGCGCGGTGGTCACCGGCGTCCTCGCCCCGGGCGTGGGCCCGGTGATCGCCGGGGTGGAGCCCGAGGCCGCGCTCCGCCGGATCCTGCGGGGCGGCCTCGGCGACAAGAGCGCCCTGCGCGAGGACTACCTGGCCGAGCTGATCCGGGTCGGCCGCCGCCCGGGCTACCCCGCCGTCGCCCGCGGGATCTACCGGAACCTCCCCAGCCTCATCGCCGCCCGCTCGCGCTACGCGGCGGTCAAGGCGCCCATCCACCTCGTCTACGGCGAGAAGGACTGGTCACGGCCGTCGGATCGCCGGGCCAACGCCGACCTGCTGCCGGACGCCGCCTTCACGCAGGTGCCGGGCGCGGGCCACTTCATCGCCCTGGAACGGCCCGGCGTGCTGGCCGGTCTGGTCACCGCGACGGCGTGACGGGCCCGCCGTTCACCCCCCAGATGATCGAATCGGTTCGATCTTCACCGAGCCCGGTGAATCCCCTGCGGACCAGCTGAGATCTGCTTGCACATCCCCGGCGAGTGCTCTACGTTCGATTTTCGTCGATGCGGTTCGACGACATCGTGCCGGATCGCCGTCTCTGGGGGAGGGGCAGTCGAGAACGCCATGCGCAAGCGCGGTCACCACCGGCACGCCGGAACACGGCTCGAGGCCGGCCACCGGACGAACGTCCTGGCCCTGGTCGTCCCGCTGCGCGCCGGCGCCCACGACGTCGTCGTGCGGGAGTTCGTGGCCGCCGCGATCGCCGCGGCCGGCGCCCGTGACCACGCCCTGCTCCTGCTCACCGCCGAAGAGGGTCCCGCCGCGCTGCGCCGCGCGGTGTCCTCGTCCGTCGCCGACGGCGTCGTGGTGATGGACGTCGAAGCGGCCGATCCGCGCGTGCCCGTGCTGCTCGGGCTGGGCCGGCCGGCGGTGCTGATCGGCCTGCCGGACCGGCCGCGCGGGCTCGGCTGCCTCGACCTCGACTTCGCCGCGGCGGGCGCGCTGAGCCTGGGCCACCTCGCCGGTCTCGGGCACGAGCACGTCGCCCTGATCGGCTCACCGCCCGCGGCCTACCGGCGCGGCAGCAGCTCCGCGGCCCGGCTCGCGCTGGGTTTCACGGCGGAAGCGGCACGCCGGGGCATCCGCTCGACGACGCTGGCCTGGGGGACCACCCACTGGCGGACGCTGCGCGGCCTGGACGCGCTCTTCGCCCGGCACCCCGGCGTCACCGGTCTCGTGGTGCACAACGAAACGGCGTTGCCCGCGGTGCTGGCGGGGCTGCACCAGCGGGGGCTGCGGGTGCCCGAGGACGTCTCCCTCGTCGCGGTCTGCCCGGACAGCCTGACCGCGCACAGCCTGCTCGAGCTGACCTGCGTGGCGATCCCGGCGCGGGAGATCGGCGCGCTGGCCGTCGAAACGGTCATCGGGCAGCTCGACGACGGCACCGCGCCCGGAACCCGGCTGCTCGCGCCGAAGCTGGCCGCCCGCGCCAGTACCGCACCGCCGCGCCTGCCGTGACACAGCGCGTCGAATAACTTTCCCGACATTTTGCCACTGTCGGTATTGTGGTGATCAATTGTCGGCGGTTGGTTCACGGAAATGACGTATTGCCCGGCCCACCCGGGCCGGTGTTAACGTGTGCGCGGCGACCGCGCGGCTGTTTTTCCCGCTCGCATTTGCCGAGACGAAATCCGGGGGAAAACGATCTCAGCCGGAGGGCCCTGACATGTATCGAAGACAGCTGGCGCTGGCGGCCGTGGTGGTGGCGGGCTGGTCACTACCCGTTCCGGCGGTGGCGGAACCGGCCGCCACACCCGGTGCTTCCCGCGATTCGGGCCAATCCGTCACGCTGGTCACCGGTGACCGGGTGCGGGTACTGCCGAATTTGCGCGGGGAAAGCACGGTCACGGTCGAACCCGGCCCGGGCCGGGACCGGATCGGTTTCTTCCGGGAAACGCACACCCCCGCGAAGCCCGGCGACATCACCGTGGTGCCGTCGGACGCGCTGGCGCTGGTGGCCTCCGGCCGGCTCGATTCCCGGCTGTTCGACGTTTCCGAACTGCTGCGGCAGCACCTCGGCGACTCGGCGGGGAGTCTGCCCCTGATCGTCACCTCGTCCGCCGGCTCCCCCGCGGCCGCGCCGCCCGCCACCACCACCGTCCGGGAGCTGCCGAGCGTGCGCGGCACCGCCCTGCGCCAGGACCGGCGCCGGGGCACGGAGTTCTGGACCTGGCTCACCGCCGGGTCCGCGCTGCGGCCGGGGATCGGCCGGGTGTGGCTGGACGGCCTGGCCACCCCGGCGCTCGACGTCAGCGTGCCGCAGATCGGCGCCCCGGGCGCGTGGCAGGCGGGCTACACGGGCCGCGGCGTCACGGTCGGCGTGCTCGACACCGGCGTCCGGGCCGACCACCCCGATCTCGCCGGCAAAGTCGTGGAAGCGCAGGACTTCACCGGGACCCGGCCGGACGCGGGCGACGACCTCGGGCACGGCACGCACGTCGCCGGCATCATCGCCGGGACCGGCGCCGCCTCCGGCGGGCGCTACCGCGGGGTGGCCCCGGACGCCCGGCTGATCAGCGGCAAGGTCTGCGTCGCCTACGGCTGCCCGGAATCCGCGGTGATCGCCGGCATGGAGTGGATCGCGCCGAAGGTCCGCGTGGTCAACCTGAGCCTGGGCGGCGACACGACCGACGGCACCGATCCGGTGTCCCAGGCGGTGAACGCGCTGAGCACCCGGTACGGCACCCTGTTCGTCGCCGCGGCCGGCAACGACCGCACGCTCGACCTGCCCGAGCCGGGACCGGTCGTCGCGCCCGCCGCGGCGGATGCGGCGCTGGCCGTCGGCAGCGTGTCGGCGCAGGACACCACCAGCCCGTTCTCCAACCGGGGCGCGCGGCTCGGCGACTACGCGGTCAAGCCCGACATCGCGGCGCCGGGCGAAGGCATCGTCTCGGCCCGGGCCGCGGGCACGCGCGACGGCGACACCGCTCCGGTCGACGACAACTACACAAGGCTTTCCGGGACGTCGATGGCGGCACCGCACGTCGCCGGTTCGGCGGCCCTGCTGCTGCAGCGGCACCCGGACTGGCTCGCCGGCCGGCTCAAGACGACGTTGACGAGCACCGCCACACCCACCGCCGACGTCACCGAGCAGGGTGCCGGCCGGGTGGACGCCGGACGCGCGGTCACCCAGCAGGTCACCGCCACCACCGGCAGCCTCGGCTACGGCTTCGTCGCCTGGCCGCGCACGCAACCCGTCACGAAAACCGTGACCTACCACAACGATGGCGACACGGCCGTGTCCCTGGCCCTCACCACGACGGCGCCGCTGTTCACGCCTTCGGTGCCGTCCGTGGTCGTCCCCGCGCACGGCGATGCCGACGTCGGCGTCACCCTTCGAGCGGGCACGGCCACGGCCGGGCAGCACGGCGCCCGGCTGACCGCGTCGGCGCCCGGGATCACCGTGCAGACCGCGCTCGGCGCCTTCCTGGAGGCGGAAAGCTACGACGTGTCCGTGCGGCTGATCGGCCGGGACGAGCGGTTCACCGCGGGGGTCGCCACGCTCGTCGACACCGCGACGGGAGCCGCGTTCGGCGTCCGGCCGTTCCGCGCCGACGGCACGGCCGTGGTCCGGGTGCCCAAGGGGCGCTACGACCTCAACGCGTTCGACGTCTCCGGGGACCCGTCGGGCCAGACCCGGCCCGCCGCCGTGACCCTGCTGTCGCGGCCCGGACAGCCGGTGACCGGCAACGTATCCTTCACTTTGGACGCCCGGGCGGGCAAACCGCTGCGGGCGGCGGTCGATCGCCCCGACGCGCGGCTGCAGGGCGGCGAACTGGGCCTGGTGTCCGGAAATCCGGGCGGGACCCGCACGAACACGCTCGCCTGGATCGCCCAGCCGGGCACCGAGCTGTACGCGGTGGGTTCGGACCGCGAGGTCACCGACCACACCTACGCGCTGTACTTCCGGGCGACGCTGGCCGCCCGGCCCCCCGGGGTGGATCCGAACGGGTACGTCTACCAGCTGGCGCTGCTCGAGCGCGGCCGCGTGCCGGCCGATCCCGTGTTCCGGGTGCGCGACCGGGACCTCGCGGTGGTCGACGCCCGCTACCACACCCAGGGAAAACCGGCGGAGAGCCTGCGCCTCGACGACGTCACCTTCGGGTTCCCGGGCGCCGACAGCGGGACCTACCAGGTCGCGGCGCAGGCCCTGCCCAGCCGGCGCACCGAGTACTACACGACCGGGGTGAGCTGGCAGCACCTCCTGGCGGTGTACCCGGACCCGCTGACCGACGCGGAAAGCAACTACTCGTACCGGACCTACCGGCCCGGGCCGCAGCACTCCGGCTGGAACCGCGCCCCGGTCGGGCCCGCTTTCGGCGCACCACAGGACGGCTGGGGCGTGGTTCGCGCCGGAAACCAGCTGACGTACGCGATCCCGCTGGTCTCGGGCAGCGACCCGGAGCAGTACACCTCGCCGCCAGCAGGCCTCACCGGCACGGCGACCCTGTCGCGCGACGGCGTCGCGCTGGCCACCACGCCGAGCCCGGCCTTCGGGGCGTTGACCATTCCGGACGCGGCGGGGACCTACACCCTGCGGTCCGTGGCCACGCGCAGCGTGCCGTGGTCGGTGGTCGGTACCGCGGTGGACGTGGCATGGACGTTCCGGGAGCCGGGCGTGGCGGCACCGGCGAAACCGTTGCCGCTGCTGGTGGTCCGGGCCGAAGGCGCGGTCGACGACCAGAGCCGCGCCCCGGCCGGGAAGCCGTTCGTGCTCGCGCTGACCGCCCAGCGGCAGCCGGGCGCGGGCGAGTTCCGGCTGGCGGACCTGCGCGTCGAGACGTCCGTGGACGACGGTGCGAAGTGGACGTCCACGCCCACCGCACGCCTGGGCAACGGCGGGCTCGCCGTGGTGCACAACCCGCCGGGCGGAGGGTTCGTGTCGCTGCGGATCACCGCCCGGGACGCCGACGGCAACGCCGTCACCCAGACGGTGATCAGGGCGTACCAGACAACACCGTGACGGCGACGGCGGCGAGCGGGCCGGCGAAGGCGGCCCCGGTCAGGAGCTTGAGCTTCCGGCCGTGGGCCCGCCATTCGCCGTCCCAGCCGCTTTCGCCGTCGTAGCGCAGGTTCGCCGTCGTCATCAACGCCCGGCCGAGCCCGAACCCCGCGCCCGCGCACAACGCCGCGGGCAGCGAAGCCGTGAGGGCCACGGCGATCGCGGCGACGTACGGCAGGCCGCTGGGCAGGTAGGTGCGCGCCCCGGTGCCCATCTCGAAGCCGAACTGCAGCGGGCCGAGGTGGCGGCCGAGGCGGAACACCGTCTCCGGCACCAGCCGGCGGTTTTCGGGCAGCCGGAAGGACCACACCCCCGTTTCGCGCAGCAGCACCGCACCCAGCGCCGCCGCCACCACGGCCCAGCACAGGAGCGCCGGAAGCGGGGCGCGCAGCAGGGAACCCGCCACGGTCAGGACCAGCGCGCTCAGGGCGCCGCCGCAGACGAGCCCGGCGCAGAACGCCAGTGTCGGAGTGCCTCGCCAGACCGGCGAGCTCAGCACGAAGGCCGAGTTCCGGCTTCAACTGGAGCCGCTGGTGGCGAACCCGGCGGCCGCGCACAGGACGAGCCACGCGCCCGGCAGCAGCCGGCCCGGCGCGACCACCAGCGCGATCGTCACCGCGACCGCGGCCAGCGCGAGCCCGGCGGCGAGCGTCACCGGGTGCCACCGGCGCCGCGGAATCCCTTGGGTCACAGGGCGGCGCGGCAGATCGTCAGGTACGTCTGGCCGGTGTAGCCGCCACCCCAGAAGGTGGAGAAGCCGTCGGAGCAGCGGTAGACCTTCATGTCCGGCGTCGTCCACTTCCACGCGTTCTTGCCCACGAACTGGCCGCACGTGTTGGCCACCGGCTGGTGGTCGACCTGGATGCCGCCCTCGTTCCACGTGCCGTACTTGTGCCAGCCCGCTTCGCAGTAGGTGCTCCCCCGCCAGAACCCGCCGAAGCACGCGGCGTAGGTGTTGACGTAGGTGCCGCTCGTGTCGGTCAGTTCGGCGTAGCCGGTGGGGTAGGCGTCCCGGCAGTCGTTGCGGTCGAAGCCCGGCATGCCGTACGGGCTGAACTCGGCGTTCGCCTTCCGGACGCGGGACAGGCCGGACCAGTCGAGCGCGGTCGCGCCGATCGTCAAGGCCCCGAGCGTCACCGCGCGCAGGAACGTCCTGCGCGTGCCGCGGGCCGTCAGCTTCCGTCCCGCGCGGGTGGGTTCGGCAGCCGGGCCGGGGCGGTCAAAGTCGGGAATGTGCGCCAACTCCAGGGTCACCGGTCTCGCCTCCTTCCTTCGGGCCGGCCCAGCCGGCCAGTGCCGTGTCCACTTCGGCCGCGCGGACCGGGAGCAGCATCCGGCGGACGCGGCCGGTCCCGTCGAGCGACATCAGCACCGGTGGCGCGAGGTGGGAAACCGAACGCCACGCTTCGCCGTCGCTGATCACCGGCAGGCCGTGGGCCAGGTCCGCCCACGTCGTCAGGGGTTCGTGGGTCAGCAGGGTCGCGTCCGCGCCGAGCCCGGCCAGCCGCTCGACCACCGTCAGGCACAGCGGGCAGCCCGAATCGACCGCCGCCACGATCCGGCCGCCGTCCCCGGCGAACCGCGGGCCCAGCACCAGATCGGGCGGCGCGGCCACGAAGCCGTCCGTGGTCCGGGTGACCACCCCGCGCAGGAGGCGGACTTCGCGCAGGACGGCCGCCAACCCGAAGAACAGCAGGATGATCGCCGCCCAGGTGAGGAGCGTGACCGCGATCGAGGGGGTCACCGGCGGTCCCAGGCGATGTCGATCCCGTCGAGCCAGTCGAGCCGTTCGCGTTCGGTCTTCGCCGCCGTGGTCGCGAGGTGGACCTCGGCCAGGCCCGCCGGGCAGCCGAGGACGAACGAGCGCGCGGACTCCTTCGCGTACCCGGCCTTCCAGACCTCGCCGTAGCGCGTGCGCGCACCCGCGTGCCGCGGGATCAGCGCGGCGGCCTGGCGCGGCGTGGGGATCGACAGCGAACCGTGGTCCTTGACCACGACCACGAAGTGTTCGTTCATCGGGTCCAGCAGCGTCTCCGCGCGGGGGACGACGGTCATGCCGTCGACGTGGTCTTCGATCCGCAGCGAGCCGAACAGGGCGAGCACGCGGTCGCGGCGGGGCGCCGGGCCGGCGTACACCGTCATCAGCTCGTGGTAGGCGCCGAACAGGGTGGCCACGGACGACTGCCCGTCGCGGGCTTCGGCGACGGCCACCTCCCGGCCGTGCACGACCAGGCGCTCCCGGGTTTCGGCCGGGGCGACGTGCGTGCACGCGAAATCGTGGTAGCCGCGCGGCCCGATCTGGAACCCGGTGCCGTACGAGCCGCCGACGAACCGGACACCGGCCACCACATGGGAAACCGGGGCCCCCGCGGGCAGGCCCACGGTCACCCGATCGCCGCCCGGCGCCACCAATCGCAGCCGTTGTGTCGCCATGAGACCTCCGATTCCCGGAATCGCACCGGTGAGACTAGCCGACGGATTCCGCGGTGGCCACGATCGTTTTCCAACGGTTCTCGGATTGCTCCGAACGGGGACGGTACTTCTGTCCACAAATGCGGTGTCCGCGAATACAGTGGGTCCGTGCATCCCTTCTGGTCCGCGGCGATGACCGCGCTGACGGCGCTCGGGGCGATTCTGCTCGCGGTGGCCGGCGTGGCCCACGCGGCGCGGCCCCGGGAGCACCGGGCGGTGCTGCGCGCCCACCGCCTGCTGCCGCCCTTCGTGGCCGCGCCGGCCGCCGGTGCGGAGGTCCTCGTGGGCGCGGCAACCCTCGCTTCGCTGCTCACCGACCCGACGGCCGTAGTCCTGTCCGCCGTCGCCCAAACGGCCCTGTACTGCGCTTTCGCGGCGTACGCGGCGGTGCTGCGGACGCGCCGGGCGGGCGTGCCGTGCGGATGTTTCGGGACGGCGGCGGTGTCGTGGGCGGTGGTGACCCGGGCGGTCGCGCTCGCCGCGGGCAGCGCCGGGTGCGTGGTCCTCGGCGCGCCCGCGGCGGCCCCGGACCGGGGGGCGTGCGTGGCCGCCGGGGTGGTCCTGGCGATGGCGAACCACCTGATTCCGGCGTGGCGCGGAGCCGTCGACCGAAAATCCGGCCGCGCTTTCCGATGATTCTTTTACCGTTTCCGGGAGCCCGGGAAGAAATCGACGGCGGTTGGCCGGAAAATCACCGTCGACGATCCACGTCCCGGTTCACCACGCGCAGGACGAGCCACTGGTCGAACCACGCCCCGGCGGTGGTCACGACGAGCATCACCAGCCCGATGACCAGGTGCGTGTAGCTGTGCAGCGGCGCGGCTTCATCGGTCAGCTTCGCGAGGCCGAACTGGAGCAGCAGCCGCACCGTGAACAGCACGGCGACGAGCGCGAGCGCCTGCTTGCTCCGCCACACCGAACGCAGGTACCGCCGCCGGCGGGACAACAGGGTGAACCACAGCGTCAGGTGCACCGCCACGAGCACCAGCGGCAGCAGCGCGACCCAGCCGTACCGGTCGCTGAACTGCCGGCTCAGGTCGTTGCTCGCCACCAGCAGCCCGACGAGCACGAAGTACCAGCCCGGCAAGCCCTCGATCGGCCCCTCGACGGGCCGCGTCCCGATGAAGCCGGCCTCCCGCGTCGGAATTTGTTCGCTTCGATCGTCCATCGGCCCGAGTCTTCCGCGGAACCCCCGTGCCGCGATCGGCCGCCGGTACGAGATGCGCACCGCCGCCTCGTACCCGGGTAGGAGTTTCGCCCGGTGCAGGGGGCGCCCGGCCGCGCGGTGCGGCACCATCGGCGGATGACCTTCGCCGGCCACCCGCGGATCCCGTGGACCGGCCGCCGTGGCCCGCTCGTGGCCGAGGCGGCCGTCCTCGGAGCACTGGTCGTGCTCGACTCCGTCGTCGCGGCCCGGGCCGGTCCCGGCCAGGGTCAGCTCGCCGGCGTCGCCATCGAGTTCGCGCCCGGTGTCGGCCCGGTGGTGGCGCTGCTGGCCGTGCTGCGCCGCCGGTTCCCCGGCCACATCGCCGGCCTGGCCGCCGCCGTGTCCGGCTTGTCGCTGCTGGGCACGGCCGTCGCCGCCGCGCTCGCCACCACGGGCGCCCGGCTGCCGCCGCAGCCCGGTGCGGCCGAAGCCCTCGCGCTGGCGCTGATGGTCGGGGCGTGCTGCCACCGGCTGTCCCCGAGGGCGGCCACCGCGCAGGCGATCCTCGGTGGCTGCGCGGCGACCCTCGCCCCGATCCTGCGCTACGGCGCCGAAACGACGTCCGCGCTCTACGCCGCCGGTGCCGCGGTGGCCTGGGGCGGCGCGCTGGCCGGCGGCCTGGTCCTGCGCGACGCCGACGTCCGCCACCGCGTGGAGGTGCTCGAACTCCGCACCGCCGAGCGGCTGCGGCTGGCCCGGGAGCTGCACGACCTCGTCGCCCACCAGATCGGCGGCATCGTCGTACGCGTCCAGGCCGCGCACCGCGTCGCCGAGCGGACCGGCGGCGACACCGCGACGTTCGCCGAGCTCGAAACCGCGGGCGCCGCGGCCCTGTCGGCGATGCGCCGGCTGGTCGGAGCGCTGCGGACCGGCGACGAAGACCTCTTCGTGCCGCCCGCCGACCTCGCCACCGCCGTGGACCGCGCGGTCCCCGACGACGAGCGCATCCACCTGGACGTCGGCCCCGGCCTCGCCGGGCTCGAGGTCGCGCCGGAAGTCGTCACCACCGCGCACCGGCTGCTCACCGAGTCGCTCACCAACGTCCGCCGGCACGCGCCCGAAGCCGCCGAGGTCCGGGTGCTCGTCCGCCACGAGCCGCCCGGCGAGCTGCTGGTCGAGGTGGTCAACGACGGCGCCGGCCGGGCCGCCCGCCGCGGCGGCTACGGGCTGCTGGGGATGGCGGAGCGGGTAGCCGCGGTGGGCGGTACCGTGCAGGCGGGCCCGGCGGCGGGCCGGCGCTGGCGCGTCGTCGCGCGGCTGCCGCTCCGGCCGGGCTGAGCCGAGGGGAGACCGGGTGCCGACGCGAGTGCTGATCGCCGACGACCAGGCGCTGGTCCGCGCGGGGTTCCGGCTGATCCTCGACGGCGAACCGGACATCGAGGTCGTCGGCGAAGCCGCGGACGGCGACCAGGCGGTGCGCCTGGCCCGGCAGCTGCGCCCGGACGTGACGCTGATGGACATCCGGATGCCCGGCGTGGACGGGCTGCGGGCGACGGAACTGCTGGCCGGCCCGGACGTCCCCGAGCCACTGCACGTCGTGATGGTGACGACCTTCGGGCTGGACGAAAACGTGCACGCGGCGCTGCGGGCCGGCGCCTGCGGTTTCCTGCTCAAGGACGCCGGGCCGAACCTGCTCGTCGAGGCCGTGCACGCAGCCGCCCACGGCGAGGCGCTGGTCTCCCCCGCGATCACCACCCGGTTGCTGGCGCACTACGCGCGCCGCGGTCCCCGGCGCGTCACCCCGCCGGAAAACCCGCTCACCCCGCGCGAACTCGACGTCGTGAAGGCCGTGGCGCGCGGTGAGACGAACGACGAGATCTGCCGCTCACTCGTGGTGTCGATGCCCACGGTCAAGACCCACATCGGCGCGGCCAAGCGCAAGCTGGGCGTCCGCAACCGCACCGAAATCGCCATCTGGGCCTGGGAAAGCGGCCTGGTGCGCTGACCTCGGCACACGCACGACGACCGTGCGCGCCACGACGTCGCCGAACCGCTGGCGCCGCCGGGTCACCAGCATCACCACGATCCCGGCCAGCCCCCACGCGAAGCCGTCGACCACCATCAGCAGCTCACGGACGAAGAACGCGCCGAGCGACGGGTGCGTGCCCTCGAGCGTCACGATCCGCAGGCGCAGCCACCGCATCGCCGGCGTCTGGCCGCCGTGCCGGTAGGGCCACCAGGCGTGGACGAACCACAGGCCCACCAGGTCCAGCGCCAGCATCGTGTAGAGAACGACCTCCAGGAAAGGCAGCAGTCCCGGGCCGTGCGGGCGGAACAGCCAGGCCACCGCGATCGCGAGCAGCAGCATCGGCCCGAAGACGAGCAGCTCGTCCAGCAGGAACTGCACGAGGCGGCGCCCGACGACGCCCAGCCCCGGGCGGGAACCGGTCATGGTCCCATGATCTCCGCCACGGCCACCGGGCGCACGGTGGGTGCGTCTCATACCCGGGGCCGAGGCGGCCGCGGCGAGTTCGTCCTCCGGGCTGATCACCGGCGGACGCCACCGGGCCAGGCTCGGGCGCACCCCACCCGCCGACGGAAGGATCCCGGTGCGTCTCTCCCGGACAGGACTGGCGGCCGCGACGGCCGCCCTCTTCGCGGCCTCCGTGCCCGCCGCGGCGGCCGACCCGCTCGCCCCGTACACCACCCAGCAGCTGAGCTGGGGCGATTGCCCGTTCAAGCCGGCCGCGGACGAGAAGCCCGCGCAGTGCGCCCGGGTCACGGTCCCGCGCGACTGGGCCGACCCGGCCGCCGGGCCGGAGCTCGAGGTGTCGATCAGCCGGGTCGCCGCGACCGGCGAGCGGCACGGCGCCATCCTGCTCAACCCCGGCGGACCCGGCGGCCAGGGCACCCCGCTCGCGGGCGCGCTCGCCGGCCTGCAGCCGACGGTGAACGAGCTCTACGACTTCGTCGGCATGGACCCCCGCGGCACCGGCCACGCGGGCACCGACGACAACGGCTTCCAGTGCCAGGTGCCGGTCGGCCGCCTGCCGGCGGGACCACTCGACGCCCGCGACCGCTCCGCGGCGAGCATCGCGGCGCACCAGCAGGTCCCCCGGGCCATCGCCGAGGCCTGCCAGAGCGACGCGCTCGCGCCGTTCGTCACGACCTGGCAGACCGCGCACGACATGGACCTGATCCGCACCCTGCTCGGGGACGAGAAGCTCAACTACCTCGGCTACTCCTACGGAACGTGGCTCGGCGCCAAGTACGCGTCGCTGTTCCCGGAGCACACCGGCAAGACCGTGCTCGACTCCAGCGTCGACTTCGAAGGCCGGCTGCAGGCCGACTTCGAAGCGTTCCCCGTCATCGACCAGCGGCAGTTCGACGACGTCTACCTGCCGTGGCTCGCGCGGAACTTCTCCGCCCAGCTGGGCTCCACGGCCGCCGAAGTCAAGGCGAAGTGGGAGCGCGTGCGCGCGTACTACGGCACCCACGGCCTCGCCCCCGACACCTACGACGGCGTCTTCGTCGGCAACGGCAGCCGCGTCCGGTGGCTGCTCGGCGCGCTGATCTTCCTCCTGGGCGCGCAGGCGCTCGACGGAACGCCGCCCGCGGACCCGGCGGCCCTCTCCGGTGACCTCGACGCGGTGTCCCGCACGACGTTCGGCGTCCCGGCGGCCGAGCTGACCACCGACCGCGTAGTGGCGGCGGACCTCGCCCCGGACTACACGCAGCGGCCCGGCACCCGGTTCTCCGTGGCGTGCGGCGACCAGCCCACCCGCACGGCGGCCTGGTACAAGCGGCTCAGCGACCGGCAAGGCCCGCGGTACCCGCTGTTCGGCTGGGCGTACGGCCTCGGCGAAACGTGCGGCTTCTGGTCCGACAAGCCGCGCCACGAACTCCCGGACGTGCCCCCGGAAGCGGCGGCGAACATCCTGGTCGTGCAGGGCGAGTTCGACCCGCAGACCGGCTACGAGCAGGCGACCGCGGGAGCCCGCGCGGCCGGCGTGCCCCTGGTGTCGGTGGACGATTCGCCGTTCCACGGCCAGTACGCCTTGGCGGGCAACCCGTGCGTGGACGGTCTCGTGAACGTGTTCCTCGTCAAGAACTCCCGGCCGCGCACGACGACCTGCCCGGGCGTGCCCCTCCCGGGCGAGGACCAGGTGTACCCGGTCGCCGGCCCGGTGCGCGGCGCGGCGATGTCCGTCCAAGCCGGACAGTCCAGTGCCGCGGCGGCACTGCGCACGCGGGTACAGGACGAGATCAGCACGGTGAACCGGCAGCGGTGACCGGGCCGTGGTCGCGGTCGCTCCTCGAGTCCGGGGAGCGACCGGGCCCGGCCACGGACCGCCGACCTGCCCGGACGTGCCCCTCCCAGGCGAGGACCAGGTGCACCCGGTCACCGGCCCGGTCCGCGGCACGGCGATGTCCGTCCAAGCCGGACAGTCCAGTGCCGCGGCGGCACTGCGCACCCGGGTACAGGACGAGATCAGCACGGTGAACCGGCAGCGGTAGCCGGGGCCGTGGTGGCGGTCGCTCCTCGGGTCCGGGGAGCGACCGGGCCGCGGTCCACTTCGGACGGCGAACCGGCGCCCCGGTTCGGGGAGCGCCACGCTCCGCCGTCAGACCCGGTCGGCCCGGCCCGGCCCGCCGGCCGGCGCCGCCGCGCGCTAGCATCCCGGCGGCGACCGCGCCGACCAGGAGGCGAACATGGCGGACGAACGCGGCGTCGAAGCCGTCGAGCAGTGGTTCCGGCGGCGCGGGCTGCCCGCCGTGGTGCGGGGGCGGCCCGCCCACCTGCTCGTCCGCATCGCCCCGGCCGTCGTGTTCATCGGGGGCTGGCGGGTGCTGACCGCCGTGCTGTCCGCTGTGGACGGTGAAACGGACGCGGACTTCGACCGCTGATGGACAACGGCCTCTTCGCGCTGGGCTACAGCGGCCTGCTGCTGAGCCTGGTCGTCGGCCCCGGCCTCGGCTCCTGGCTCACCGCGCGGTGGGTGCGGCGCAAGCTGGTCGAGCGCGGCGGAACCGTGCCCGCGGCGGTCATGGCGGCCGTGTTCGTGGTCGTCGTGCCCGTCGTCGACCGGATCGTCGACGGCGACGCGGTGGCGCTCGGCCTGCTCACCCAGCTCGCGATCCTGGCCGGGCTGTTCGCGGCCGCGTTCGCCGGGGTCGGCTCGATCGTCGGCTGGGCGCTGCGGGCCGCGTACCGCCAGGCCCGGCTGCTCGGCGAACTGACCAGCCGGGCGCTGCCGCTCCTGCTGCTGTTCACCGTCTTCGGGTTCTTCACCACCGAGATCTGGCAGGTCGGCGCCGCCCTGCCGCGGGAGCGGATGTGGCTGGTCGCCGGGCTCCTGGCCGTGGTCGCCGTGGTCTTCCTGCTCGCGATGCTCAAGGACGAGGTCACCCGGCTGACCCAGTCGCGCGCCGCCCCGGTCGGCCTCGACAAGCTGCGCGAAACCCCGCTGGCGGCCTTCCTGGCGGACGACGTCCCCGCCGAACGGCCGCCGCTCACGAAGCTGGAACGGGCGAACATGGTCCTCGTCCTGGTCCTGACCCAGGTGCTGCAGACCTTCGTCCTGGCCACGCTGGTGTTCGTCTTCTTCGTGGTGTTCGGGATCGTCGCGGTGCAGCACGCGGTGATCAAGGCGTGGATCGGCCGCGACCCCGCCGGCGGCACGCTGTTCGGCATCCAGCTGCCGGTACCGCAGGAGCTGCTGCAGGTCTCCCTGTTCATCGCCGCGTTCTCCGGCCTGTACTTCGCCGCGTCGACGGTGACCGACGCCAAGTACCGCAGCGCCTTCTTCGACCCGCTCGCCGACCACCTGGCGGTGAGCCTCGTGGCCAGGGACCTCTACCTCGGCCGGCTCCTCGGTGTCCCGGCGGCCGCCGCGGAACACTGAGGAAGCCCGGCTGCTTTCAGCGCGCACCTCGGGCGGGGCAACGTCCGAATTGTGCCGTCCGCCACCTTGTAGGTTAGGTAAGCCTGACCTTATTGTCCTCGTGTGTCCCTGCCCCACCACGCCGATCCCGGTGTGCACGCCCGCGAGGTCGACGTCGCCTACGGCGACGACGTCGTCGTGCGTGCCGCGTCCGTCTCCCTCACCGCGGGGACCGTGACCGCGCTGATCGGCCCGAACGGCAGCGGGAAGTCGACCCTGCTGCGGGCGCTCGCCCGGCTGCACCCGCCGGTCACCGGCTCGGTCACCTTCGCCGACGGCGCCGACCTGCGCGCTCTGTCCGGAAAGGACGTTGCCCGGCGGATCACCCTGCTGTCGCAGCACCGGACCGCGCCGGGCGGGGTGTGCGTCCGGGAGCTGGTCGAGTTCGGCAGGCACCCGCACCGGTCACGGTGGGGCGGCCGCGACCCCGGGGGACCCGCCGCCGTCGCGCGGGCGATGGAGCTGACCGGCCTGTCCGCGCTCGCCGACCGGCCGGTGCAGGCGCTGTCCGGCGGCCAGGCGCAGCGGGTGTGGCTCGCCGCCTGCCTGGCCCAGGACACCGGGCTGCTGCTGCTCGACGAACCCACGACCTTCCTCGACCTGCGGTACCAGGTCGAGATCCTCGACGTCGTCCGCGACCTCGCCGACCGGCACGGCGTCGGGGTCGGTGTGGTGCTGCACGACCTCGACCAGGCCGCGGCGGTCGCCGACCGGGTGCTGCTGCTCGAAGGCGGCCGGGTCACCGCCGAGGGCTCCCCCGCCGACGTGCTGACCCCGGAAAACCTCACCCGCGCCTACGGCATCCGCGTGGACGTCGTGCCCGACCCGGCCGGCGGGCGGATCCACACCCGCGCGGTCGGCCGCTTCAACGACACCAGCGCGCGCACCGCGTCGGCCTGACCGGTGCGCCGTCATCGAAAACCCAGGAGAGACATGCGGATCACCCGGCTGCTCCTCGGCCTGTCCGCGGCCGCCACGTTCTTCGTGGCCGGCTGCGGGACCACCGAGGCGCCCACGGTCAACGCCGCCGCCACGAGCGGCGCCGGCCCGGTCACGGTCGTCGACTCGCGCGGCAAGGAGGTGAAGCTGCCCGGCCCGGCCAAGCGCGTCGCGGCGACCGAGTGGAACGCCGTCGAGCACCTCGTGTCGCTCGGCGTCGTGCCGGTCGGCGTGTCCGACATCAAGGGTTACGGCCAGTGGGTCAGCGCGGAAAAGCTCGACGGCACGCCGAAGGACATCGGCACCCGCGGCGAGCCGAGTCTCGACACGCTCGGCTCGCTGGGGCTCGACCTGGTGGTCGTCACCGACAGCGTGACCGAAGGCGCGCTCGAGCAGATCGAGGCGAAGGTCCCGGTCGTCGTCATCAACGGCGGCAACGCCCAGGACCCGGTCGCCGGGATGTACGCCGGGTTGGACGTCATCGCGAAGGCCACCGGTACCGAGGCCAAGGCCGCGCTGCTGAAGGCCGAGTTCGAGCAGAAGCTCGCCGCGGGCCGCGCCGAAGTGGCGAAGCGAGGCGCCCTGGGGCAGAAAGTCGCGTTCTCCGACGCCTACGTCACCTCCGGCTCGGTCAGCATCCGGCCCTACACCAAGGGTGCGCTGGTCTCCGCGGTGTTCGGCCGCCTCGGCCTCGAGACCGCCTGGCCGATGGACGGCGACGCGGTCTACGGCCTCGCGCAGGCCGACGTCGAGGGGCTGACCCGGCTGCCCGACGTGCGGTTCTGGTACATCGCCAACAACGCCGACGGCGACCCGTACCAGCAGCAGCTGGCGGGCAACGCGATCTGGACGAGCCTCCCGTTCGTCAAGAGCGGCAAGGTGCACCGCTTCCCGGATTCCCTGTGGATGTTCGGCGGCCCGAAGTCCATGGCGCAGTTCGTCGACGCGGCCGTCGCCGCGCTCGAGAACTAGCGGTGGTCACCCGGACCGGGCCGCCCGTGGCCGCCGTCCGGCGGCGCGGGCGGCCCGCGCTGCTCGGCAGCGGGCTCGCCGCGCTGATCCTGCTGGGTTCGGCGGTGCACCTGACGCAGGGCACCGCGAACCTGGCCGCGCTGGACGTGCTGCGGCTGGTGTTCGGCGGCGGGACCGGCGACACGGCCGCCGTCGTGGTCGAGTCGCGGTTGCCGCGCTTGCTCGCGGCGCTGGTCGTCGGGGGCGCGCTCGGCGTGGCCGGCGCGGTGCTGCAGTCGGTGTCCCGCAACACCTTGGCGTCGCCGGACACGCTGGCCGTCAACGCCGGGGCGCACCTGGCGGTCGTCGCCGTGGCCGCGTTCGGCGTCTCGCTGCCCTTGCTCGGCGCGACCGGGGTCGCGTTCGCGGGCGGGCTGGCCGCGGCGGTGTTCGTGCTCGCGCTGTCCGGGACGGGCGGCACCGGGATCGTGCGGCTGGTGCTGGCGGGCACCGCGATCGCGCTGGCCCTGACCTCCGTGACGCAGGTCCTGTTGCTGTTGTACGCCCAGGAAACCCGCGGTCTCTTCGCCTGGGGCGAGGGATCGCTGGAGCAGAACGGGCTGGGCGGCCTCCGCACGCTCGGCCCCGTCGCCGGCGTTGCGCTCGCCGCGCTGCTCGCCATGGCCCGGCGGCTCGACCTGATCCACGTCGGTGACGACCACGCCAGGACGCTGGGTGTCCACATCGGACGGGTCCGGTTCGCCGCGATCACGCTGGCCGTGCTGCTGGCCGCGGCGTCGGTGACCCTGGCCGGCCCGATCGGGTTCGTCGGCCTCGCCGCGCCGGCCGTGGCCCGGCTGCTCGCGTCGGTGGTACCGGGCCTGCACCGGCACGCCGCGCTGCTCCCGTGCTCCGCGGCCCTGGGCGCGGCTCTCCTGCTGGGCGCCGACGTGCTGCTGCGCGCGCTCGTCGGCCCGCAACGAGCCCTGGAGGTACCGACGGGCGTCGTGACGACGATCCTCGGCACGCTGTTCCTCGTGGTCCTCGCCCGGACGGCCCGGATCAGTTCGGCGACCGCCGCACCGCCCGCGGCCGGCGCGCGAGCCGGCGTCAGCGCCGCGCGGTACCGGGTGGTTCTCGTCGTGCTGGCGCTCGCGGTGGCCGGTGCCGCCGTGGGTGCGGTCCTGCTCGGCGACGCGAAGCTGCTGCTGGGCGACGTCGTCAACTGGGTGAGCGGCCAGGCGGGCCCGATCGTCACCGGCGTGCTGGACACCCGCGTCCCCCGGGTGGTGGCCGCGCTGCTGGCGGGCGCGGCACTGGCGCTGGGTGGCGCGCTCACCCAGGCGGTCGCCCGCAACCCGCTGGCCGAACCGGGGATGATCGGGGTCGTCGGCGGGGCGGGCCTCGGCGCGGTCGCCGTGCTCACGGGCGTGTCCGGCGTCGGGTTCTGGGCCCTGACCGGGTCCGCGGGCGTGGGCGCCGCCGTGGCGATGGC
Source organism: Amycolatopsis sp. NPDC051716 (assembly GCF_040681595.1). Lineage (NCBI taxonomy): Bacteria > Bacillati > Actinomycetota > Actinomycetes > Pseudonocardiales > Pseudonocardiaceae > Amycolatopsis > Amycolatopsis sp. NPDC051716. The sequence goes on along the minus strand of NZ_JBFAZA010000009.1, from coordinate 32,759 downwards.
CGTGGTGTTCGCCGTGGCCGCCCGGGGCGGGTTCGCCGGCGAACGCCTGGTGCTGATCGGTTTCGGCGTGCACGCGGCGTCGCAGGCGCTGGTGACGCTGCTGATCGCCCTGTCCGCCCCGTGGAACGAGACCAAGGCGCTGACCTGGCTGGGCGGTTCGACCTACGGGCGGACGTTCCCGCACCTCGTGCCGATGGTGCTGGCGCTGCTGCTGGTGGCGCCGGTGCTGGTCCGCCTGCGGCGCGAGCTCGACCTGCTGGCGCTGGACGACGAAACGCCACGGGTCCTGGGCGTGCCGGTGGCCCGGACGCGGTTGCTGCTGCTGTCGTGCGCCGTCCTGCTGACCGGCGCGGCGGTCGCGGGCATCGGGGTGCTGACGTTCGTCGGGCTGGTCGCCCCGCACGCGGCCCGCGCGATCGTGGGCAGCCGGCACTCGCGCCTGCTGCCCGCGGCGGCGTTGCTGGGCGCGATCCTGGTCTGCGCGGCGGACACGGCCGGCCGCACGGTCATCGCCCCGGGCCAGCTCCCGGCCGGTCTGATGACCGCGATCATCGGCGCGCCGTACTTCGGGTGGCTCCTGTACCGCCACCGGACCCGCTGACCGGTTCCTACCGGCGTTTGAGCACTTCCGTGGGCAGCCCGAGGGTCTCGACGATCCGCCCCACGGCGTCGCCGACCCCCACGAAGTCGTCGCCCAGCGGCTCCACCACCAGCTGGCGGACCATCGCGACGTGGGCGGGCGCGGAGGCCGCCAGATGCGCGCGGCCGGCGTCGGTCAAGGTCGCGGTCGTGAACCGGCGGCCCTGGCCGGTGCAGACCTCGCGCGTCACCCAGCCCCGGTCCTCCAGGCGCGCCACCGCGTGCGAAATGCGCGGCAGTGACCCGTTGGCCATCTCCGCGATCTGGCTCATCCGCAGGCGTTCGCCCGGCACCATCGAGAGCCGCGCCAGGATCATGTAGCCCAGCAGCGTCAGGTCGGCGTCCCGCAGCAGCTGGCTCTCCAGCGCGCCCGGCAGCGTCAGCAGGACCTTCACCAGGTTGAGCCACGCTCGCTGCTCGCCTTCACCGAGCCGGGGAAACGGTTGGTCGTCACGCACGGCTTGACTTTAACACGCAACCCAACCTACCGTTTGGGTTGCACGTTAAACCCAAGGAGGAGCGATGCTCACCACCGCCAAACCGGCCGCCCCCACCGCCACCACCGCCGTCCGCCTCGGCTTCGCCCTGTTGGCGGCGGCCGCGGTGAACACCGTCATCGCCCTCGGGGCGGTGTCGCTCGACGACGGCGGGATCCGCATGGGCCTGTCACCCGCGGCCTACCTGCCGGCCACCGCCATCGGGCTGCTGCTGGGCACCGTCGGCTGGTTCGTGATCGCCCGCCGGGCGCCGAACGCGCTGCGCGTGGTCGTCCCCGCGGTCCTCGTCCTGACCTGGGTGCCCGACCTGATGCTGCTCAACGTGGGCGCCACGGCCGCCAACGTCATCGGGCTGATGCTCATGCACCTGGTCGTCACCACGGCGGTCGTCACCGCACTCCGCCCGACCCTGGTCCCGTCCCCCGGCAGCGTCCAAGCGGTCGGGACGGCCGACTGAGGCTTGTCCGGTAGGCGATCCAGCTGCGGTCCGGTCGGTTTGCGGACGTGGCGTGCCCCTGCCTGATCGCTACGAGCCCTGAATACCGCGCACGAACGGCCGCGGTTGTGACAACCCGCAGCTGGTTCGTTGCCGATGACATCGACGCCGCCCACCGCGCAGCCGAAGGCGCCCGCGGCGGGCGGCCACCGGCCTCCGATCCCGAGGCCTACAGGCAGCGCAACGTGGTCGAACGCTGCTTCGACCGGCTCAACCAGTTCGTGCTCCGGCTCGATGCCCTACCGGACGGCCGACCAACCCGCCGAGAGGACCGTGCGGGAGCCCAGCCGGCCCTTCTCCGGTTCCCGCGTGAGCTGACCGGCCGCCACCGCGGCGGTCAGCGCACCGACGGCGTCCTCGGCCCGGTAGATCGTCTCGAGCAGCGTGAACCGTTGCAGCTCGGCGACCGTGCGGGCGCCCCGCCGGGCCAGTTCCGCCAGCAGTGCCCGCCGCAACGGCAGCAGCTGCGGGGTGAGCGAGATGTCGACCAGCGCGCCTTCGGCGTCACGCGGGTCGCGGTAGCGGATGCCCGCGAACTCGTCCACCGCCCACAGCTCGGTCTTGAACGTCGCGAGGTGCCGGGTGTCCGCCGTCGCGAACACCAGCGCCCGCGCGGTTCCATCGTCGGCCACCAGGTCCACCGCCACCACGCACCCGAGGCCCACCGCCCGCAGCCGGTCCCGGTGGGCCGGGTCCGGCTCGGCCGAGAGCAGGACCTCGTGCGCCTTGCCCCGCAGCAGTGCCGGCGGCCAGGCACCGGACAGGTGCGCCAGCATCGGCCCGGGCACCTCGACCTCCCCGAGGTCGGCGACGGTCCGGACGGCCAGCCCGGCCGGAGCGCCGCCCGGCGGGATCGGCCGTCCGACGAGGACCGCCTCCAGGGGGTGGCCGGCCAGCCGGTCGGCGAACTCGCCGAAGACCCGGAAGGCATCGGCGGCGAAATCCCCGCACTCGACGTACGTGGCGCCGCGCGGGGACCGCAGCACGGTCGCCGTCCACGCGTCGAGGTACCGCACCAGCACGTCACGCTCGACGGAAACGTGCGGGTCGGGACGCCGGACGCGCTCGGCCACGCTTCCGGTTGTACCGCACTCCCCCACCGGTCACCAGCAGGACCACCCGGTCGCGACGGCCGGCCAGGGCGGTTCAGTACAGGTCGAGGAGGACGAGGGTGCTCTCTTCCACGGAGGCGTGCCCGGCTTCGACGAGGTCGGCGGCACGGGCGAGGAACGCGGCGAGCGACGGCGCCTGGGGTGCGCCGAGGTCCGGCACGTTGGGGCGGAACACGACCTGGCCGGCGGTGCCCCGCTCGCCGGGGTCGAGGTCCACCAGGTAGCAATCGCCTTCGAAGGCGAGGAACGGCAGCCAGGACGGCGACCACACGGTCCACCGGTAGTAGGCGGGTTGCTCGACGGGGTGGCCAGGTCGCCGACGGCGTCGGTCAGCATGCGGTGCATCCCGATCATCTCGTCGATGGTCAGGAAGTGGTGGAAGTTGAGCGGGCCGCACAGCCGGTCGGGGTCGTCCTGGCCGGCCGAGACGCGGAGCAGCGCGCAGAGGTCGTCCGGGAGGGTGAGGCCGGTTTCGGCGGCGAGCCGGTCGAGATCGTGCTCGGTGGCGCCGGGCCGGAACGGGGCGGTGCCGGGCAGCAGCCGCTCGATGGTGTCTCGCAACCGCCTGAACTCGCGAGCGGCGTGGTTCATGACGGTCAGTCTGCCCGGGACCGGCGCACCGACGCTAGGAAAGGCCGAGTGAGCGCGAGAGGTGCGCTGTCCACCAGCGCAGCTGCGGCCCGCTGGCCGTGGCCGCCCGGCCGGTGACGCCGGCGCTGCGGCGGAACACGGGACCGTACAAGGACTCGGTGACGAGGGCCTGGTGGAGTGCGGCCACGGCGAGCCTGGTGTCCTCGACGTCCGCCGCGTCGGTCCGCAGGGCGTGCAGCGCGTCGACGACCGGGGCGAGCATCCCCGAGCCCCGATCCCGCCACCCGGCGGCGTGCAGCGCCACGGCCAGTTCGCCGTAGCCATCGCGGTAGAACGCGGCCAGCGTGTCGACGAGCTCACCGAGGTCGGCGCCGCGCTCGAGCCAGGACCGCAGCACCTCCGCCACCCCGGCGCGGACCTTCCGGCCGCCGTGCCGCAGCAGCGCTTCCAGGAGGTGGTCGCGGCCGCCGAAGTGGTGGCTGATCCCGGCGTCCGTCATGCCGACCCGCGCGGCGACGGCCCGGACCTGCACCGCGGCGACGCCACCCTCGGCCAGGATCCGCTCGGCGGCGTCCAGGATCAGGCGCCGGGCCTCCTCGGGAGGACGGCGCACACGCGGAGAGGTCACGCCGTCAGCATACCTTGACTGGTCAAAGTACGGGGCCTACCGTCTTACCTTGACACCACAAGGTAGAGGGGCGGCCACCGTGATCGTTCGGGAGCGGCGCCTCGCGCGTCCGGACGCGGTCCTCAAAGGACACGAGACCGGCGCCGGACCGACCGTGCTGCTGCTGCACGCCGGCGGTGAGCGGCGCCGGGTCTGGACGCCGGTCACCGACGTCCTCGCCGAGGCCGGGTTCCGGTGCGTGGCCTTCGACCAACGCGGGCACGGTGACAGTGCCGGCTCGCCGCGGACGCTCGCGCTCTGCGCGGACGACGTCGCCGCCATGCTCCACGCCGAACCGCCGGGCTGCGTGGTCGTGGGCGCCTCGCTCGGCGGACTCGCCGCCATCGCCGCCCTCGGCGACCCGGCGGTCCGGGCCGGGGTGGCGGGTCTCGTGCTGGTGGACGTCGTCCCCGGCCTGGATCCGGGCCGGGTCCGCCGCTTCCTCGCCGCGGGCGGCCTGCTCGACACGCACGCCGGACTCGTCGAAGACATCCTGGCCGGGGTTCCCCGGCTGCGGGAAATCACCGCTCGGCTCGACTTGCCGATCCTGCTGGTGCGCGGCGGCGACGGGTCGCCCGTCACCGACGACGACGTCGACCGCTTGCTGCGTCAGGCTCCGCACGCCGCGGTGACCCGCATCCCCGGGGCCGGGCACCTGATCGCCCGGGACCGGCCGGTGGCGCTGGCCGAAACGCTCGCCGCCGTCACCACCGAGTGGCCCGCGCTCGCGCTCCTGCGCGGTCTCGGCGCGGAGCGGGTCAGCCACCCCGGCGGCCATCTCCTCGGCCACCTCCGGCGCGTCCGCGATCAGGTGGCCGAGTGGGGCGGGAGCCGGCGCGCCCGCCTCGCCGCGCTGTGCCACGCCACCTACGGCACCGACGGCTTCCCGCACCCGCTGCTGCCGCCGGATCGCCGGGCCCGCCTGCGCGCGGCCATCGGCGACGACGCCGAGGCCCTCGTCCACCTCTACGACGTGTGCGACCGGAGCAAGACCTACGCCCACCTCGGCGCGACACCGCTGCCGCTCACGGACCGCTTCACCGGCGAGACCGTCCCCCTGACCGCCGACGACCTGACCGACTTCGCTGTCCTGACCATCGCCAACGAACTCGACGTGGCCCGCACCGCCGCACTGACCACCGAAACCCGCAGCGGCATCCGTGCGCTCATCGCCGCGCTGGGCGCCTACGTCCCCGGCATCAGCAGGCGGGCCCTCGCCGACCCGGCCCTGTTCTGACGACGTGCCCTCTCACACCGCCCATCAACTTTCGTCGCCCCCGATGTCCACCTTCACCGCTTACCCCGGGACAGCCCGGCGCGGTTCCCTTGGCGTCATGACGAAAACACGGCATTCCAGGCGCACGGCGTTGCGCGCGGCGACGCTGGGCGTGACGGCCGGTGGCCTCACCCTGGCGGGAGGCGGCGCGACGGCACAGGCCCGCACCGGCACGGGCCGCACGACGACGTTCGTGGTCGTCACCGGTGCGAGCGGGAACCCGGGCGGGATCGACGCGCTGTCGCTGCGCGGGCACCGAACCGTGGGGGTGGACCTGCCCGGGCACCGCGCCACCGACGCGCAGTTCGCCCTCGACTACCAGTGTCCGCAGGATCCGGCGTCCCTGGCGACCCGGCCGTCGCCGATGGCGGGTGTCGGCCTCGACGCGTACGCCGCGGCGGCGATCGAAACGGTCCGCACGGTCGCCGAGTTCGGCCCGGTCGTGCTCTACGGCGGCAGCATGGGCGGAGCGACGCTGAACCGGGTCGGCAACGCGGTGCCCCACCTGATCGACCGGATCGTCTACGACAGCGCGTTCTGCTGCGTGGACCTGGCCTGCCCGGAGGACTACCTGACCACCCCGGAGGGTTCGACGACCCTGGCCGGCGACGTCGCCGCCCTGGTGGTCGCCGACCCCGCGGTCATCGGCGCGGTGCGGGCCAACTACCGCACCGCCGACGTCGAAACCCTGACCAGGCTGAAAAAGGTGCTGATGGCCGGCGCGAGCGACGCCGAGTTCCACGCCATGCTCGCCGCCCTGCACCCCGATGAGTCGCTGACCGTGGGCAGGGAGAACTCCCAGGTCCAACCGGACACTTGGGGCCGCATCCCGCGGACCTACATCCGGCACACCGCGGACCGGATGATCCCCCTCGCGCTGCAGGACCGGATGATCACCGAAGCCGACCGGCTGACCCCGCACAACCGCTTCGACGTCCACACGGTGGACGCGGGGCACGCCGCGACCGCCGAGCAGTTCCGGCGGATCGTCGAAATCCTGCACCGCCTGCCGGAGTGCCGCCGGTGACCGCACTGCCCTGCCGGTAGGAGGACCGGAGGCGCGCGAGCTGGTCCGCTCGCTACGCTCTCGACGGCCCGCTCGTGGCGTACTCTCGGCGCGTGGGGATCACGAAGTCCGGCCGGGACCCGATCCGGCCGGTGGCCGCGCTCCGGGAGCTGCGGCGCAAGCAGTCACCAGCCGAGCCGGTGCCCGGCGATCCGGGAACGCCGACCGCACCACCGGACGAGGACGCGGTCCTCGTGGCGGCCACGCGCGCCCGGGTCCGGGCTTCCCGCGCCATCGCCGGCATCTGCGCGGTGCTGGCCGTCGCCTTGGCGGCGCTCACGCTGCTGCCGGACGGACCGTGGCGCGCGCCGCTCGTCAGCTCGGCGTTCATCGCCGGTCTCTCGGCGGTGGCCGCGCTGGTCGACTCGGTGCGCTTCCGCTCCCGGCTCCCGGCAACGTGGACCGAACTGCAGGTCATCGGCCCCGCGGCGGCCGAGCCCTGGCGGCTGGCCCGAACTCCCGACGGCACCGAGCTGGCGTTCAAGCTGACCGGCACCGACGACGTCCTGGCCCGCCACATCGAGCAGACGGGCCACCTCCGCGTGCTGGGCGAACCCCGCGTCGGCGGCCCGGTCCGGATCGCGGTCCCGGGCCACTCCCCGCTGGGCCTCGCGTTCTTCAGCCTGCCCTGAACAGTCCCAGCGGCGGCAAGCTCAGTAGCGCAGTTCGGCCGGCACCCGTCGTGGTCGGAGGGCGTGGTGGCGCCGGCCGCCGCCGCGCCCGGAGGAAGCACGACCCGAAACGCCGCCGAGGGGCGGGGAATGCGGGTGTTCTTGGGCCCCCTACCCCGAGGGCGATCGCCGGGGGCGAGGCTGCTCGGACCGACCCACGCCCAGGCGCGATTCGGTCCACAGTGGACACCCGGGTGGCCGCAGGGCCGGCTCCGCCGGCAGCAGGCCGGCCGGCCGGAAAAGATCTCCACGCACCCTGACCGGCGTGGTACGGTTGGCACGTTTCAGCGACCCTGGGGGGAAACGAATGCGTCGCATTTTGGTCATTTGTGCTGCGTTGGTGGCACTGTTCGGGGGATCCGTTCCCGCTCAAGCGCGGACTCAGGATCAATGCACTTGGACGTCGTCGGCCCTGCCGTTGCCGGCAGGTGTCACGAGCGGAGCGGTGTGGGCCGCGGGCTCGGACGGCTACCTGGCCGGTCAAGCGACCGACGGGAGGTTCTTGCTGTGGCACCACGGTGCCCTCGTCGACGTGAACGCGCCGGCCAGCAAGTCCAGCTACGTTTTCGGGGTCAACGGCAGCGGCGAGATGGTGGGCCACGACGGGCTCTCGGGCGCGCCCTTCGTGTACCGCGACGGCACGTTCCAGACGCTCCCCGGCCCCGCCGGGGCCAGTGTGTCCGCCGATGCCATCAACGATTCCGGTGACATCGTCGGTACCTCCTACGCCTTCCCTGGTCCCTACCAGAGTGTCGTGTGGAAGCGGGACCGGCCGGGCACCTACCAGATCGTCGCCGACGACGTGGCGGTCGGCATCGACAACGCGGGCAACGTGGTGACCGAGAAGGGATCGGTGTGGTCGCCGGACGGGACCACCCACCGGCTCGCCGGCTCTCCCGACCTCCAGGTCCAGCTGTTCCAGGGCGGTTACGCACTCGGCCAGGCTTTCGGCGACTACACCAGCCTGCACATGTGGGACGCGACCGGAAGCCTGGTGTACCGGTACGAGGCGCAGGATCGCCCCTCCCCGCGCGGGATCAACTCCCACGGGCTGCTGGTTGCCTCGTACACCCCCGTCGGCGGCACCGCGCGGGAACTGGGTGTGTGGCGCGGTACCACGTTCACCGGCAACATCACCTCCGAACGCTGGGTCCGGGTGGTGACGGAGGACGGCGAACTCGCCGGACAGCGCCTGTCGGCAGACGGCAAGACGTTGGTGCCGGCCACCTGGACCTGCGCCGGCTGAGGTCGCGCGCGCCCACGAGCCGGGCAACCGCGTCCGCACGCGGTTGCCCGGCTCGGGTCGGTGATCGGCAACCGCGACGTCACCGCGTTCCTTCAGCGCGCATCAGGGGTCCGGCGGCCTCGATCAGAGGCTTATCCAGCAGAACATCAGCTCGTCGGCTTCCCGGCCCGCCGGCCAAACGAGACTGTCGGCCACCAGGTCCGGGTTCCACGGCACCTGCTGGATCGCCGCGATCATCATGCCCAGCACGACCGTCGGATCGACGCCCTTCGCCTCGATCCCGTCGAACACATCGCCCACCGGTGTGTGCCCACGACGAGCGTCTATCACCTGCCGCACGGCGTCGGCGTCGGTTGCACGGAAGTAGTCGAACAACGGCATACCCCCGAGTATGCGGCGCCCCACCCGGGGCACCGGTGACGTGGGTCGCGCCTAGGGTTCGAGGGACGTGGCCGGGTAGTCCGGCTCCCCGCCGCCGGCCGGGACCGGGAGCAGCAGCGCGTAGTAGCGGGCAGCGGTGAACGTGGCCGGCTCGGGCAGGTTCAACGCTGCCATGGCGGCCGACGCGGCGTCGTGCCGTTCTCCGTTGATCCGGATTTCGGCCGTCATCGCGCCGGGCCGGCCGCCGTAGAAGACCTTGACGCCGTTGAAGAACGGCGATTCCAGGTCGGCGGTAAACGTGGCAGCGATGCTGGACAGCACGTTCGCCTCCAGCAGCGTGATCTGCAGGCGCCGGTTCTCGTCGGCGTCGAGGCCGAAGGCGACCGCGCCGGAGGTGATCGTGTGCCAGCCCGGAACGCCGCGGGTTTCGCCGGGTCCGATGTGCTCGGCGAAACGCCCGCGCCGATCGAGCAGCTCCAGCAGGCACGCGCCCGCCGTCTGCGTCCACGCGTCGGCCGCGTGCCCGGGATCGCCGGAGAAAGCCATGGCACAGTCGAGGAAACACGGCACGTCGGGCTGGATGGTGATGTCGGGCAGCGCGACGAGGTCGTAGTGATGATCGCCGCCGTGCTGTGGCGGTGTTACGCCCACCGCCCAACCCCGAGGGCTGATCAGTGAATTGCCCTTGAGTTCGGCGCCCCGTGTCACGCCGGGCGCGCTCGCCTCGAGGCTGGCTCGCACCAGGGCGAGGAACTCCAGATCCGGCAGGCGCTTCGCGCCCGCTCCGGCGGCACCCCGACGGCCTCGTTTCCCGAACATGCGGCGGATGCCAGCCGTCCTGAGCACGTCCGGGGACCGAATAAGCCATCCACCCCCGGTCCCCTATTGCCTTGCCGCCTCATGGCGGCGGTGTCTACATTCCGGTGATGCCTTCACGACTGCTGGCGGTGACCTTCGAGGCGGACAACCCGGCCGAACCGGCACGCTTCTGGGCCGGACTGCTCGGCCGGGAGGTCATCAAAGACACCGACGGTTTGCTGCTACCGGGCACCGAAACCCAGCTCGGCCTGCGGTTCGTCCCGGGCCGTGCCGGGCAACCCGGCGCGAACCGGATGCACCTGCACCTGACCAGCGCCGACCTCGACGACCAGCGGCGCACGGTCGCCACGGCGATCCGGCTCGGTGGTCGCCACGTCGACGTCGGGCAGCGACCCGAGGAGGCGCACGTCGTCCTGGCCGACCCGGCAGGATACGAGTTCTGCGTGATCGAGCCCGGCAACGGCTACCTCGCCGGGTGCGGCCCGCTGGGCGAGCTCACCTGCGCCGGCACCCGGCAGGCCGGCCTGTTCTGGAGCGAGGCGCTGGGCCGGCCCCTGGTGTGGGACCGGGGCGAGCAGACCGCGATCCAATCACCGCGCGGCGGCACGAAAATCGCCTGGGACACCTGGGAAAGCACACCCGAGGCACCGAACCGGCAGCGCTTCGAGCTGCTCCCGGCGGACGGCGACCAGCAGGCGGCGGTCGACGCGCTGATCTCCCTCGGCGCCGCTCGGCTCGACGCCCGCGACGACGGCACCGTCGTCCTGGCGGATCCGGACGGCAACGAGTTCTGTGTTCTCCCGCCTCGGTAGATCAGACTTGGCCCTCGGGCAGGCTCCTGCGCGTGAGGTGGATAATCCGCTCGCCGGTTCCGAGAAGTCCGGTACGGCCGCTGGGCCGGAACCCGCACCGGGCATAAAGACGCAGGGCGCGCTGGTTGCCTTCCCCGGTCCACAGTTGCAGGAGTGCCTGGCCCCGGCGGACGGCCTGCTCGCCCACAGCGTCGAGCAAGAGTTCTCCGATCCGGTTTCCCCAGTGGCCGGGACGGACGAAGACCATGGAAATGTGGCACAAACCCGGCAGGACTCCGCCTGTCCCGTCCCGGTCCCTGCCCGCCTCGGCCAACGCCATGCCCGCGAGTTCGCCGGAGCGTTCGGCGACGATGACCAGTGCGGCCGGATCGGCCAGCTTGGCCTGGACACGGGCGATGCGTTCCTGGCCGGGCGCTTTGCCCCGGGCGGTGTTGGCCAGCTGCCAAACGTCCAGAGCGCCGGCGCGGTCGCCCGGCCGGGCAAGGCGGGTCACGTTCGTCACCGGGTCATCGTGGCTCCGGGCGGCGTACTCCCTCAAGCCGATAGAGGTGTCGGCCGCGGGGTATGGTTTTCGATCGGGCGAGCACGCGGCGTGCACTTCGCCGACTCTGCTCAGCGTGCCGGCCTCGTTGTCGGTGTCGCCTTTGGTACGACGGATGGACAGCTCGGCCATGGACCTCGGCGATCGATTTCCGGCTTGTATGCTGATCTCCGTTCGAAATCTACTGGGGGTTGGCGAGTGCGGATCGTGATGACGTTGCTGGTGCGCGACGAGGCCGACATCGTGGCGGCCACGGTGGAGCACCACCTCGCCGCGGGGGTGGATTTCGTCGTGGCGACGGACAACGGGTCCGTCGACGGCACCACCGAAATCCTGGAACGCTACCGCGACGCCGGGGTCTTGGAGCTGTGGCACGAGCCGGGCCGCGACTACGAGCAGAGCCGGTGGGTCACCGCGATGGCCCGGCGCGCCGCGGAGGCGCACGGCGCCGGCTGGGTGATCAACGGTGACGCCGACGAGTTCCTCTGGCCCGGCGCGGCGACCGACGTGGACCGGACGGCGAGCCCGGACGCGCTGGCCGCCGTCGACAGCCGGTGCGGCACCGTGGAAATGGTCCGCGACAACCTGGTAGCCGATCCCGCTCGCAGCGGTCCGTGGCCGTCGACGCACGTCCTGCGCGACACCCTGGCGCTGTCGGCGCGCGGCACGCGGATCGGGAACAAAGTGTGCCACCGCGCCGATCCCGGGGTGACGGTCGGCGTCGGCAACCACAGCGCGACCGGCGCCGCGCTCGGCGGACTCGCCGCCGAGCGGCCCCTGGGGATCCTGCACGTGCCCGACCGCGGACTGGCGCAGTTCACCCGCAAGGTCGCCAACGCGGGATCCGCGTTCGCCGCCAACACTCGCCTCGATCCGGGCATCGGCTGGCACATGCGCGAGGACTACCAGCTCCTGCTGGCCGGTGAACTGGCGCGAACCTGGGCTCGGCGGCAGCCGGACGCGGCCGCCGTCGGCGCCGGCCTCGCCGCGAGAAGCCTCGTCCGCGACAGCCGGCTCACCGATCGGCTGACCGCGTTGCTGCCGACCGCGGTCATTCCCGACGCACTCAAGGACGTTCTCCGCGGAGCGTAGCGCCGGGGTACCGAAGCGGAAGTACCCGGCGGCGCCGACCGGAACCCGGAAAGGGCTCGCCCTCCCACCCCGATGTCACTGACTGGCGGCCGGCGGCCCTGCGGGGTAGTCCAGGCCGGCGGACAGCAGGTCGAACGCCTGCCCGGTCAGCTCGGATTCCGGCGCCGGGTGGCCGGCCGCCCGCCACGCGGCCACTGCCGTCTGCACCGCGCACAGCGCTACCGAGGCCACCAGGTACGGGCGGGGATCCGCGGCCGGGTCCACGCCCATGCGGGCGCCGATCAGCCGCGCCACCTCGTCGAACCGGGCGGTCGCCCGCTCGATGCGTGCGGCCGTCAGCGCCGGGCTGACCGAGATCACGTCTTGCAGGCTGTGGAAGCGCGTGTCGGTCTCGGCCGTCCGGATGACTTCGACCGCGGCCGTTCGCAGCGCGGTCAGGACCGGCAGGCCGGCCGGTTGCGCGGCGAACGCCTCGAGCACCGCCGTGATCTGGTCGTCCGCGAGGGCCAGCGCCACGTCCTCCTTCGAGGTGAAGTACCGGAAGAACGTTCGCGAGGAGACTTCGACCGATTCGGCGATCTGGTCGATGGTCGTGGCCTCGAAGCCGTTGGCGCAGAACAGCGCGTGGGCCGCGTCGATCAAAGCTTCCCGCGTCCGCTGCTTCTTCCGTTCCCGCAGGCCGAGCTTCTCCATGCCGCCAGCATACGACAGCCGCGTCACGGTCAGACTTTTGTCAGTTGACGACACTTGGCACTTTGTGACAGCATTTGGGCATGAAGCCTCCCCCGCCGACGTCCCGCTACTGGAAGCTGCAGCGCCGCTTGGCGCGGCTCAACACGTTCCTGTTCCGCACCACCGGCGGCAAGGTGGGCGGGTCGTTCTTCGGCGGCGCGCCCGTGCTGCTGCTGCACCACGTCGGCCGCAAGTCCGGCGAGGCCCGGATCAGCCCCTTGATCTACGTCGACGACTCGCCGCGGCTGGTCGTCGTCGCCTCGAAAGGCGGCGTGGACGCCCACCCGGCGTGGTTCCACAACCTGACGGCGATGGCGGCCACCGAGGTGGAACTGCCCGGCGGCGAACGCCGGCGAGTCCGCCCGCGCGTCGCCGAAGGTGCGGAGCGGGCTCGCTTGTGGGAGCGAGCGGTGGCGGTCTACAAGCCTTATGCGACCTATGCGACCTACACCGAGCGGAAGATTCCGGTCGTCGTCCTCGAACCCGCCGACGCCTGACCCGCCGGCCGCACAGTCACCTCAGCGCCAGAACGGCAGGCAGGCCCAATAACCGGCCGCCACCACCGGAACCACCAAGAACAAGGTCGTCGCGGGCACACTGGTCGCCAGCCGTGAAGGCAGGCACCCTGCCCTCGCGGACATCCGCTCCCGCATGCGCAGCCGGATCCGCGGAGACGGAACCGTGGCCGACCAAGTCGCTTCGAGCGCGGCCTCGATCTCCCCGATCCGGGCGCTGCTGATCTGCCGGACGGCACGGATCCGCCACAACATCGCCATCCACGCGATCGTCACGGCGAGACCGAACACGGAAAACAACACGAGCACGACCTGCGGCAACCGGGCCACCCCGCTCGAAGTCGCCGAGAAGGCGATCAGCGCGCTGTTCAGCGTGATGAGCAGCCCGCCCATCCGGAAGTAGATCTGATCTTCGTGGAAGTAGTGCGCTGAAAGCAGCTTGTACTCCTCCAGCAGCCAGTTCTCTTCCCGCTCCACGAGCATGCCGACCAGCTCCCCACACCACCGGAAGTCGCCGGACCAGGCTGCGGCGACGTGCTCCCCGCAGAGGCGGTCCACGACCGCCGCGATACCGGGAACACCCGTTCAGCGCAGCGAATCCGGCGCGACCGGCCGTACTCGCCGCGGATCGTCCCGCTTCAGCGCGGCGATTCAGGGCCGTCCCGGACGATGCGGTAACGCAGATGCGTGGCGTTGCGGCCTTCGAGCCGCCGGACGGGTTCCAGTTCGACGGGGCCGAGTCCGGCCGGCTCGAACAGGCGGCGCCCGCCGCCCAGCAGGACCGGGATCAGGTGCAGTTCGAGCTCGTCGAGCTGGCCCGCCGCCAGCAAGGCCCGCGCCGCTCCCGCGCCGTGGACCAGCACGGCCCGGCCTCCCGCCGCTTCCCGGGCCTCGACCGCACACGCGGTGACGTCGGTGTAGAACTTCGCGCTGCCGGGCGGCTCGTCGGCCGGGTCGATGCGGTGGGTGAGCACGTGGATCGGCACGCCGTCGTGGTGGTCGCCCTGCCACCGCCCGGCCAGCTCGAACGTCCGGCGGCCGGATACCACCGCACCGGTCGACGAGGCCTCGGCGTACACCTGCCCGTTGACACCCTCGGACATCCGGTCGTCCAGCCAGTCGAACAAGCGCCCGCCGCCGCGGCCGAGTTCCTGGCCCGGCCGGTCGTCCGGCCCGGCGATGTAGCCGTCGACCGACATGGACATGTACAGCCGCAGTGGTGTCCTGGCCATTTTCATTCCCCTTCGTCCGGACAGCCGGCGGCGGCGTGCCCCTTGGACACGAAGCCGCTCTCACCGATGCGTCGATCGCGCGACGCCGGATTCGACAGCCCGGTCGAAGAACCCGAAACCTTCGCGTTACATCTTGACGCGGCCGACGCAATCGTTCAGAGTCCTCCTACTGCGTTCAGCCGCACCGCCGATCGATCACCCATCCCGTGCCCTTCCTCGTCCCCACCGCATCCGGCGCAAAATGTTAACGCTAACAGTGCGCGGGCGGTCCCTACGCCGAAAGGAAAGCTGCCATGTCGCTTGGACTTGCGCGTACCGCGAGGTGGCGCCGCCGGTGGCGCGCGGGGTCGGCCGCCGCGGTGGTCGTGGCCGTCGCGGGCGGGCTGCTCACGGTGGCCCCGGCCACGGCGTCGGCGGCCACTGTGGACACCAGCGCCTGGTACGTCCTGCTGAACCGCAACAGCGGCAAGGCCCTCGACGTCAACGGCGCCTCCACCGCCGACGGCGCCAACCTCATCCAGTGGACCCGCTCCAACGCCACCAACCAGCAGTTCCAGTTCGTGGACGCCGGCGGCGGCAACTACAAGCTGCGCGCGCGGCACTCCGGCAAGCTCGCCGACGTGCTGGGCGCGTCCACCGCCGACGGCGCCAGTGTGGTGCAGTGGACCGACAACGGCGGCGCCAACCAGCAGTTCAGCCTCGCCGACTCCGGCGGCGGGTACGTCCGGCTGGTCAACCGCAACAGCGGCAAGGTGGCCGCCGTGCAGGGCGCCTCGACGGCCGATGGCGCCGGTGTGGTGCAGGCGAGCAGCGGGAGCGGCACCGACCAGCAGTGGCAGCTCGTCCAGGTCGACGGGGGCAGCGCCCCCTGCACGCTGCCGTCGACGTACCGCTGGTCGTCGACCGGTCCGCTGGCGAACCCGAAGTCCGGGTGGGTCGCGCTCAAGGACTTCACCAACGTCGTCTACAACGGCAAGCACGTCGTCTACGGCACGACGCACGACACCGGATCGAGCTGGGGGTCGATGAGCTTCACCCCCTTCACGAACTGGTCCGACATGGCCGCCGCCGGCCAGAACACGTTGTCCATCGGGGCCGTCGCGCCGACGCTGTTCTACTTCGCCCCGAAGAACGTCTGGGTGCTCGCCTACCAGTGGGGTGGGCCGACCTTCTCCTACCGCACCTCGAGCGACCCCACCAACCCCAACGGCTGGTCCGCACCGCAGACGCTGTTCACCGGCACCATCGCCGGTGGCGCTCCCCTCGACCAGACCATCATCGGCGACGACACGAACATGTACCTGTTCTTCGCCGATGACAACGGCGGCATCTACCGCGCCGGCATGCCCATCGGGAACTTCCCGGGCAGCTTCGGCTCGTCGTACACGAAGATCATGAGCGACACTCCCGTCAACCTGTTCGAAGCGCCCGAGGTCTACAAGGTCCAGGGCCAGAACCAGTACCTCATGATCGTCGAGGCGCGAGGGACGAACGAGCGGCGCTTCTTCCGCTCGTTCACCGCCACCAGCCTGGGCGGCTCGTGGACTCCGCAGGCCGCCACCGAGAGCAATCCCTTCGCCGGCAAGGCCAACAGCGGCGCCACCTGGACCAACGACATCAGCCACGGCGATCTGGTTCGCACCAACCCCGACCAGACCAAGACCGTCGACCCCTGCAACCTGCAGCTGCTCTACCAGGGGCGCGACCCGAGCTCCGACGGCATGGACTACGGCCTCCTGCCGTACAAGCCGGGCGTGCTGACCCTGCAGCGCTGATCGAGCGGGAACGGTGAACCGGAGCGGGCGGGCTCGGCGCAAGCCGGGCCCGCCTCTTCCGGTCCCAGCGGCTTTACACCAGTCGTTCCAGCGCCCGGCGGGCGCGAGCCGGCGCCTGCCGGTCGCCGTGCAGCTGCAGGAAGTGGTTGAGGGCCAGCATGATCGCGACGATCTCGTAGAGCAGCTGGTCGATGTCGGTGTCCGGCGGCAGTTCCGCCAGGCTCACCGCCCGCCAGATGTTGAGCCGCAGCTCGCGCTGCCAGAGCTGGTCGGCCCGCACGATGGCATCGCGCACCGGTCCGTCCCGGCCGTCGAACTCGGCCGCGGCCGCGGTGAAGAAGCAGCCGCCGGGCAGGAGTTCCCGTTCCAGATAGGAAATCCACGCCTCGCAAGCCGCGCGCAGGTACGGCAGGCCGCGCGCCACCCCGCGCGCACGTTCGGGCACCTCGCGGACGAACATCCCGGTGGCGGCGTCGACGACGGCCAGCTGGAGGCTCTCCTTGGTGCCGAAGTGACCGATCACGCCCGCCTTGCTCATCCCCAGCTCGGCGGCGAGCCGCCCGATGGTCAGCCCTTCCAGTCCCTCCGCCGACGCGATCACCAAGCCGGTGTCAAGGATGCGCTGCCGGGTGAGCCGGGATTCGGCCAGGGACTTCCGGGGACTCATGCGAACACTATAGATTACGAACGATCGGTTGCTATTTTGCCCGGCTCCTGAGGAGGACCCCATGCCCGGCTCCCGCCTGACCGCGCTCGGCCACCACCAGCCCGCCCGCGTGCTGACCAACGCCGACCTGGAAGGCATGGTCGACACCTCCGACGAGTGGATCCGCCGCCGCACCGGCATCGCCACCCGCCACATCGCCGACGGCTCGGTGGCCGACCTGGCCACCGAAGCCGCGGCGAAGGCACTGGCCGCGGCCGGCCTGGACCCCGGCGAAATCGGCCTGGTCACCGTGGCCACCTGCACCGCGATCGACCGCTGCCCGTCGATCGCCGCCCAGGTCGCGGGCCGGCTGGGCATCCCCGCCCCGGTCTGTTTCGACCTCAACAACGGCTGCGCGGGTTTCTGCACCGCCTTGGCCACCGCGGACCACGCCATCCAGGCCGGAGCCGTCCGGCACGCGCTGGTCATCGGCGCCGAGAAGATGTCGGACGTCACCGACTGGACCGATCGCGGCACCTGCGTCCTCCTCGGCGACGGGGCCGGCGCGGCCATCCTCGGCACCGCCGACGCGCCGGGGCTCGGCCCGGTCGTCTGGGGATCCGACCCTTCGCGCCGGCACCTGGTCCGGCTCGTGGACGCGTGGCAGCCCGCGTTCGCCCAGGACGGCCAGTCCGTGTTCCGCTGGGCCGCCCAGGAGCTGCCCGCCGTCGCCGAGGAGGCCTGCCGCCGCGCGGGCATCGCCACCACGGACCTCGCCGGAGTCGTCACCCACCAGGCCAACCTGCGGATCGTCGAGGCGCTGACCGGCCGTCTCGATCTGCGCGACGACGTCGTGATCGGCCGGGACGTGGTCGATTCGGGCAACACGTCGGCGGCGTCCGTGCCGCTCGCACTGTCCAAAATGGTCGCCCGCGGCGAGCTGCCGCCCGGCGAGCCGGTGCTGCTCTTCGCCTTCGGCGGCGGGCTCTCCTGGGCGGGCCAGGTCGTCACCTGCCCATGAGTGACGGACGGGCCGGGACCTCTCCCCGGCCTTCCCGGCAAAGCGCCCGCTTACAATGGGCACGACCGGGCCGGCCGTCGTGGCCGCCGTCCGGGCGCGCGAGCGGGGAGGACCACCGGATGACGATGTCGCTGTCGGCCGAGCTCTGGCCGGACGTGCAGCCGGAGACCGCCCGGCGGCTCATGCTGGCCGGCGTGGAGGCCTTCGCCCAGCGCGGCTACCACGCCACCACCACGCGGGACATCGCCGCCGCCGCGGGGATGTCGCCCGCCGCGCTCTACGTGCACTTCCCGTCCAAGGCCGCGCTGCTGTTCGCGATCAGCCGGTACGGCCACGAGCAGACGCTCGCGCTGGTCGAAAACGTCGTCGCCAGGGAGTCCGATCCCGTCGAGCGGATCCGGCTGATCGTCGAGGACTTCGTGGCGTGGCACGCGCGGCGCCACACCGTCGCGCGGGTCGTCCAGTACGAGCTGCAGGCGCTGCCCGCGCAGGAGTTCGAGGTGGTCGCCGAGCTGCGGCGCCGGATCGAGCGGATCGTGCGCGAGGTGATCGCCGAGGGCGTCGAGAGCGGGGTGTTCACCGTGTCCGACCCGCACGTCGCCGCCCGGGCCGTGCTTTCGCTCGGCGTCGACGTCGCCCGCTGGTACAGCGAGCGCGCCCGCCAGACGCCCGCCGCGCTGGGCAAGGAGTACGGCGGGCTCGTGCTGCGGATGCTCGGCGTCGGCATGGCGCCCCAGTAGCGGACACAACCTGTCCGCTATCTCTGCCACGCTGACCTCGTGCACCACGTTCTCGACGCGCGGGCCCTCAACCGCGCCACCCTCGCCCGGCAGCTGCTGCTCGAGCGGGCCGGCCGGCCCGTGCTCGACGCCGTCGCCCACCTCGGCGGCCTGCAGGCGCAGGAGCCGCAGGAACCGTTCACCGGGCTGTGGTCGCGGCTGCGCGCGTTCGACCCGGCCGCGCTGGACGCCCTGCTGACCGGGCGGCAGGTCGTGCGGACCCACCTCATGCGCCGCACCGTGCACCTGCTGACCGCCGTCGACGTCCTGGCGTGGCGGAGCCGGTTCGACGCGATGCTGCGGCAGCGGGTCGTCGGCACCTACCGCCGCGAACTCGAGGGCGTCGACTTCGCCGAGCTCGCCGCCGCGGGCCGGGCGGTGCTGGCCGACGGCGAACCCCGCTCGATGGGCGAGCTCGCCCGGGCGGTCGCCGACCGGTGGCCCGCGCCGGGCCCGCGCCCGCTCGGGGAGCTGCTGATCGCCGCGTTGATCCCGTCGGCGCAGCTGCCGCCGCGCGGGCTGTGGCGCACCAAGGCGGGCGTGCGGAACCTGCCGCTGGCCGCGTGGCTCGCCGCGACGCCGACCCGCTCGACCCGGCCGACGGCGTCGGGCGGACGCTGGTCCGGCGCTACCTCGCGGCGTTCGGCCCGGCGGCGACGGCGGACCTGCGCGCGTGGTCGGGCCTGGCCGGCCTGCCGGCCGCGGTGAAGGCGGTGCGCGAGGAGCTGGTGGTCTTCCGCGACGAGCGGGGCCGCGAGCTGTTCGACCTGCCCGAGGCACCCCGCCCCGACCCGGACACGGTGGCGCCGGTCCGGTTCCTGCCGGCGTTCGACAACGCGATCCTCGGCTACGACGACCGCTCCCGCATCATCGACGACGCCCACCGCGGGCTCTCGGGCGCGGGCGAGCGGGTGGTCCTGGTCGACGGCCGCGTTTCCGCGACGTGGACGACGGAGAGCGACACGGTCGTGGTCCGGCCGCTGCGGCGGCTGACCGGGGCGGAACGCGAAGAGCTCGCGGCCGAGGGCAGCGAGCTGGCGGGGTTCTTGAGCGACGGCGAAAGCGCTTGCGTCCGGGTCCAGAGCTAGCGCGACGACCAACGGCTGCCGTGCTCGCCGGCGCTCAGCCGACCGCCCGGGCGAACCGCTCCGCCACTTCCCGCAGCCGCTCGACCAGCCCCGGCGGTGCCTCCTCGACCACGAAGTCGAAGCCCCACTGGGCCAGGTAGTACGGCACCGTGTCCAGGGTGTTCGCCCCGGTGCGCACCCGGCAGCCGTGCTCGTCGATCGCCTCCACCACGCCGGCCGTCGGCGGCACGCGCCGGGCCACCGCGTCGGCCGGGGCGGCCACGCGCAGGACCAGCTGGTGCGGGTAGACCGCCGCCGAGATCTGGCGGGAGACGTACTCCGCGAGGTCCGGGGCCGGGGGCTCGCGCGGCGTGAACCGGAAGCCCACCGCCGGCACCCCGGTGATCCGGTCCACCCGGAAGGTGCGCCAGTCCGCGCGGTCGAGGTCGAAGGCGACCAGGTACCAGCGCCGCCCCGTGTGGACCAGCCGCAGCGGCTCGGCCGACCGCTGCGTCGCGGCCCCCGACCGGTCGCCGTAGCCGAACCGCAGCCGTTCCTGGTCGCGGCAGGCGGCGGCGATCGTCGTCAGCACCGAGGCGTCCACCGTCGGGCCGGCCCCGGGCAGCGACACCGTCGCCGCCTGCAGCGCGCTCACCCGCGGCCGCAGCCGGGCCGGCAGCACCTGCTCCAGCTTCGCCAGCGCACGCACCGACGTCTCCTCGATGCCGCTGACCGTGCCGCTCGCCGCCGTGCGCAGGCCGACCGCGACCGCGACGGCCTCGTCGTCGTCCAGCAGCAGCGGCGGCAGGGCCGCGCCCGCGCCCAGCCGGTAGCCGCCCGCCACCCCCGGCGTCGCGTGCACCGGGTAGCCGAGGGAGCGCAGCCGCTCGATGTCGCGGCGGATCGTGCGGACGTCGACCTCGAGGCGGGCCGCGAGGTCGGCACCCGGCCAGTCCCGGCGCGCTTGCAGCAGTGAGAGCAGCCTGAGCAGCCGTTCCGAGGTGCCGTACATGGCACGCAGTGTGCCAGACATCGCGGACAGCTCCTGTCCGCGATCGGCCGGAAGGTGCAGTCCGGGCTTCAAACACTTGCCAGGCACCACCCCGGGCGGAAAGAGTGACGCATGCCGATCGATCCGCACACCCTGCTCGCCGTCGCCCGCGAAGAAGCCGAGCGGGGCAAGGCCGAAGGGGGCGTGCCGATCGGGGCCGCGCTGTTCGACTCCGCGGGCACGCTGCTGGGCCGCGGGCACAACCGGCGCGTGCAGGACGGCGACCCGTCGATGCACGCCGAAACCGCGGCGTTCCGCAACGCCGGCCGCCGCCCGCACTACCGGGACACGATCATGGTCACCACGCTCTCGCCGTGCTGGTACTGCTCCGGGCTCGTCCGTCAGTTCGGTATCGGGCACGTCGTCATCGGTGAGGCCGAGACGTTCCACGGCGGTCACGACTGGCTCGCCGGGCTCGGGGTGGAGATCACCCTGCTCGACGATCCCGGCTGCACCGCGCTGATGACGGAGTTCATCGCCGCGCGCCCGGACCTGTGGTTCGAGGACATCGGGGTGGAAAAGTCCGAATAGGACAGTAGCGATCGGGCTCGCTCGACCGGACATGCTTGACCAACAGCGCTTTACAGGAGCCGGTATGCCGTCATCCGTTCCGCTCGTGGACCTTTCGCCGTGGTTCGCGGGCACGTCCGAGGGCCGGGCCGAAGTGGCGGGCCGGATCGACCAGGCGCTGCGGGAGTCCGGCTTCCTGCTGGTCACCGGGCACGGCGTCCCGGACGACCTGCGCCACCGGACGCGCGAGCTGGCGCGGCAGTTCTTCGCGCTGCCCGAGGACGTCAAGCAGCGCTACGCCGTCACGGTCGGCGGCCGCGGCTGGCTGCCGCCGGGGGTCGAGGCCAACGGTTACGCCGAGGGCACCGAGACCCCGCCCGACCTCAAGGAGTCCTACTCGGCGGGCGCGGACACCCGGACCGGCGTGGCCGAGGTCGACGGGTTCTGGTTCCAGCCCAACGTCTGGCCGCACGAGGTGCCCGGCCTGGGCGAGGTGGCCACCGAGTACATGCGGCGGATGCGGGCGCTGGCGGACCACCTGCTGGAGATCTTCGCCGCGGCGCTCGGTCTCGCGCAGAGCCACTTCACCCGCCACACCGCGCACCCGACGTACACGTTCAACATCAACTGGTACCCGCCGATGACCCACGTCGGCCCGCCGGCGCCGGACCAGTTCCGGATCGGCCCGCACACCGACTTCGGCACGGTCACGGTGCTCGACCGCCAGGCCGGCGTCGGCGGCCTGCAGGTGTGCACGGCCGACGGCGAGTGGGCGGACGCGCCGTTCCACCCGGAGGCGTTCACGGTCAACATCGGCGACCTGATGGCCCGCTGGACGGGCGACCGCTGGCGCTCGACGCGCCACCGCGTCCTCCCCCCGCCCGCGACGGCGCCCGACGAAGACCTCGTGTCGTTGATCTTCTTCTACGAGACCGATCACGACGCGCGGATCACGTCACTGGCACCGCCGCTGGGCACGCGAACCTACCCCGAGGTGATCGCGTCGCAGTACCTGAAGGAAAAACTGGACGCGATCACGATGAGCTGATTTTCCACGCCCATTCCCGCTCAGCGGGATCGCCGGTTGCCCAGCCGTGCTCACGGCCGGATCACGACGCCGGGTCGGCACAGACCGTCCGGTTCCGGCCCGCCGCCTTCGCCCGCAGCAAAGCCCCCTCCGCCGCCAACAACGCCTCATCGAGCAGCCCAGCCGAACAGCCCGCCACACCGATCGACACCGTCACCCCCACGAACTGCGGACCATCACCCGAAGCCTTCAGCGCCACCAGCGTCGAGGCGATCCGCAGGCGGATGCGCTCGGCGATCGCCATCGCGTCGAAGGGGCCGGTGCCGGGCAGCAGCACCGCGAACTCCTCGCCGCCGGAGCGGCCCACGAGATCGGCGGCCCGGACCTCGTCGCGCAGGGTGCCGGCGACCGCGCGCAGGACGGCGTCGCCGATCCGGGCGCCGTAGCGGTCGTTGAGCAGGCGGAAGTGGTCGAGGTCGAGCAGCAGCACGGCCGGGCCGGATCCGCCGGGGCGGTCCAGCCGGGCCTGCGCCGCGCCGCGCCAGGACGCGGCGGTCAGCACGCCGGTGCCCGGGTCGAGGGTGACGTGGTCGCGGCGGCCGCCGCCCAGCCCGCCGCGGTGCAGCACGACGGTGGCGCCGGCCAGCACCGGAACCAGCAGCGGCGCGGCCGCCGCGGCCCAGGCGAGCGGAAGGCCGAAGGCCGTCATCGCGGCGTCGAAGGCGTACGCGGGTGCGGCTTCGGGTGGCCGTCGTGGCCCGTCGGCGCCGGTCACGAGCGCGGCGTTGACGGCGAGGAACACCAGCCCCGCGGCGGTGAGCAGGAGGACGGTCCGGGAGCCGAGCACCTCACCGAGGGGGCGGACGCCGGTCGCGGTGAGGAAGGCCCCCGCGACGAGACCGGCGAGCGCCGTCGCCGCGGCGCCGAACGCCTGCCGGTGAACGGGTCTCCTGCGGACCCGGAACCATTGGTGCAGCGCGGAGAGCACGACCAGCGCCACGGCGAGACCGGGGCGGAGCACGAGCACCCCGGCGAAGATCCACGGCGTGTCGACGCCGGGGCCGAGGAGGGTCTCCTCGCGGTGGCGCTCGACCGGCCGCACGAGCTCCGCCGACACGAGCATCCCGGCCGCGAGCAGCGCGAACGGCGTCAGCATCGCGGCGAGCGGCGGGAAGCGGAGGGCGGCGAGCACGACGGCGGCGACGGCGAGGGCGTCGATCCCGACGACGTAGCAGACCTGGGCGCGGCGCGGCAGCCGCCACAGCGCCCACCGCCGCGGGGCCCAGCGCTGCGGGACGAGGGCGGCCAGGAACCGGCCCGGGCGGCCTTCCCCGCCGGCGGCGACCGTGGAATCCCCCACCATTTCGGCAAAGTAGCCGGAATGCGGGCTCATGTCGATCCGCCTTCAGGGGAATTTAACACCGTCGCGAGTTCCGGGCACCGTGGGTCATTTTCCGACCGACGGAGGGTTGACACACAACATTGGTCTAGTCCACTGTGTGGTGGCACACAGCACTCCTCCCGGGTTGATCCCGCCGCCTCAAACCGGAGGTGCTCCACCTGCGCGTTTCGGAGGACCCCCATGAAATCAGTGCGCCGTCTCCTCACCCTCGCGGCCGCGGCTTCGGCCGCCCTGGCGACGACGGTCGGGCTCGCCCCGCAGGCCATGGCCGCGGTCGACCCCGTGCTCGCCTCCCCGTACCTGTACCAGTGGGGCGGGCAGACCAGCCCGACCGCCGCGATGTCCGCGACCGGCGTGAAAGCGTTTACGCTCGCGTTCGTCCTCTCGGACGGCTCCTGCAACCCCAAGTGGGACGGCAGCCGGTCGCTGACCGGCTCCGACAAGACGATGATCCAGAACATCCGCAACGCGGGCGGGGACGTGATCCCCTCCTTCGGCGGCTGGTCCGGCACGAAGCTGGGCTCGAAGTGCACGTCGGCCTCCGCGCTGGCGGGTGCCTACCAGAAGGTGATCGACGCCTACGGGCTCAAGGCGATCGACCTCGACATCGAGAACACCGACGAGTTCCAGAACAACACGGTGCAGGACCGCATCCTCAACGCGGTCAAGCTGACCAAGCAGAAGAACCCGAACCTGAAGGTCGTCATCACCATCGGCACCACCACGACCGGCCCCGACTCGTGGGGCAAGCGCCTGATCAACCAGGCCAAGGCGATCGGCGCCCCGGTCGACGTCTGGTCGGTCATGCCGTTCGACTTCTCCAGCGGCGGTGACATGGCCGCCCTGACGAAGTCCGCGGTCGACGGGCTGAAGAACCAGCTCAAGACCACCTTCGGCTGGAACGACGACACCGCCTACCGGCACAGCGGCCTCTCCTCGATGAACGGCAAGACCGACAACGCGGGCGAGACCGTCACGGTCGCCAACTTCAACTCCATCCGCGGCTACGCGACGAGCCACCACCTGGCCCGGTTCACGTTCTGGGCCACCAACCGCGACTGCAGCGGCGGTGGCGAGTGCAGCGGGATCAGCCAGGACAAGTACGCGTTCACCAAGATCGTCGCCGGCTACACCGGCTGACCCACCGGACCCGTAGTGGGGCTGTCGGGGGCCCTCTCACCGGCATCGGGGTCGGTGAGGGGGCCTTCGCGGGTCAGCGCCGCGGCCCACCGGGGTAGGGCCCGCAGGAGTACGGGTTGCACTGGTAGGGGTTCCAGATGACCGGCGGCGGGCTCGTCTTGGTCGTGGACGGGGGCGGCGGTGGCGGCAGCTCGATCGTGACGGTCGGAGTCGGGGTGGGCGTGGGCGTCCGGCGCGCGTGCATCACCGCCGGCGACGGCGTGGTGGTCTCGGTCGGGACGGCCAGCACGGTCGAGGACGGCAACGGCACGGCGGTGGCCGGCTGCAGCTGCGGGAACTGCGTGGAGCCGGGCACGGAGTCCGGCTGCGCCGCCAGCACGACGACCAGCCCGCCCAGCACGACGGTCACCACCGACGCCAGCGCCAGCCGCGCCGCCCCACGCGGCCCGCCTTCCGGCTCGACGTCCCGGCGCGCCGCCAGCTCGGCCGCCCTCGAGCCCGGTTTGCGCGGCCGCGCCCCGGTCTGCTTGAGCAGCTCGTCGACCGTGACTCTGTCACGTCGTCTGCGCGCGCTGCGCGTCATGCACGACCTCCACCCGATTCCCCCACGCCGCGCTCGCCCGCGACGCATGATCCCGGTGGATAGTAGAAACCCTTGCGGCAATTGTAAACGCGCTGATCGCCGCCCTCTCGTTACCGTTTCGAGACAACCGGATCGGCTTTCCGGCCGTAGCTGTCAACGAGGCGGCAACCGCTGACGGAGGGGCGGACAGCCGGGCGGCTCCGGACGCCTCGGCGACCCCACCCCCGCACCCCGCGGCCCCAACCTCGACGAGCCGCCAATGTCCGCCTGCGGCCGCCACCCGGGCGATCCCGGAAGCCTTCGCACTCCGCCACCGCGCCACACCCCCGGCCCCGGCCCGGGCCTCAACGAGCCACGAACCCCCGGTGCCCGCGGGGTCCCGGAGTGAACTCCGGCAGCCCCAACCTCACCACCGCGCGACTCAACCGGGCCGCGCTCCCGGCCCCCACCGTCAACGAGGCGCCGACTGCCGCCGCAGGGCGGACCGCCGGGCGCCTCCGGACACCTCGGCAACCCGCCACCGGCCCCACCGTCAACGAGCCACCAACCGCCGCCGCAGTCCCGCCACCCGCCGGGTCACCGGGGTGAACTCCGGCAGCTTCAGCAGCGCCAGCAACCCGAACGGCACGGCCATCCCGAGCAGCCCCTGCACCGGCAGCTTCACCCACGCCCCCGGAATCACCCCGAGCGACGCGGGCACCGCGCGCCCGGCGAGCACCGCGGCCACCACGCCGAGCCCGCTCACCGAGAGCGTGATCAGCCCGACCCGCAGCGACCGCTTGCTGCGCAGGTGCCCGAGCCGGACCCACAGCCAGACCTGGCCGAGGACGGCGCCGACCACGAACCCGGCGCCGTTGACGAGCATGACGCCGTAGACGACGTGCTCGCCGTCGAGCAGGCCGCGGCACAGGAGCAGCAGCGGGATCTTCACCGCCGTCATCACGAGCATGATCAGCGTGGGCGTGCGGGCGTCCTTCATCGCGTAGAACACCCGCAGCTGCAGCATGACCAGCGCGAAGGGCAGCAGCCCGACCGCCGACACCGCCAGGGTCTGGCCGAGCCGCTCGGCGTCGTCGAGGGTGCCGCGGCCCCAGGTGAAGATCGCGATGCCGATCGGTGTGCCGACCACGGCCAGCACCGCCGAAATGGGCACGAAGAGCACCGTGGACATGCGGGAGGCGAGCGAGAGGTCGCCGACGAGCGAGACCGTGTCGCCGTCCGCGGCGGCGCGGCTCATCCGCGGCATCAGCGCGGTCAGCAGCGAAACGCCGAGGATGCCGTACGGGAGCTGGAAAAGCAGGGACGCGTAGCTGTAGGCCGTCACGCCGCCGCTGTTGCCGCCGGTCAGCACGCGGGTGGTGATGACGAACCCGACGTGGCTGACGACGACGTAGCCGAGGATCCACGCGGCGAGCCCGCCGAATTCCTTGATCCGCGGGTCGAAGCCCCAGCGCCAGCGGAACCGGAACCCGGTGCGCAGCAACGCCGGGATGAGCACGACCGCCTGCGCGACGATGCCGAGCGTGGTGCCGAGGCCGAGCACGAGCAGCTTGGGGTCGCTCATCCGGACCGGGTCGAGGGTCAGCTCACCCGGCACGAACGCGAACACCACGAGCGTGCCGGTGACGACGACGTTGTTCAGCACTGGCGCCCAGGCCGGCGGGCCGAACACGTTCTGCGCGTTGAGGATGGCCGAAAGCAGCGCGAAGAGGCCGTAGAACAGGATCTGCGGCAGCAGCAGGTACGCCAGCGCGGTGGTCAGCCCGGAGTTGGCGGTCTCGGACGATTTGTCGACGTAGAGCGCGGTGAACAGCGGGGCGATCGCCACCGCGACGGCCGTGCCGACGGCGAGCAGCACCAGCGCCATCGTGATGAGCCGCTGGGTGTAGGCGCGGCCGCCGTCGGGGTCGTCGTGCGAGCGCACCAGCAGCGGCACCACCACGCTGGCCAGGACACCACCGAAGAGCAGTTCGAAGACGATGTTGGGCAACGTGTTCGCGACGGTGAAGGAGTCGTTGACGACCCCGGCCCCGACCACGGCGGCGAGCAGCAGCTTCGCGACGAACCCGGTGACCCGGCTGACGGCCGAGGCGACCGCCATCCGGCCGCTGGAGCGCGCCAGCGAGGAGCCGGCACCTTCCCCGCGCCCGGCGCTGACCGGCGACGCGGGCGGCCGCGCGACGATCTGGCCGGCGAACTCGTCGTAGGCCCGCCGGGAGACGTCGGGGTCACGGGTCGGCCAGTGCGGGCCCCGCAGCTCGCTCGGGAGGAAGACCGTCGCCTCGTTGTCCATCGGTGGGGGGTGCTCCGCCATGGGGACAAGCCTGCCAGGTCGGCGACCCGGGATAAATCGAACAGCTGTGCGAAGTCACGACCCTGCGTGACTTCATGATCAGCCGCTCAGGCGGCGACGGTGATCGCCAGCGCCGCGCGGCCCGCCTCGGTCAGCTCGGCGGCGACGCGGCCGGTGGCCCCTTCGGCGCCGGGGCGGAGGTAACCG
The DNA here is from genome assembly GCF_040681595.1 of Amycolatopsis sp. NPDC051716. Classification (NCBI taxonomy): domain Bacteria; kingdom Bacillati; phylum Actinomycetota; class Actinomycetes; order Pseudonocardiales; family Pseudonocardiaceae; genus Amycolatopsis; species Amycolatopsis sp. NPDC051716. The sequence continues at coordinate 4,873 of NZ_JBFAZA010000009.1, read as the reverse complement.
CCGTGGGCCAGCGCGTGGGCGGTCATCTGATCGCAACAGGCGAATCCGTCGATGAAGAGGTCGGGCTCACAGCTGCACGACATCTGCGCACGACCCGCGGCCACCGCCCTCAGCATGGCCATCGCGCGGTGGGTGAGCTCGACTCCTGAACCGGACACCGGACTGCCTTCCTTTTTTCGCCACTACAACGGGTTATTCGCCCATTGGGCCGATGGTGTTACTTACGGCACTAGGACGTCCGGGGTGTGGGTGAGGTTCCCCGGGCGGAAAAGTCTGTCTCGAGGCAGACGCGCGCGGCGCCGCCGGCTGCTCGAATCGAGGCATGAAAGCACTGTTCAAGCACGTGGCGGCGGTGGCCGTGCTGCTGGTGACCGGGGCCGGGACCGCTACGGCGGACGAGGGCTTGGCGTGGCGAGACTGTTACGACGGCTTGTCGTGCACCGGGATCGAGGTACCCGCTGACCGGGACCACCCGGCCGGCGGGGCCACCGTCACCGTCCCGTTGCTGCGGATCCCCGCGCGCGAGCGGAAACTCGGCACCCTGCTGGTGAACCCGGGCGGTCCCGCGCAGTCGATCCCGCTCTTCGCCGTGCCGGGGTTCCGCGACCAGTTCACCGACCTGGCGGCCCGGTTCGACGTGGTGGTGTTCGACCCGCGCGGCCTCGATGTCACGTGTCCCGGGCCGGTTCCCGCGGCTCTGCCGGGGCCGCTGACCCAGAGCGCGTATGACGCCTACGCCGCCGCCAACGCGAAGTTCGCGGCGGACTGCACGGCCACCCCCGGTCCCCTCGGGGCCCGGCAGGTGGCCCGCGATATGGACGCGATCCGGGCCCGGCTGGGCGAGCCCCGGCTGAACTACTTCGGCAGCTCGTACGGCACGGTGTACGGGCAGGCGTACGCGGCGCTGTTCGGCTCCCGGGTCGGGCGCATGTACCTCGACAGCGTGCTGGACCACACCCGCTCCGATCCCGCGGCGTGGGCCCGGGCCGGCGCGGTGACGGCCGAACGCAACCTGTTCCGGATGGCCCGCTGGTGCGCGGCGGACCCGAGCTGCGCGCTGCACGGGCGGGACGTGATCGCGGTGTGGGACGCGCTGCCGGCGGGGACGGCCGTCGCGTGGGCGGCGGCCCGGATCGGCGACGACCGGAGCTGGCCGGCGCTGGCGGCGGGCCTGGCCGCGGCCGAAGCCGGGGACACCTCGGCGGTGACACCCCACCCGGCCCCGCCCGACGCCCGTCTCGCCCGGACGGCGTTCTGCGCGGATTTCCCGGACCCGGCCCGGTTCCCGGCCGCCGAACGGGTGGAAGCCGAGCTGCGGGCGGCGGCGCCCCGGCTGGGCTGGGCCGTGCACCCGTGGCGGGTGGCGGGACAGTGCGCCGGGCTGCCCCGGACGGGCCTCAACCCACCGGCACCCCTGCCCCCGATGCCCCGGGTCCTGGTGGCCAACGGCGACGACGACCCGCTGACACCCGCCGAGCACGGCCGCCGGGTCGCGGCGCAGCTGCACGGGAGCTATCTGCCGTCGGCGGGGAACCACGCGCTGTACCTGCGGGGGAACGCGTGCGTGCGCGGCTACGTGCACCGGTGGCTGTGGGACGGGCAGCTGCCGCCGGCAGGGGCGCGCTGCGGAAGCGAAGGTTGACCGGCGGGGTGGCCGACCGGCCCGGCCTTCACCGCCACGGCTCGCTCCACGGATCCACGGCAACACCGCTGCCTGGGCCGCTCAGCCACTCAATGCCCGCGCCCCAAGCCCGCCGAAGCCCTCGCCGGCAACCGCAACCACGCCAAACCGCGCCTGCCCGGCCAACCGGAACCCCGTCCCCCCAGCCAGCCGGACCCCGCCCCGCCCAGCCAACCCGCAACCCACTCACCAACCGGCCGGACCCGCACCGCTCAACCAACCCACCGACCGACCGGACCCGCACAGCAAACCGCACCCAACCCGGCAACCGCCCGGAACCAAACCGCACCGCAACCCACCGGCCGAACCCACCCCAACTGCTGCCCGAACCCGCACCGCACGGCCAACCGCAACCCACCACCAGCCACCCGAACCCCGCCGCCCACCGAAACCCCACGCCCGCCCCACCAGCCGACCGCAAGCACACCCAGCCACCCACCCCCGCCGGCTTCATCTCGAAGCCGCACCACCAACCCACCGGACGTGTACAACGTGGACATGGCCATCGACCACCCGAGCAGCCCGGGGCCGTGGCAACCGCCGGCTTTTCTCCGCGGCGCCAACGGCAATCTCCTCGTCACCGGCGCCGCCGCGGTGGTCGTGCTGGGGCTCGGGCTGGCCGAACGGGCCGGGGCCGATCCGCTCGCCGTCGGGGCCGGGGCCGCCGCCGTGGCCGCGCCGTTGCTGCTTCGGCGTCGCTTTCCGCTCGGCGCCGCCTTGCTCTGCGCCGCCGTTGTCATCGCCCTGCCGCTCTGGCCCGGGCGGCTGGTCGCCATGGCCGCCTTCGGGTCGGCCGCCTACCACCGGCCGCGGCCGCGCGTGCTCGGTTGCTCCGTGGGCTGGCTGCTCGTCCTGGCCGTCGCCGGGGTCCGGCCGGCCGGCGCCGCCACCTACACCGATCTCGTTCTGCTCGGCGTCGCGCCGGTCGCGGCCGGGTACGCCCTGCGGCTGCACCGGGACCGCGCCGAGCACGCCGAGCGCCTCTACCGGGCGGAGACCCGGCGGGTCGTCGCCGAGGAACACGCCCGCGTCGCCCGGGAGGTGCACGATGCCGTCGGCCACCACCTCACCGTGATCCGGCTGCAGGCCACCGCGGTCCGCCACGTCGCCCGCGCGCTGCCGCCGGCCGCCGACCGGGCGCTGGCCACCATCGCCGACGCCTCGGCCACCGCCCTCGCCGAAGTGCGGGCCGTGCTGCCGCGAACCGGCAGCTCACTGTCCGATTTGGACACGCTGGTCGAACGCACCACCGGCCCGGACCGCACGGTCACCCTCACCCGGCGCGGCTCGCCGGACGTGCCACCGCTGCTCGGCCACGCCGGCTACCGGGTGGCTCAGGAAGCGCTGACCAACGTCCTGCGCCATTCCGACGCGACCCGCGTGCACCTCGGCGTCGACCACCGCGCGGACGCCCTCGTGATCACCGTCGCCGACAACGGCTCCACCACCCCCGGCGCCCCGGCCGAAGGCAGCGGCCTGCGCGGGATGCGGGAACGGACCCGGTTGCTCGGCGGCACCCTGGAAATCGGGCCCAACGACCCGACCGGCTGGCGCGTCGAAGCCCGGCTCCCGCGATGATCCGCACGCTGCTCGCGGACGACCAGGAGGAGGTCCGCTGGGCCCTGCGCCTGGTGCTCGACGCCGAGGACGACATCGAGGTGGTCGGCGAAGCCGCCGACGGCGCCGAAGCCGCCGAGAAGGCCCGGTACGGCGTCGACGTCGTGGTGCTGGACTTGCGGATGCCCCGGCTGGACGGGATCGCCGCCATCCGCCGGATCGGCGAATCGGTCAACCCGGCGCCCGCGGTCGTCGCGCTGACCACGTTCGACGTCGACGAGTACCTGTTCGGGGCGCTCGCGGCGGGCGCGGCCGGGTTCGTGCTCAAGGACAGCGAGCCGGCGCTGCTGGTCGGCGCCGTCCGCGCGGCGGCGAAGGGGCAGGGCCTGCTCGACCCGCAGGTCACCCGCCGCACCCTCCGCCGGTTCGCCGCCCCCGCACCGCCGCGCGCGCCGGACGGCCTCGACCGCCTCACCCCGCGGGAACTCGAGGTGCTGCGGCTCGTGGCGAAGGGCATGAGCAACGCCGAGATCGCCGCTGCCCTCGTCGTCGGCGAAGGCACGGTCAAGACGCACGTGGCCCGGCTGCTGGCCAAGCTCGGCCTGCGCAACCGCGTGCACCTCGTGATCCACGCCTACGAACACGGCCTCGCCGACGACCGCTGACTCAGGCCGCGCCCCAGAAGGCGTCCTCTTCGGCCGCGTCGCCGGAGAACAGCCACGCTTCCGCGACCCGGCCGTCTTCGACCCGCAGCACGTCCACGCCGTGCTGGTCCATGACCGCGCCCTCGCGTTTCGCGGTGAAGTGGATCGGGGCCGCGACCAGGGTGCCGTTGGCCATCAGCGGGCCGGTCAGCGTGAGCTCGAACGACCCTGCACTGACCGTGATCATCCCGGCGAGCAGTTCGCCCACCGCGGCACCGCCCTGGTGGGTGCCGGAGAACCGGTTTCCGCCCGGCTGGTGCCAGCGGACGTCGTCGGCGAACATCCCGGCGGCGGTGGCGAAGTCCTTGGCGGACAACGCTTCGAAGTACTTTCGGACCACACTGGCGGGCTCGGTCATCGGATCGTTCCTCTCAGGCTTTTCGGGGGAATGATCCGATCGTCACCGCCGATGGCCGGTTACCTCAACGTAACCGCTGGCGCCTGTGACAGCCGGCACAGTCACTGCCGGGCGTCGTAGGCCTCGCGGGCCGCGAGCACCTGGGTGATGTGCGCTTCGGCCCAGTGACCCAGCGCTTGCAGGGGCGCGTGCAGGGTGCGGCCCAGCGCGGTCAGTTCGTACTCGACCCGCGGCGGCACCTCCGCGTACGCGTGCCGCTCGACGAGCCCGTCGCGTTCGAGGTCGCGCAGGGTTTCGGTGAGGACCTTGCCGCTGATCCCCTCGACCGCGGCGCGCAGGTCGCCGAAGCGCAGCCGGCTGCCGCTGAGGGCGATGACCACCATGGCCGTCCACTTGTTGGCGATCCGGGCGAGCGACGTGCGGGAGGGGCAGGTCGCCGTGAGCACGCTGAGCGGCGGATGTTCGGACACGGCCTCACCCTAGTGTCGCGCGTCCGAAGTTCAGTGACAGCGGCCCGGTCCCCGAGCGCCCCAATGTGGCCTTGGTTGCGTTGAACGCACCCAAGGCGGCCTT